>NZ_JAWDIV010000004.1:0-386198 GCF_032464655.1 Rhizobium sp. 25PS6
TTGCTCACGCCCGACGGCAAGACGGTCGAAGCCGAAGCCGCGCACGGCACGGTCACCCGCCACTACCGTCAGCATCAGAAGGGCCAGGAAACCTCGACGAACTCGATCGCCTCTATCTTCGCCTGGACGCGCGGCCTGGCGCATCGCGCCAAGCTCGACGACAATGCCGAGCTTGCCCGCTTCGCCGCAACGCTCGAAAAGGTCTGCGTCGACACCGTCGAATCCGGTTTCATGACCAAGGACCTGGCGCTGTTGATCGGGCCCGACCAGCCGTGGCTCTCAACCACCGCCTTCCTCGACAAGATCGACCAGAACCTGCAGAAGGCCATGGCGTAAGCCGGTCTTTCCGAGATAACATCGAAGCGGCGGGGATTTTCCCCGCCGTTTTATTTTGGGAGAATGAACCGATGACGGCCATCCTGCGACCGCTTGAATCCTCGGACCGCGCCGTTTGGGAACCCCTATGGGAGGCCTATCAGCGCTTCTATGAAGTGGTCATCCCGCCCGAAACCACAGATCTCACCTGGGCTCGCTTCCACGATCCTGACGAACCGATGCACGCGCTCGGCGCCTTCGACGAAGACCGCCGTCTCGTCGGCATCGTCCATGCCATCTTTCACCGTTCCTGCTGGCTGCCGCAATGGACCTGCTATCTGCAGGATCTCTATGTCGAAAACAGCCAGCGCGGGCTCGGCACCGGGGCCGCTTTGATCGAGGCCGTCGCCGACCTCGCCCGCGCCAACGGCGCAGGCAGGCTCTACTGGATGACCCACGAGACCAACGCAACGGCCCGACGGCTCTATGACAGGATCGCCGAGCGCTCCGGCTTCATCCAATATCGCAAGCCGCTCTAACGGCCGGGACTTGCAGGCGGCCATCGCTGCGCTATTGATTCCGTGGGACCAGCAACACGAGGAGGACGTCATGACCGAAGAATTGGTATTCTATACGAACCCGATGTCGCGCGGCCGCATCGCGCGCTGGATGCTGGAGGAGATCGGCCAGCCCTACCGCACCGAACTCCTGACCTTCGGCGAAACCATGAAGGCGCCGGAATATCTCGCGGTCAATCCGATGGGCAAGGTGCCGGCAATCCGCCACGGCGACACCATCGTCACCGAATGCGCGGCGATCTGCGCCTATCTGGCCGAGACCTTCCCCGAAAAGGCGCTGGCGCCGAGGCCGGAGGAGCGCGCCCGCTATTACCGCTGGATGTTCTTTGCCGCCGGTCCGCTCGAATCGGCGGTGACGATGAAGGCTCTCGGCTTCGAAATTCCGAAGGAACGCCTGCGCATGGCCGGCTGTGGCAGTTTCGGCGACGTCATGAACACACTCGAGAAAGCCGTCTCCGCTTCGACCTACATCACCGGCGAGCGTTTCACCGCCGCCGACGTCTATGTCGGCTCCCATATCGGCTGGGGCATCGGATTCGGCGGGATAGAAAGACGCCAGGCCTTCCTCGATTATGTCGGCCGCATCAGCGAGCGCGAGGCCTACAAACGGGCGAACGCCGTTGATGACGAAGCCATCAAGACCATGCAGGCCGCTTGAAAATTCCAGGATGCGGAAGGTCGCCTTGAACGTCCTGGGGAGGCGGCAGATCCGCTGCGCCCCCGATGGATGGGCCTCAGACAAGCGGCATGTGAATATCCGTCAAAAGCTCGGTCGGCGACACCTCGCGCGGATTGTTGAGATATTCCTCGAACATGACCCTGTCCTTCAACTGCCGGCCGGATTTCGGCAGCCATTCGGCAAACAGCCACTGATAGGACTTGGACATGTCGGCATAGGGACCCCTGTGGCGCAGCACCGCATAATCGCCGCCGTCGATCGTGCGCCGCTCCAGGGGTGCCGTCACCGGCACTTCGACAGCGCCGGTGACGCAGGCGATCGAGCGCAGCTTTTCCTCCGGCACAAGATCGGGATCATCGAGATAGACGCCGATCATTCGCATGTCGGGCTTGGCGAGGCCACGGGCATAAAGCTTGCCGAACAGCGTCTCGAAGGCCTAGTCGATCTGCATGTAGGAGCCGGTATGGGCAACGCCGACCAACTCGATCGGCCCGATCTCGCCTATGGTAACGTCTAACATGGCTTTGGTCTTTCCGTTAGGTGAGGGTTCGAAGGCTGTGTGGCTTCCCTCTTTCCGATAGCGGGCCGGCGGCATGCCGAAGACCGACTTGAAGATACGATTGAAGGATTGGAGATTGGGATAGCCTGATCGCTTCGCAATTTCGCTGACGGCAAGCTCCGTGCGGACGATCTCGCCCGCCGCGTGATGCAGCCTGAGCCGCTTGACGGTGGCCGCCAACGTCTCGCCGTAGATCGCCCGGTAGATCCTGTGCCAGTGATAGCTCGACATGCAGGCGATCTCGGCAAGGCGCTCCATATCCAGCTCCTCGTCGAGGTGATCGTGAATATAGGCCGAAACCCGTCTCAGACGGTTTTCATAAAGTGCCCATGCCGTTTCGCCATTCATCTCAGAACCTCGTGCAAATCGATCGGCTTGAGAGAACCATAACCCGATTTGACAGATCCTGCGGAAATTGGCTCTGGGCTGAACCTGAGAAGCAAAAAAGGCGGAAGCCAAGCCCCCGCCTTTCGAAAATCGTTGATGAACCGGCAGCTCAGCCGGCAAGTGCCACGGCAACCGCCTCGATCGCCTCATCGGCCTTCGAGCCGTCGGGGCCGCCGGCCTGCGCCATGTCGGGGCGGCCGCCGCCGCCCTTGCCGCCGAGGGCGGCTGATGCGATGCGGACGAGATCGACGGCGCTGTAGCGCTGCACCAGATCCGGTGTCACCGCCACGACAGCACTTGCCTTGCCGTCGTCGGAAACGCCAACCAGCGCGACGACGCCCGACCCGATGCTGGTCTTGCCGTCATCGGCAAGTCCCTTCAGATCCTTGGGATCGACGCCCGAAATCGCCTTACCGAGGAACTTGACGCCGGCGACTTCGCGCACGGCATCGGCCGAGCCGCCTTGCCCGCCACCCATGGCGAGTTTGCGCTTGGCGTCAGCCAATTCCTTTTCGAGCTTGCGGCGCTCGTCCATCAGCGCTTCGACACGCGACAGCACTTCGCCCGGCTGCACCTTCAGCGAGGCCGCAAGCGTCTTCACGCGTTCGTCCTGTTCTGCCAGATATTCGCGCGCCGATTCACCGGTGACGGCCTCGATACGGCGAACGCCGGCGCCGACGGCGCTTTCGCCGAGAACGCGGATCAGCCCGATCTGGCCGGTGGCCCCGACATGCGTGCCGCCACAGAGTTCGATCGAATAGGGCTTGCCGGCCTTAGCGCCGCGCACACCCTCGCCCATCGCCACGACGCGGACCTCGTCGCCGTATTTCTCGCCGAACAACGCCATCGCGCCTTCGGCGATCGCATCGTCGACGCTCATCAGCCTCGTGGTAACCGGCGAATTCTGCAATACGATCTCGTTTGCCATGTCCTCGACGATCTTCAGTTCCTCGGCCGACATCGGCTTCGGATGCGAAACGTCGAAGCGCAGGCGCTCGGGTGCGACCAGCGATCCCTTCTGGGCAACATGGGTGCCGAGCACTTCGCGCAGCGCCTCGTGCAGCAGGTGGGTCGCAGAATGGTTGGCGCGCAGCCGCGAACGGCGGGCATGATCGACCGTCAGCACAACCGCATCGCCGTCCTTGAACACGCCGTCGACGACAGTACCCTGATGCACGAACAGGCCTTCGCCCCTCTTCTGCGTATCTGAAATCTCGATCTTGCCGTGGTCGGACGAGATCACGCCGGTATCGCCCATCTGGCCGCCGGATTCGCCGTAGAACGGCGTCTGGCTAACAACGATCTGCACCTTGTCGCCGGCCTTGGCATCGGTCGAAACCGCGCCCTCTTTGACGATCGCCTGCACGACGCCTTCAGCCGTTTCGGTGTCGTAGCCCAGAAATTCGGTCGCACCGTGTTTTTCCCTAAGCTCGAACCAGACGGTTTCCGTCGCCTTCTCGCCGGAACCGGCCCAGTGCGAGCGAGCTTCGGCCTTCTGGCGCTGCATCGCATCGGTGAAGCCGGAGATGTCGACGCCGATCTCACGTGCGCGCAGTGCATCCTGCGTCAGATCGAGCGGGAAGCCGTAGGTGTCGTAGAGCTTGAAGGCGGTCTCACCATCCAGCATATCGCCCTTGGAAAGATCGCTCGTCGCGTCCGACAGAAGCGACAGGCCGCGTTCCAGCGTCTTGCGGAAACGGTTTTCCTCCAGCTTCAGCGTTTCCGAGATCAGCGCCTCGGCGCGCACCAGTTCCGGATAGGCGCGGCCCATCTGCTGCACCAGCGTCGGCAGCAGCTTGTAGACCAGCGGTTCCTTGGCGCCGAGCAGCTGTGCATGGCGCATGGCGCGGCGCATGATTCGGCGCAGCACATAACCGCGACCCTCATTCGACGGAAGTACGCCGTCGGCGATCAGGAAGGCCGAGGAGCGCAAATGATCGGCGATGACGCGGTGGCTGGCGCTGCCTTCCGCCTTGACGCCCATCGTGTCCTCGATGGTGCCGATCAGCGTGCGGAAGAGATCGGTGTCGAACACGCTCTGAACGCCCTGCAGAATGCAGGCCATGCGCTCCAGCCCCATACCGGTATCGATCGACGGGCGGGGCAGCGGGTTGCGAACGCCAGGCTCGGTCTGTTCGAACTGCATGAAGACGAGATTCCAGAATTCCAGGAACCGGTCGCCATCTTCCTCCGGCGAGCCCGGAGGGCCGCCCCAAACATTCTCACCCTGGTCGATGAAGATTTCCGAGCACGGGCCGCAGGGGCCGGTATCGCCCATCTGCCAGAAATTGTCAGAGGTCGGGATGCGGATGATCTTGTCGTCGGAAAAGCCGGCGATCTTCTTCCAGAGCGTCGCAGCTTCCTCGTCCTCGGAATAGACAGTCACCAGCAGGCGGTTCTTCGGAAGGTCGAAGCCCTCGGTGACGAGCTTCCAGGCAAGCTCGATCGCATTCTCCTTGAAATAGTTGCCGAAGGAGAAGTTGCCGAGCATCTCGAAGAAGGTCAGGTGGCGTGCAGTATAACCGACATTGTCCAGGTCATTGTGCTTGCCGCCGGCTCGCACGCATTTCTGCGAAGACGTCGCCGTCGAATAGGGACGCTTTTCGAGGCCGGTGAAGACGTTCTTGAACTGCACCATGCCGGCATTGGTGAACATCAGCGTCGGGTCGTTGCGCGGCACGAGCGGGCTCGACGGAACGATCTCATGGCCGTTCTTCTTGAAATAGTCGAGGAAGGTCGACCGGATATCGTTCACACCGCTCATGCTATGCCCTTCAATGCTGCCGGAGGCAGGTAAATTTAAATTCATCGGCTTTTAACGTTCACCCCCGCCACTGTCCAGCAGACAAACAAAACCGACCGCATTCTGATCAAGGAATGCGGCCGGCTTTGATGTTCAAAAGAACCGAGCGTGAAAATCACATTTCCGCGGCGGAGTCGCCATCATCGGGATCCGGTCCGCCATTCTGCAGGAAGCGGTCGGCGATCAGGCCGGCATTCTGGCGCAGCGACAGTTCGATCTCGCGGGCGAGATCCGGATTGTCGCGCAGGAAGGTCTTGGCGTTTTCACGGCCCTGGCCGAGACGCTGGCTGTTATAGGAGAACCATGCGCCCGACTTCTCGACGATGCCGGCCTTGACGCCGAGATCGACCAGTTCGCCGGTCTTGGAAACACCCTCGCCATACATGATGTCGAACTCGACCTGCTTGAAGGGCGGCGCCATCTTGTTCTTGACGACCTTGACGCGGGTCTGGTTGCCGATCACCTCTTCGCGCTCCTTGACCGCGCCGATGCGGCGAATGTCGAGGCGCACGGAGGCGTAGAATTTCAGCGCATTGCCGCCCGTCGTCGTTTCCGGCGAGCCGAACATGACGCCGATCTTCATGCGGATCTGGTTGATGAAGATCACCATGGTGTTCGACTTCGAGATCGAAGCGGTAAGCTTGCGCAGCGCTTGGCTCATCAGTCGCGCCTGCAGGCCGGGAAGGCTGTCGCCCATCTCGCCTTCGATTTCGGCACGCGGCGTCAGGGCAGCGACCGAGTCGACAACGAGAACGTCGACGGCGCCGGAGCGCACCAGCGTATCGGTGATTTCGAGCGCCTGCTCGCCGGTATCGGGCTGCGAGATCAGAAGGTTCTGCAAGTCGACGCCAAGCTTGCGGGCATAGACGGGATCGAGCGCATGTTCGGCATCGACGAAGGCGCAGATGCCACCCTTCTTCTGCGCTTCGGCAATCGTCTGCAGTGCAAGCGTCGTCTTACCGGAGCTTTCCGGCCCGTAGATCTCGATGATTCGGCCCCTCGGCAGGCCACCGACGCCGAGTGCAATATCGAGACCAAGCGAGCCGGTCGAGATCGTCTCGATCTCGACAACATTCTCGTTGGAGCCGAGTTTCATGATCGAGCCCTTGCCGAACGACCGCTCTATCTGTGAGAGTGCCGCTTCAAGCGCCTTGCTTTTGTCCACCGATTTGTCCTCTACCAGCCGCAATGAATTCTGAGACATCCGATCCACCTTTAGGTTATTGAAGCCGCTCTAGCAATGTCGAGTTTGTACTCCATTTGTTCCATTCTCGCAATAGGCGATCAAACAGTTGAAAGAAAAAGGTAAAACGACACGTGTTCTGCATTTGTTTTATCGATAAAAAGCAACGGCTTAGGCCAGAAATGCCGACTCGGCCGCGTCAGCGCGCGCTGTATCGATTCGTCCTTCGGGCATCGGGAGAGCGGATCGGATGAAGAAAAAGATTCTTGTTCTCGGCGGCGCCCATATCGACCGGCGCGGCCGCATCTCCGGCGAGACGGCGCTTGGCGCCAGCAATCCCGGCACATGGTTCGAGGAGCCGGGCGGCGGCGGCTTCAATGCAGCGCGCAACCTGGCAAGGCTCGGTTTTCAGGTGACGATGATCTCGCCGCGCGGTGGCGATCCGATGGGCGAGACGGTCGGAGAAGCTGCCGATTTCGCCGGCATCGACGACCGGCCCTTCGTCTTCCTCGACCGCAAGACGCCGAGCTACACGGCGATCATCGAGAAGGACGGCAATCTGGTGATCGCCCTTGCCGACATGGATCTTTACCGCTTCTTCGTGCCGCGACGTCTCTCCATCCGCTGGGTGCGGGAGGCCTTCGCCGCGCATGATTTCATCCTCTTCGACGCCAACCTGCCGGAAGAGACGATCGCGGCGATCGTCGCAAAGGCGCATTCCCTCGCCAAGCCCGTTGCGGCAATCGCCATCTCGCCGGCGAAGGTCGTCAGGCTGAAACCCTGCATTGGGGATATCGACTACCTGTTCCTGAACGAGGCTGAAGCCGCCGCCCTTGCCGGCGAGCGGCCGGAAGAGGCTGCAGGCTGGCCACCTTTGCTGAACGAGATCGGCATCAGGAACGCCGTCGTCACCCGCGGCCGGCGTGAGCTCGTTGCGCTTTGCGACGGCCGCGCCGTGACGCTGCAGCCGCCGATTGCCGACACCGTCGCCGATGTTACGGGTGCCGGCGATTCACTTGCGGCCGGCACGCTCGCCGCATTGATGTCAGGCCTGCCGCTCGAAGAAGCCGTTCGTCACGGCACCGCAGCCGCCACGCTGACCGTCCAGTCGCGGCATGCCGTCAACGAAAATCTGACGCCGGATCTGCTGAATGAAGCACTTGCCCTTGTTCCCAAGGTCAGAATTCTGCATTGAAGCGGCTAATTAAATAGTTTGAGCATGATGTCGTCCGAAAACCGCTCGCACTTCGGCATCATGCTCTGTCGATCACAGGACAAGACCATGACCAAGCCCATCTCCCCTCTTCTGCCGATCGCCTATTCGAAGGAAGTCGCCAGCGCCAAGCAGCGCGGCGCGCCGCTGGTGGCACTGGAATCGACGATCATCACCCACGGCATGCCCTATCCCGGCAATATCGAGATGGCCCGCAGCGTCGAGGCGATCATTCGCGAACAGGGTGCGGTGCCGGCCACGATCGCCGTCATTCACGGCACGCTGCATATCGGCCTTGAAGCTGCGGAACTGGAGCAGTTGGCCAAGGCCACTGAAGTCATGAAGGTGTCGCGCGCCGATCTCGCCTTCGCCATCGCCGAGCGCCGCACCGGCGCCACCACGGTTGCGGCGACGATGATCGCGGCGGCGCGCGCCGGCATCCGTGTCTTTGCCACAGGCGGCATCGGCGGCGTGCATCGTGGCGCCGAAGAAAGCTTCGATATATCAGCCGATCTCGAAGAACTGGCGCGCACCGGCGTCATCGTCGTCTGCGCCGGCGCCAAGGCAATCCTCGACATTCCAAAGACGCTGGAAGTGCTGGAAACCCGCGGCGTGCCTGTCGTCACCTATGAGAGCGAGGAATTCCCCGCCTTCTGGTCGCGCTCCTCGGGCATCCGCAGCCCGCTGTCGCTGAACAGCCCGGCGGCAATCGCCAATTTCCAGACGGTGCGCGAACAGCTCGGCGTCGACGGCGGCATGCTCGTCGCCAACCCCGTGCCCGAGGCCGACGAGATCGCGCGCGAAGAGATGGAAATCTATATCGAGCGAGCGCTCGACAGCGCCGAACGCGACGAAGTCACCGGCAAGGCGGTCACACCCTATCTTCTGTCGACCATTTTCGACCTGACCGACGGCCAGAGCCTGAAGACCAATATCGCGTTGGTTGAGAACAACGCGCGGCTTGCTGCTGAGATTGCTGTCGCGCTGGGTGAGTGAAGGTTGACGGTTAGGCCTTGTCAGATAGGTGGTGCCGATCCCGCCCCCCTCTGCCCTGCCGGGCATCTCCCCCACAGGTGGGGAGATCACAAGTGGCTTGAACGTCCTGCCCATCGACCGTTTCGCCGTGCTGGACGCTCATTGTTTGGGGAAGCCGGCGCGCCCAGCCGATCTCCCTCCTTGTGGGGGAGATGCCCGGCAGGGCAGAGGGGGGGTGCGGTACGGCACGACCTCTCTGACCCATACCCTCAACCGTCCAACGTCTCCTTCACCACAACAGCAAGCTGCTTCAACGAAAACGGCTTCGGCAGGAAGCCGAACTTCGCCTCCGGCGGCAGATTGCGGGCAAAGGCATCTTCGGCATAGCCTGAGACGAAGATGAATTTCATATCTGGATAGGTCTTGCGCAGTTCGCGCAGCAGCGTCGGGCCGTCCATTTCGGGCATGACGACGTCGGAGACGACGATGTCGACCTTGCCGTCGAGTTCTTCCAAGATAGCCAGCGCCTCGACGCCCGAGCCCGCCTCGTGCACGGTATAGCCGCGCGTTTCCAGCATGCGCTTGCCGCCGCGGCGCACTGCCTCCTCGTCCTCGACGAGAAGAATGACGGCCGACCCCGTCAGGTCCTCCGGCTGCTGCGGCGATACCGGCAGCGGCACCACTTCGGCCCCGGCGATGGCGCCGTCGATCGAACCTGCTTCGGCGGCCACCGCCGGCTCCGGAATGTGGCGCGGCAGGAAGACGCGGAAGGTCGTTCCCTTGCCGACTTCGGATTCCGGCTGGATGTAGCCGCCCGACTGTTTGACGATGCCGTAGACCATGGCGAGTCCAAGACCGGTGCCCTTGCCGACATCCTTGGTAGTGAAGAACGGCTCGAAGATCTTGTCCATGATCTCCGGTGCGATACCGGTGCCATTATCCGCGACTTCGACCAGCACCATGTCTTCGGCCGGCATGTAGGAATAGTTGAAGGCCGAGACCTCGGCGGCGGTCAGATTGCGGGTGCGGATCGTCAGCGTGCCACCCTCGGGCATCGCGTCGCGCGCATTGACGCAGAGATTGATCAGCACCTGCTCGAACTGCGACAGGTCCGTTTTGACAGGCCATAGGTCGCGGCCATATTGCACGTCGAGCTTGACATTGGTGCCGGAAAGCAGCCGGTCGACCAGCATGCGCAGGTCGCCGACGACATCGGTAAGGTTTAGCACCGAGGGCCGCATCGTCTGCTTACGCGAGAAGGCGAGCAGCTGGCGCACCAGCACTGCGGCGCGGTTGGCGTTGCGCTTGATCTCTATCAGGTCGGCAAAGCTGGCATCCGAGGGCCGCGCCTGCAGCAGCAGGTGGTCGGAGGACAGCAGGATCGCCGTCAGCACGTTGTTGAAATCATGCGCGATGCCGCCGGCGAGCGTTCCCACGGCATTCATCTTCTGCGTCTGCGCCATCTGCGCTTCCAGCGCCTTCTGCTCGGTCACCTCGACGGCATAGACGATCGCCGCCTCCTCGGGCGCCTCGTCGCTCTGGTCGATGACGGCATTGACATAGAAGCGGAAATAGCGCGCCTCGTCGGTCGGCGTCCGGGTGTCGAGGGGCGCGATGTCGCCCTGGCGGTCTTTGGCCGCCGCCAGCGCCGCGGCCAGCTGTGGCCGGTCGCTCTCCTGCACGATAGTTTCAAGATGCGGCGCCTTTTCGAGATCGTCACGCGAGACGACGCCGGAGAACATCTTCAGGAACGGCGCGTTGGTCCGCAGGATGCGCCCGTTGCCGTCGACCGAGGCGATCGCCATCGGCGTATTGTTGAAGAAGCGTGTGAAGCGCATGGCGGCGGCCGAAGCGGACTGGCCGCCGGCATCGCTCTTTTCACGCGCCAGCACGATCGTCCGGCTTTCGCCGGGTGCGCCGTCGCGCATCGAGGTGACGCTGTGGACGATCTGCACCGGCAGGCTCTGGCCGTTGCTCTTGCGCAGGTCGAGATCGAGCGTCACGGTCTTCTTGAGACCCGGTTCGGCCTGCACCGACTGGATCAGCGCCAGTCCCTCGCCCGCCACGACGTCGCCGATCGTCATCGAGCCCGGCACGAACTTGGTGAGGTCGAGGCCCAGCCATTCGGCAAGCGTCGCATTCAGGTAGAAGATCTCGCCCTTCCTGCCGGCGGAAAAGAAGCCGGCCGGCGCGTGGTCGAGATAATCGATCGCGTTCTGCAATTCCTTGAAGAAGCGCTCCTGGTCGTCGCGCTCGGTGGTGATGTCGGTGATCTGCCAGATCTGCAGCGGCTTGCCGCCGTTTTCCTCCGGCTGCAGCAGCCGCGCCTTCAGCCGGTACCAATGGGCGCCGGAGCTGTTGCTGCCAGGCCCGACGGCGCGTAGTAGGCGAAATTCCTCCCGACCTTCCTTGCCCTCGCGCAGACCGTTGACCAGCCTGTAGAGCGCCTCGTTGGACTCGCGATGGCGCGACAGCAGCGTTTCCAGCGTCTGCACCTCGGTCGCCTTGCGCGCGCCGGTCAGCGCGCCATAGGCGGCATTGGCATAGATGATTCGGCCTTTTTCGTCGGTGATCAGCGTACCGTCGGGATGGCTGTTGAGGAAGGCGCGCGCCAGGCTGTCGGACTGGTGCTGCGGCATCACCTCGATGAAGCCGATGACCGAAGACACCAGGAAGAAGATGCCGACCATGGCGAGCACGCCGAGACCGCCAAGCACCACCTCGTTGTCGAGCGATTTTTTGAAGAAGACGAAAGCGCCGGCAGCCGCGATCAGCACGAGCGCCAGCAGAAGAATGCGCAAGACCGTGCCAGAACGCCCCCCACGATCCACAAGCGGTGCGTTATAGTCGTCGGCCTGACGCGGTTTCGTCATGTATTCCTCACATAAGCCCTACCGCTTCGTAGCACGAACACGAAGCGGGAATCAGGCACTCTTTCCTTCTTAGCAATTTGCCGCGTCGGCAAAAACACCGCTAGCCGGCAAGACTGCTTGAATTCACAGGCAACCGCGCCATCTGCCCCAGAAGCCAACGCTGCTACCCGTGCGCAAGGTCTCCGGGTGCCAAGCAGCGGAACACGAAATCGCGTTCTCCCGTGACTGGACAGCACCGGCGGCCCTTGCCTAAGGAACGGAAAAGTCGTCAATATGTGCCGAATGCGAAATGGAGTGAGTGACTATGTTGGATGATGTTGTCGGAGCTTATGGCAGCCGTTTCCTGCTTGCGGCCGGTGGCGTCGGTCTGGCGCTTCTCCTGCTCATCATCGTGCTCTGGGTGATCCGCAGCCGTGCGCCCTCGCCCTTCGTGCGCGGCGGCCGCAACCGCCAACCCCGCCTGCAGGTGCTGGATGCCGCGGCCGTCGATGCACGTCGCCGGCTGGTACTGGTGCGCCGCGACGAGGTCGAGCACCTGATCATGATCGGCGGCCCAAGCGATATCGTCATCGAAAGCCGCATCCTGCCCGCGGCGGCCGAGCAGCCGGAAAGCGCCATCCGCCCGCAGCCCGTCGAGCAGCGTCCGATATCCGTCGCGCGACCGGAAACGCCACCGGTCTCTCCACCGCGCCCGCCGGTCGCAGCCCGTGCCGAGCCGGCCGCCGAGCCCGCTTTCTCCGCGCCGGTTCCGCCGGAGCCGCGCCCGCACCCAGAACTGTCGGCCCAACCGTCGGCCCGATCGCCCGCTCAGCCGGTCGTGGCACCGCCGGTGGTCACGAGCCCTCTTCCGGCTGAGCCCGTGACGGCTCCGCTGTCGGCCGAACGCGACAATCCTCTGCGTGCCGTACCGCCCCAGCCGCGTCCGCTGGAGCGTCCCGTCGCTCCCCCGGCCGCGCAGCCCGCACCGTTCCACGATACCTCAAGTGCCGCCGAGATCCTCGATGCCGCCCGCCAGCGCGTGCTGCCGCAGCAGCGCATCGAACCCGAAGTCTCCGCCCCGCCTGTCAAGGACATGCCGGCGGCCGCACGCGCCGCACCAGGTAGCGCCGAAGACGATTCGGCTGCGCAGTCGGCAGCAGCGAGCCGTCTTGATTTCCAGCGGGTGCTGGAACAGGAAATGTCGAACAATCTGACGGCTGAACGCATCGTGCCGGCGCCGGCAAACCAAGCGCCCCGGCCCGGAGCGCCGCAACCCGGAAACCTGCCGCGCCGCGATCCGGAAATGGCTCCGATCACCGGCGCCGATACCGACCTGCAAAAGGAAGTCGCCCGCATCTTCGGCGAGATGAGCGTCAACCGCGACAAGTGATCGGGCGCGACAAGTGAGCGGAAACGCACGTCCGACTTTCCATCATCACCAGTTGCATAAAAGCCGCAATGCGGCGATTTTCAGTTCCCGATGTGTCAGGGGGCTCCATCTTGTGCTGATAATTTGTTATCGCATCGGTTGAAGAGCTTTGGCGCATCGAGGTCATACTTTGCCTAAGTAAATACCGGTCTCACCCAGTTTCACCCCTGCCGGACAGCGACACGCTGACGGCGTATGAATATGTTCATCGGGTGGTGGCGAGAGACCGGTTTGGCATTGTTGAAATGTGCCATGTGCAGCTCCGCTGTCTCAGCTCTTCCGCCGCCCAGAACATCGCCACACCGCGCCCGCAAGGGCTTTCTCACGCACCATCCTGGTGGACTTCCGAACGGAAGACCAACACGATATGTGCAATACCCTTCGGGTCCGATGGACCATTCTGCCGAAAACAGCGCCCCAGCCCTGGATTGTATGCAGCGGCTGCGGGGGCCTCAGAGCTTTCCGATGCAGCGACAAGATCCGGCTCAACGCCAATGGCCGCAAGCTCGATGCCTGGCTTATCTACAAATGCTCGACCTGCGAAAAGACGTGGAACCGTCCGATCTTCGAGCGTCGGAACGTTCGCGATATCGATCCCGCAGTCATCGAGGCGTTGCAGTCCAACGATCCGGATTGGATCCGGGCAGAAGCGTTCAACCTCGAAGCTCTCAGGCGCAAGTCGCAGCGTGTCGACGAGTTTGCCCAATCTGAAATCGCAAAAGAGATGCAGCAGGACATTGCCAATTGGACGAGACTGGAAATCGAACTGATCGTCCCGTTTCCATCAAGCACGCGCCTCGACCGCCTGCTGGCGTCCGAGTTGCAAGTTTCACGCACCCGGCTACAGGCTCTTCACGATGGTGGCATGCTGCGGACGGATTCGAATCGAGCCGACGTTTTGCGGCGGCGGATCAAGAACGGCACCAGGGTTGCAGTCGACCTCACCGCCGAGACCGGCCGGGAGCAATGGTGGAGGTCTGTGGCGACCGGAAGCTCACCGTAATTGTAAAAGGCGCCGCGATCGGATCGCGGCGCCTATTCTGCTCTCATGCCTGCATGAAAACTCTCATTCGTCGCGATAGACTTTTTCGCGGCGTTCGTGACGCTCCTGCGCCTCGATCGACAGTGTCGCGATCGGGCGGGCGTCGAGGCGCTTGAGGCCGATCGGTTCGCCGGTTTCCTCGCAATAGCCGTAGGTGCCGTCTTCGATGCGCTGCAGTGCCGCATCGATTTTGGAAATCAGCTTTCTCTGCCGGTCACGGGCGCGAAGTTCGATCGCCCGATCTGTTTCCGACGACGCTCGGTCAGCGAGATCAGGATGGTTTGCGCTTTCCTCGGCCAGATGGTCGAGTGTCTCACGCGCTTCTCTAAGGATATCATTTCTCCATGCAACCAGCTTGGACCTGAAATAGGCACGCTGGTTTACGTTCATGAACTCTTCCTCTTCCGAGGGAACGTAATTGCTAAGATCGATCTTCTCACTCAACGCGATTCTCCTGAAGAACATCTCATCTGGCGGGGTGTATATCCCAAGCGCTAGCCGCGATTCAAGCCAAATACGACAGGTAAACAGATTTTTAAATCTGTCACAATTTTCGGCTAACAGACTATTTTCTCATCATTATTCGGGCTTGCGTTTTTTGCTTCGCCTTCAAAACGCCGTGTTATCAGCCGCGTTTTGGGCAGCTGGAGCAGCGCTGACGGTTGACGCCGGCCGATTGCAACCGCTACTGAAAAGGCCCGCTGGATCTTGGATTTGCCCATGACCGTACCCTTGCCTCCGCCCAACCGCATCTATCTCCTGCGTCACGCCGAGGCCGCCTGGGCCGAACCCGGACAGCGCGATTTCGACCGCCCGCTCAACGAAAAGGGCTTTGGCGATGCCGAGATCATCGCCGATAAGGCCGCCGACAAGGGCTACCGTCCTGATCTTCTGATCAGCTCTACGGCGCTGCGCTGCCGCGATACCGCCGATGCGGTGTACCGGGCGATGGGCCTTACGCTCGATGTTCGTTATGTCGACGCGCTCTATAACGCTACGGTCGACAACTATCTCGAGATCATAGATGCGCAGGACCAAGCTGCTGTCATGCTGGTCGGCCACAATCCGACCATGGAGCAGGCATTGGAGGCGCTGATCGGCCATGAGGCAATGGCAGGCTCTCTTGCCGGCGGCTTCCCGACGGCTGGCCTTGCCGTGCTCGATTTCGATGCTTCGGCCACCGCCTGGCGCCTCACCGATTTCGTCGTCGTCTGAAGACTAGAGCAATTCCAGCAAAACTGTGCCGCGGTTTTGCCAGGCAAAGCGCGAAGCGCTTTTGCCGGGAATTGCGTGAAAACAACGAAATAGAGCATTTCCGTGATTCGAAGAAAAACGGAAATGCTCTAGCCTCGCTTCTTTTGCGGGCGGCGCGCCCTCCCTATATTGCGGGGCAGTCACCAACCGGAATCGCGCCTTGCCGCCACGCCTGACATCCCTCGCCGACGATGCCCGCATCGCGTTCGATAATCTCGCCGACCGGGCGAGCGGCCTCGTCAATCCAACCGTGCGGCTCGGTGTCACCGGCCTTTCTCGCTCCGGCAAGACGGTCTTCATCTCCTCGCTCGTCCACAATCTCCTGCATGGCGGCCGCCTGCCGCTGTTCGAACCGGTCCAATCAGGCCGCGTCTCGGCGGTGCGGCTGGAGCCGCAGCCCGACGATGCCGTGCCGCGCTTCCAGTACGAGGACCATATCCGTGCGCTGGTGAAGGACCGTATCTGGCCGGATTCGACCCGCGCGATATCCGAGCTGCGCATCACGCTGGATTATCAGAGCGCCAGCGGCTGGAACCGGTTGTTTTCGCCCGGCCGCCTGTCGATCGATATCGTCGATTATCCCGGCGAATGGCTGCTCGACCTGCCGCTGCTCGGCAAGGATTATCGCACGTTCAGCGAGGAGACGATCGCGCTTGCCGAAACTGGCGTCCGCTTCGAGCTGTCGCGCCAATGGCTGGCGCTGACGCGCGCCGCCGATATCCATGCCGGCGCCGACGAGATGGTCGCCCGCGACCTCGCCACCGCCTTTGCCGATTATCTCAAAGCCTGCAAAGCCGACGAACGCTCGCTTTCCACCCTGCCGCCTGGCCGCCTGCTCCTGCCCGGCGATCTCGACGGCTCGCCGGCGTTGACCTTCGCGCCGCTGGCTCTGCCGCCGGACGGCCGTCCCGGCCGCGGCTCGCTCTGGACGATGATGGAGCGGCGCTACGAGGCCTACAAATCGGTCGTCGTCAAACCTTTCTTCCGCGAGCATTTCGCCCGGCTTGATCGCCAGATTGTCCTCGTCGATGCGCTGCAGGCGATGAACCGCGGCCCCGAAGCAGTGCAGGATCTGGAACGCGCGTTGACCGATGTGCTCGCCTGTTTCCGCCCCGGCACCAATTCGCTGCTCTCCTCCCTGCTCGGGCGCCGCATCGACCGCGTGCTGGTCGCCGCCACCAAGGCCGATCATCTCCACCATGAAAGCCACGACCGCCTCGATGCGCTGACCCGCCGCCTGGTGGACCGCGCCATCGACCGCATCGGCATGGCAGGCGCCGGCATCGACGTCATGGCGCTTGCCTCCGTGCGCGCCACCCGCGAGGCGACCGTCAAACGTGACGGCCATGAACTGCCGGTCATCGTCGGCACGCCGATGGAGGGCGAAACCATCGCCGGCGAACGCTTCGACGGCCAGAGAAAGACCGCGATCTTCCCCGGTGACCTGCCGGAGGATCCGGAAAGCCTGTTCGACCGCATCGCCGCGGGCGAAACCGGCCTGCAGCTGCCCGATGTCAATGTCGTCAGGTTCCGCCCGCCGCATCTCGAGGAAACCGGCGGCGGCATCAAGCTGTCGGTGCCGCATATCCGCCTCGACCGCGCCATGCAGTTCCTGTTCGGAGATCGTCTCGCATGAGCAAGCCCCCGTCCGATCCGCCGCGCCGCGCACCCGCCGCCTTCACCTACGAGGACAAGGCTGCCGATCCGCGCGACAACGGCGGGCAAGGAGGCGAGCGGCGCAAGCCGGAAAGCTTCTCCGAAAATATCGTCGTGACGCCTGACGAGGACGATCCTTTCCTCAATCCCGAGAAGGATCTGAGCGCGGTCCCCATTGCAGCGCCGCGCAGGCGGCGAACCTCCTTCGGCAAGATCGCCGCCGGCGCCTTCGGCATCCTGCTGTCGCTCGCCATCGGCCTCTGGACCGACAGCCTGATCCGCGATCTCTTCACCCGCGCCGACTGGTTGGGATATGCAGCCCTTGCCGTGCTGGCAGTCGGCATCCTCGCCGTGCTGGCCCTCGTCATCCGCGAAACCGTCGGCATGATGCGCCTTGCCGCCGTCCAGAAGATCAAGGCCGAAGCCGAGGCGGCGATCCTCGAAACCCGCCCAGTCAAGGCGCGCGCCGTCGTCGCGCAGCTGACTGCGCTGCTCTCGGCAAATCCCGAGACATCAAAGGGCCGGGCGACGCTGAAGGCGACCGAGGGCGAGGTCATCGATCCCCCGCATCTGATCGCGCTCGCCGAACGGGAACTGCTCGCTCCGCTCGACCGCAAGGCCCGCGCTCTGATCGTCAACGCCTCGAAGCGCGTCTCGATCGTCACCGCCGTCAGCCCGCGCGCCGTGGTCGACCTGCTCTACGTGCTCTATGAGGCCGTGCGCCTCATCCGCGCCATGGCCGAGCTGTATGGCGGCCGGCCCGGCACGCTCGGAATGTTCCGCCTGTTGCGTGACGTGCTGGCGCATCTGGCCGTCACGGGCTCGATCGCCGTTGGCGACAGCCTCGTCCAGCAGGTGCTCGGCCATGGGCTGGCTTCTAAGCTTTCAGCTCGACTGGGCGAAGGCGTCATCAACGGCCTGATGACCGCCCGCATTGGAATCGCGGCGATGGATCTCTGCCGTCCGCTCGCCTTCCGCGCCCTGAAGCGGCCGGGAATCGGTGATTTCATCGGCGATCTCACTCCCTCCATGTCGCCGCGCGGCAATAATCTTTGAACGAAGCAGGGAATCCGCAGCTTTCACCTCCCCTTGCGTAAGGCCGAAGAAATTACGGCTGATTCAATGATTTAGTGCCGATGTTTTAAAATCGTTGACGCGCGAAAGCTCTGCGTTGTCTTGCATTTCGGCATAATCGAAAGGAAGGATTAACCATTCTTCGGCAAAACTTGCAGCCAGTTCGTGAGTGGTGTTTGCCAAGGAAAATCCATGTATTCGCGCAAGTTTCTCATCGTATGCGGCTTGGCCGCCGCGGCATTGTCTCCCGTCGCAGATGTCGCACCGGCAGCCACCGCTGCAACCCGTGACAAGGCCTTCTTCGATTCCGTTGCCGGCTCCTGGAAGGGCCCCGGCGAAATCGTCGCCGGCAAGTACAAGGGCACGAAATTCACCTGCAACCTGATCGGCGAGCCCACCGGCGACAGCAGCGCCGGCATCAAGCTCGACGGCACCTGCCGCGTCGGCGTCTTCAAGCAGCCGATGACCGCCGTCATCTCTCAGTCGGGCTCGAGCTACAAGGGCAAATTCCTCGACGGCGCCGCCGGCAAGGGCCTTGACGTTGTTTCCGGTGCCGTCAGCGAGGATACCGTCGTTGTCGGCATCAACCGCGCCAAGCTGAATGGTGCGATGATTGCCCGCGTGCGCGACGACAAGACGATGAACGTCACCGTTTCGGTCAAGGTCGAAAGCCAGATGATCCCGGTCATCGGCCTGACGCTGACCCGCCAGGTCGACGAGATGGCCGTCGGTTCCATCCAGTAGACAAATCGCACAGCGGATTTTCCTGAAGCGGCTGGTTTCCCGCCGTTTTCCGTTTCAGTTTCCCTGCTTCAGGCGCTCAGCCACCAGTCGCGACTGTCGTCGGCGATCTCGATGCCGGTCACCTCGGCATTCGACAGCCAGTCACTGACCGCCCTGCCCCTGACCCGAAGATCCGGCGCGATATCGGCAAGCGGCATCAGCACGAAACCGCGATCGGTCATGCGCGGATGCGGCAGTTCCAGCCGCGGCGCGTCCTGGATCACGTCGCCATAGGTCAGCACGTCGATATCGAGCGTGCGCGGACCCCAGCGTTCGATGCGCTCGCGTTTCATCTCCCGTTCGATCGACAGGCAGACATCGAGCAAAGCCTCGGGCTCCAGCCCGGTCTCGACGGCAGCGCAGGCGTTGAAGAAGAACGATTGGTCGGTCTTGCCCCAAGGCGGCGTGCGATAGAGCCGCGAGACCGCGCTAACCCGGCAGTCGTCCCGTCGGTCCAGCTTCTGCAGTGCCGCAGCCATCGCCTTCACAGGGTCGCCGATATTGCCGCCGAGACCGAGTGTGGCTGATTGGAACCCGGCCTCAGGCAAAGTGTTCAACGCTCACCTGCACGAAATCGAGCACGCCGGGCACCGGCGCGTTCGGCTTGCGCACCGTGATCTTCGCCCGCCGGATCTGCGGGAATGTCTCGCAGAGCCCCTTGGCGATATCGAGCGCCAAGGCCTCGATCAGGTAGCGCCGCTTGCCGGTGACGATCTGCTCGATCACGGTAAAGGCGATGCCGTAGTTGACGGTATCGTCGATCGAATCGCTTTCCAGCGCCTCGCCCGCGACGACATCGAGCTCGGCATCGACGAAGAAGCGCTGGCCGAGGAATTCCTCCTCGTCATGCACGCCGTGGCGCGCGAAGAAGGCGCAGTTCTGCAGCGTGATCGTGTAGGTGGTCATGTCGGCCGCTTCCTCTCGAATTCCTGGCGCGCATTAAGCATAGCATCGGCGATATCGAGCGCATCCCTGTTGATTGCGACATTGTGCACCCGGAAAACCGCAGCTCCTTGAAGTCTGAGCAGCGCGCTGGTCGCAGCCGTTGCCGCATCCCTGTCCTGCGCCTCACGCCCTGTCACGGCGCCGAGGAAGCGCTTGCGCGACGTGCCGGCGAGCAGCGGCAGGCCGAAGCGGGAAAGTTCGGAAAACCGCGCCATCAGTTCCAGGTTCTCCTCCGGCGTCTCCTTGGCGAAGCCGAAGCCCGGATCGAGCACGATGCGGTCGCGGTTGACGCCTGAGGCAGCGGCGATATCAAGCGATCGTTCGAGGAAATGCACCTGATCGGCAATCACATCGACAAGTTTTACCCTGTCGCGACCGGTGTGCATGATACAGAGTCCGGCTCCGGTCACCGCGGCGATATCAGCGATATCGGGCTCCTTCTGCAGCCCGAAGACGTCGTTGACGATATGGGCGCCGGCACTGATTGCAAGCCGCGCCGTTTCGGCGCGATAGGTGTCGATGGAAATCAGCGCCTGGGTGCGGCCGCGCAGCGCCTCGATGACGGGCAGCACGCGCGCCTGCTCCTCAGAAGGGCTGACGATTGCTGCGTTCGGCCGGGTCGATTCGCCGCCGATATCGATAATGCCGGCACCCTCGCTCACCGCCCGCAACGCCTGTTCGACCGCCGCATCGACGGTTTCAAAGCGTCCGCCATCGGAAAAGGAGTCCGGCGTCACGTTGATGATCGCCATGATCACCGAACGACGCCCGAGTTCGACCTCCCGGCCATGGCCGACACGCCATATGCTGCCTTCGAGCCCTGTCACCAGACTTATCCCATTGATGACGAAAAAAGCGCCATCTGATATTGCGCTTGGGGTGGCTATGCCCCAAGCTCCTGCCGATTTCAACACGGGTTGCGTTCAGAATGCCGCTTGAAGTGCGTTATATGGTCGTTCCTATCGCCTTTTCCATTGCTCTTTCCCTCTGCAGCCCGTCGGCAGCCGAAGTGATCGCATCGAAAAGCTATTCCTATTTCGACATTCGCGGCAAAACCGCGGATGAGCTCGACCGCGAACTCAGCCGGCGCGGCCCGACGGCGAGTGGTTCCTCGGCGCGCCATCCCGGCGCTACGAAGATCCGCTTCGGCGGCGAGGCAACCTATATTCAGAATAACGGGCGCTGCCGCGTCGGCAACGTCAAGGTCACGGTCCACACCCAGATCATCCTGCCGCGCTGGAGCAGCCGCAAGGGCGCCAGCAAGGAGCTGTCGATGATCTGGGACGCGCTGTCGAGCGATATCAAGCGCCACGAGGAGCGCCATGCCGAGATCGCCCGCGACCAGGCCCGCGCCATGGAGCGCGCCATCCGCGCGCTGCCGCAGCAGCGCAGCTGCGAAGCCATGCAGGAACTCGTCTCCAACGAATCAGCTCGCGGTATAGAGGAGCACGACCGGCAGCAGGCGCGATTCGACCGGGTCGAGGCGGTCAATTTCCAGAAGCGGATGCTGAGGTTGCTGAACAATCGAATCAATGGTCGAGCCGGCGCAAAATAAGGCTCTTTCAGTCTGGTTGCGAGCGGAAAACCTTAGCTGCATAACGAAACTTGTGCGAAACTTGCACCCTCCCCAGCGATTGAATGGTCATTTTTCATCCTGGCAGACTCAACCGGAACGCGTTAATATGAACACATTCGAAAGTTCAGGTACGGCATCTGCACTTTCATCGCTGGGTTCTCCTGGCGCGTTCCGAAGCCGCGGATGTTCCTCCCTCATCCGTAGGTAATGCGCCCGCCTCGCCTCGCTCGCTCTAGCGCGCGAGGCGTCTTTTTTGGTATCGAGTTTTTTCGGCGACGTTTGAAACGCAGTACGCGTCAGGCCTGGCGTTCCGGCACATGCACCACCAGCCCGTCATAGACAGCCTTCATCCGGATCTGACAGGACAGCCGCGAGGTCGGGCGCACATCGAAGGCGAAGTCGAGCATGTCCTCTTCCATCGCTTCCGGCTGGCCGACCTTCTCCGTCCACTCCTCGTCGACATAGACATGACAGGTCGCGCAGGCGCAGGCGCCGCCGCATTCGGCCTCGATGCCGGGGACCGAATTGCGCACGGCATTCTCCATCACGGTGGAGCCTTGGTCGACGTCGAGGTCGAAGCGCGTGCCGTCGAAGGCGACGATGGTAAGTTTGGGCATCAGGACTATTTCCGGTCTTCAAGTGGGTGGGCGGATTTTCTTCCGACAATTCGACGCATCAGTCAATATTGGGGAAATTTGCCACAGCCTCGCAGATCGGGCCTTCGCCCGCCGTCTTCAAAGCGTCATAAGGGACGTCGCAAAAAGACCCGCGGTCCCGCAATGAAACAACGGGCCTCGTTCGAACGCTATCCTATGCACGTCGCCCAAAAGTACGCAGCGGTTTTGGGACAACGACATGCGTCAGATAAAAACCTCGAGATCAGCCGCGGCAGAGCTTCAGGATGAAATTCTCGGCGTCGATGACGGCGGCGCCGAGCGCTGCCGTCGCGCCGGCATCGCCGCCGTTTTCCTCGACGGCTTCCGCCGTCTGCGACACGCGGAACGCGCCGACCGAGCTTGCCGCGCCCTTCAGCCGATGCGCGGCTGCGCCGATACGGATGGTTTCGCCGCTGGCAATGTCCTGGAGGCATGCGCGGGCCTGGCGCGCAAACATCTGAAGGACTTCGAGTTCCAGCGTCTTGTCGCCCATCGTCTGCTTTGCGAGATGCACCAGATCGATCGGCCGGACCTTGGAGGGACACGGTCCCTTTGCATTATCCGGCGCCTCGAATACGATGTTCAATGCTGCCATCTGGGCTGCCATTGCCAATTCTCCCGTCTCTGTCGTCTGCAGTTGCAACAGTTCTGCGACAGGAGGGTGGCCATCACGTTAAATTCCGGCACATTCCGGGCGGAAATCTCGCCATATGGTTAACGTCCGTTAAATATCCCTAAATTATTGGTTTTTAAGCCGTAGCTAGGATTCAAAGGTGTTAACAACGAGTTAACGAGCCATGAATCTCAAGCCTTCATTAATTGTGTGAAGAGCCCAGATGTGTCACTACGATACTGGTGGAGCGGGTTTATGGTACGCGCCTTTGCCGAGCGAGTGGATAATGGTAGTGTTTTGATACCTTCCGTTTGAAAAAGCGGCTATCTACTCTGAAATGACATGCTTATCCGTCCTTCGTTGGGATGGAGGGCTGGAACGGCAAAGTTGTTCCCGGGTGAGGCGGAAGCCCAGGATGCGCTGTCGGACTGGCTGACAGTAACGAGGCATAACCGAATGGCGAACAACAAATATAATGAGTCAATTGAGGACAAGGCGTTCAAGGCATTGGACGAGGCGCTCCAGATCGACTTTAGCAAGGATAACGTACCGTCTCGCCGCGGCGACGCGCCCCAGGCCCCGGAGGCTAATGTGTCTGATCCAGTAAATGCGCGTAACCAGCAGGCCCAGGAAGAAGCGCAGCGCCGCAGCCGCCGCGGTGCCGCTGGCGAGCAGGCTTCCAGGGGTCCGGCTTTCGCGCCCGCCAACGATGCCAGCCGCAATACGCCCGCCTCTATCCTGAAATCCTTTGACGGCGCCTCCAGCCGCTCGGCGGTGCGTACCGCCACCCTGTTTTCCGTGCTTTGGGTCATGGCCGGCCTCGGCCTGATGTCGCTGCTTTATGCTCCGCAGATCTGGCAGATCCGTTCGCTCGCCGATCTAGTCGCCCTGCCTGGCGTCATCGCCGGCCTCGTCGGCATCATCATTCCCGTGATGATGTTCTATGCCTTCGCCATCATGATCTCCCGCGCCCAGGACATGCGCAACGCCGCCCGCTCCATGGCAGAGGTGGCGTTGCGCCTGGCAGAGCCGGAAACCATCGCCTCCGAGCGCATCATGACCGTCGGCCAGGCCGTGCGCCGTGAGGTCTCGGCCATGAATGAAGGCATCGAGCGCACCATCGCGCGTGCCTCCGAACTGGAAACGCTCGTCCATTCCGAAGTCAATGCGCTTGAACGTTCTTATGCCGACAACGAGTTGCGCGTTCGCGGCCTCGTCCACGAACTCGGCTCCGAGCGCGAGGCGATCGTCAACCATGCCGACCGTATCCGCACCTCGATCGGCAGCGTCCACGACCAGTTGAAGGAAGAGCTGTCCCTTGCGACCGAAGAAATCGCGGTGCGGCTTGCCACATCGGGCGAAGCCTTCGCCTCGCTGATCGATACGCGCGCCGCGACGATCCTGGAAAAATCGGACAGCGCCCTGCAGTCGATGGGCAGCCTGCTCGCCGCCAAGACCGATACCCTGCTGCAGACCCTGAACGCATCGGGTTTTGCGCTGGCCACCGAATTCGACAACCGCCTTGAAGCCCTCTCCGTCAATCTCAACGATCATGGCGAAAGGCTGCTCAGCCAGTTCGAGACGCGCGCTTCGACCATGGACAGCAGCACGGAAAAGCTGAATGCGGCGCTGAACGAGCGTACGCACCAGCTCAACGAGATCCTGATCGCGCGCACCCGCGAGATCAATGAGAGCCTGACGTCAGGCGAACGCACTATCGGCGGCACGCTCGACGACGTGCTGTCGAAGCTGAACAGCGCGCTCGACGAAAAGGGCGCAAGCTTCCGCCAGAGCCTGCAGACCACCGCCGACGACGCCGTCATGGATCTCGACGTGCGCTCCGGCTTCTTCGAGGAGCGGCTGCAGACGACCGTCGCCCATCTGTCGACCGCCTTCGACGAACGCGTCGCCGAATTCACCAGTGCCTTCGACAAACGTACCGGCTCGCTCGACACCAAGCTGATGGAGAGCCTCGCCCGTATCAACGAGACGCTGACCGGCGGCTCGGATTCGATCGACGGCATTCTGAGCTCCGGCATCGACCGGCTCGGTTCGTCGATATCAGACCAGTCGCTGGCGCTCGCCACCGCGCTCGCCACCGGCCACGAAGTGCTGGAAAGCACGCTCGGCAGCCGCGCGGACGAAATCACCAGCGCGCTCACCAGCCGCACCGGCGAGCTGACCTCTGCGCTGCAGAGCGCGACCTCGGAAATCGCGCTGGCGCTTGCGACCGGCACCTCCGAGCTGCAGAACAACCTTCAGACACGCTCGGCCGAATTCCGCGACACGCTGCGCACCACCACCACCGATCTGACGACTGCCGTCGCCGCTGGCACCGAGCAGGTGACCACTGCCTTCGGCGGTCGCGCCGAGGAATTGAGCAGCGTGCTTACCGCCCGTGCGGCCGAAATCAGCGAGGCGCTCGGCACTGCCCACGGCCGCATCGACAGCGTCATGGCAGAGCGCGGCGGCGCATTGGTCGAGGCGCTGACTACCCATCACGGCCGCTTCGAGGAAGCGCTGACGACCCGCTCCGACGCCATCATCAATGCCGTCTCCGGCACCCATGACCGTCTTGCCGAGACGCTTGACGAAAAGGCGATGGCCCTTGCCATTTCCCTGAATGAAAGCCAGGCCCGCATCGAGGACACGCTCGAAACTCGGTCCGCTGCCCTGATGAACGCCGTCTCCGGCACCCATGACCGCCTTTCGGAAACACTCGACGAAAAGGCGATGGCGCTCGCCATTTCGCTCAACGAAAGTCAGAGCCGCATCGAGGATACGCTCGAGACCCGCTCCACCGCTTTCCTCAACGCCGTGTCGGGCACGCATGAGCGACTGTCGGAAACGCTGGATACGAAGGCGGCCGCCCTGACGGCTTCGCTCGACGAGCGCCATGCCCGCATCGAGGACGCGCTTGGAACGCGCGCCGAGGCACTGCTGAACACTGTATCCGGCACGCGCGACCGTCTTTCCGAGACGCTCGACGAAAAGGCGATGGCGCTCGCCATGTCCTTGAACGAGAGCCAGGCCCGTATCGAGGAGACACTTGAAACCCGTTCCGCCGCTCTGCTGAACGCCGTCTCCGGCACCCATGATCGCCTCTCCGAGACGCTGGACGGCAAGGCGGCAGCTTTTGCCACCTCGCTGAGCGAAGGCCATGCCCGTATCGAGAATACGCTCGAAACCCGCTCCGCAGCCCTGCTGAACGCCGTCTCGGGCACCCATGATCGCCTCTCCGAGACGCTGGACGAAAAGGCGATGGCACTCGCCATCTCGCTCAACGAAACCCAGACGCGTATCGAAGACACGCTGGAAACCCGCTCGGCGGCCCTGCTGAATGCGGTCTCCGGCACGCATGACCGTCTGTCCGAGACGCTGGACGAGAAGGCGATGACGCTCGCCATCTCGCTCAATGAGAGCCAGTCGCGGATCGAAGACACGCTGGAAACACGTTCCGAAGCCTTCCTCAAGGCTGTGTCCGGCACGCACGACCGTCTCTCGGAAACGCTCGACGAAAAGGCGACGGCGATCGCCGCCTCCCTGAACGAGGGCCAGAGCCGCCTGCAGGATACGCTGGAGAGCCGCTCGGAATCCTTCCTGAATGCAGTCTCCGCCACCCACGACCGCTTGTCCGAGACACTCGACGATCGGGCGATGGCGCTTGCCATCTCGCTGAACGAGAGCCAGAGCCGTCTGGAGGAAACGCTGACAACAGGCGCCGATGCGATCACCAATGCGGTTTCCGGCACGCATGTTGGCCTGAACGGTGTACTCGACCAGAAGGCTGCCGCCCTCGCCGCCTCGCTGAGCGAAGGCCAGACCCGCCTCGAGGAAGCCTTGGGCCACCGTACCGCCGCGATCATCGGCGCCGTGACGGCAACCCACGATCGGCTCACCGATACGCTCGACGAAAAGACCATGGCGCTCGCCATTTCGCTCGATGATAACCAGAGCCGCTTCGACAGCGTGCTCGAAGCCCGCAGCAACGCCATCATGGAGGCCGTCTCCGGTGCCGAGGCACGAGTCGCCGGTGCCTTCTCCGACAAGACCGATGCGATCCGCACCGCCTATACCGACAATCAGCAGCGGCTCGAAAATGCGCTTTCCGAGCATAGCGCTGCCCTCTCGGGCGTTCTCGATGCCGGCGGCGCCCGCTTCGAGGATCTCGTCGGCGGCTTGACCGGCCGCATCGAAGGCCGCCTGACCGATGCACATACGCGGCTCGGAGGCCTCGCCGACGAGGCCGCGGCGCGCATCGAGGGCGGACTCGCCTCTGCCCATGAGCGCATCCGCACGACGCTCGAAGACCGCGCCAACGCCATCGACCTATCGCTGAACCAGGCCCATGCGCTGATCAGCGATACGCTTGCCGAACAGGCGACCAGCATCGGCACCTCGGTGGCGACGAGTGTCGGCATGCTCGAATTGTCGCTGGAGCACCGTGAGGCCGCGATCCGCCAGGCGATCGATGCCGGCGCCCAGACATTGGAAGATCGCATGCATGCAGGCGCCGGCCAGATCGCCGGCCGCTTCCAGGAGGCGGCAAGTGCGATTTCGAGCTCCACCCAGGATTTGTCCACCCATCTCGATCGGTCGGTAGAAAGCCTGACGGGCCGTTTTGAAGAAACCGGAGCGCGTGTGGAAGCCGGTCTTGCGGCGATCGAGACCCGCATCCGCGACGGCGTCGGCGGCGTTGCCGAAAAGGTCGAAGCGGCCAGCGGCCAGCTGTCCGGCGTGCTTGCCGACGGCGTCTCTCGTCTCGGCGCGCTCAGCAACGACGCCACGCAGCGCATCTCGGCGACGCTCGAAGGCAGTGCCGCAAACCTCACTCAGGCGATCGACAGCCGCACCGCCAATCTGGCCGAGACGCTGGACAGCCGCACCACCAGCCTGACCGGCGCCATCGATGGCCGCACCGCGAGCCTCGCCGAAACGCTCGACCGCGGCAATGAACGCATCGAGGAACGCCTCTCTACGATGGACCGTGCGTTGACCGTCGGCCTCGAGGCCGTCAACCGCACCATCGAAGGCAAGGCCGCTGGTCTCGCCTCGACGCTGCGCAGCGCAGTTGCCGACGCGGCCCAGGGAATGGAAGGCGAAGCGACGAGAACCACCGAACTGCTTGGCAAGACCGGCCAGCAATTCGCCGAGGATCTCAATGTGAAAAGCGACGAATTCACCCGCACCATGGATGAGCGCTCGTCGCAGATCGTCACTCGCGTCGCCGAAGCTCAGAACCGGCTGGCAAGCCAGGCCGCTGCCGTCGCCCAGACTTTCTCGGAAGCCGGCAACGCCATCGTCAACAAGGTCGCCGAGGCCGAGACCATCGTTGGCACGCAAGTCAATGCCATCTCCAAGGTGCTGTCGGATGCCGGCCAGTCTCTGGAGTCACGCGGTAACGCCATCCGCTCGACACTGTCGGGCGCCGGCAGCGAGATTACGGCCACCATGGCGGACGTCGACCGCGCGCTCGAAGCTCGCAGCAGCGCCATTCGCACCAATCTCGAGGAGCGTGCCCGCGAGATCGATACGACGTTCTCCGACATCGACCGGGCGCTCGAAGCGCGCGGCAACTCGATCCGCTCCACGCTCGAAGAGCGTACCCGCGACCTTAACTCGATGCTATCAGGCCGTTCGGTCGAATTGACGCGCATCCTCGACGAAACGGCCCGTCCGATCATCGACCGGTACACCGATGCCGGCGAGCAGGCCGCCGCCCGCATCACCGCTGCGGCCAACCTCAGCGCCGATCGTCTGCGCGCCGAAAACGAAGCGCTCGCCAGCGCCGTTGCCGCCCGAACCGAGAATGTAGCCAATGCCGTCAGCGCGATCGAGAACAGCTTGGTCGGCAATGTCAACGGCCTCGTCGAGCGCATGTCGGAAAGCAGTGCGGCGATGGCGATGATGATGAACCGCGCCGCTGAGCAGCTGGCCAGCGTCGACGGCCGTCTCGGAGATACCACCACGCGCTTTGCCGACTCGGCCACCAAGGCCGCCGAAATGGTCTCCGCCTCGACCAGGCTTCTCGAAGGCAAGGTCGATCGCCTCTCCGACATCTCGGGCCAGACGTTGGCACAGGTCGGCGGCATCATCGGCCGCTTCGACGAACACTCCAAGGTTCTGACCCAGGCCTCGCAGCTTCTCGGCGCCGCCCAGTCCAACCTCGCCTCGACGCTCGAGGAGCGCGAGAGCGCTCTGCAGACGCTCTCGGTCGGCCTCGTCTCGCGCTCCGCGGAGATCGAAAAGACCATGCAAGGCCTCGGGAGCATGATCGAGACCGTGTTCGAACGGGCAGAGCAACGCTCCAGCCAGGTTACCGGCAATTTGCGCGAGGGCGTGCAATCCTCCTTCGCCGATATTGGCCGCATTCTCACCGAAACCGAGAAGCGCGCCCAGGAAGCGGCAGAGACGATGCGCGAGGCAATCGCCCGCGCCGGCGACGAGGCCAATACGACGATCGACGGCACCTTTGCCAATGTCGAGCGCCGTTCCGGCGATCTCTCCAATCGCATTCGCGGCGGTCTCACGGCCTCGCTGTCGGAAGTCGAGCGCATGCTCGGCGAAGCCGGCCGCGCCTCCGACGGCGCCGCCCAGCACCTGCGCGAAGCGCTACGCGAAGCGATCGATGATGCCGTCGGCCGCTTCTCCGGAGCCACAGAGGATATCCGCCGCTCCGCCGCCGACATCCGCAGCGAACTCGACGCCACCCGCGCCGAACTGAAGCGCGGCGCCTTCGATCTTCCCGAGGAAGCCAAGGAAAGCGCCTCGGCCATGCGCCGGGCCGTCGCCGAGCAGATCAAGGCGCTGCAGGATATCTCCCAGCTCGTCGGCCGCTCCAGCCAGCAGCTTGAAATCTCCGAGCCCGTCGCCCGCACGCTCGCTCAGGTGCAGCCGGCCCCGCGTCCCGCCCAGCCGGTCGCAGCCCAGCCGCCGCAGCCGGCAGCACCCCCGCCGATCGAAGCGACAGGTCTGCGCGGAACGATCGCACCGTCTGCGCCGGCCGCCGCCCCCCAGCGCGCCGCGCCGCCGCCTGCCCCCGCTCGCCAGGAAACAGGCCGCCCGGAAACAGGTCGCCCGGGAACAGATCGCCAAGAGCCGACTCGTCCGGAAAGCGGCGGCTGGATCAGCGATCTCCTGCGTGGCGCATCGCGTGAGGACGCCGCCGACGAGGCCGCGGCCGCCCGTGTTCCTGCCCGCCCGGCGGAAACTGCCGCACCGGCCGCGCGCAGCAATGACAGCCGTAATCCACGCCACGTCGTCGAATCACTGAACTCGCTCTCGGTCGATATCGCCCGCGCCATCGACCATGACGCCTCGGTCGATCTCTGGCGCCGCTATCAGCGCGGCGAGCGCGACGTCTTCACCCGCCGCCTCTACACGCTGAAGGGCCAGCAGACCTTCGACGAGATCAAGCGCAAATATGACCGCGAACCGGAGTTCCGCACCGCCGTCGACCGCTACATCGGTGATTTCGAAAAGCTGCTCGCTGACGTCGCTCGCACCGACCCGAACCGGACGGTAACGCAGTCCTACCTTACCTCGGATACGGGCAAGGTCTACACCATGCTCGCTCATGCCGCAGGCAGGCTCGGCTGATCCTGACTGGTACCCGCGATTGGAAAGCCGCCTGAACACGTGTCAGGCGGCTTTCGTTCTATAATGCGGGTGTGATTAGGCCTCTCTGCGGAGAAACGAAACAGGTATTCCCAAACGAAACCATCCGCCGTCCAGCTACGGAAACCTCCCAGAAATGACCAAGGCCCTTCTGATCATCGACGTGCAGAATGCGATCCTTAGCGACAAAGCCTCGCCGGAGCGACAACCTCATATTGATGCCGCACTTGATGAGACCATCGCGCGGCTGGCAACACTACAGGAAAAAGCTCCGCAGGCGGGCGCGCCGATCGTACTCGTTCAGCATGACGGCGATAGCGGCCATCGATTGGCTGTCGGCACGCCAGGTTGGGCGCTGCGCGACGAGGTCGCGCCGAGGCAGGCCGAGGTCGTTGTGCGCAAGAAAAGCGCCGACTCCTTCTTCGAGACCGACCTTGCCGAACGCCTGGACGAACGATCGGTCACCCACCTCGTCATCGGTGGATGCATGTCGCAATTTTGCGTCGACACGACAGTCAGGCGTGCCGTGTCGCTGGGATATGACGTGACGTTGATTGCCGATGGTCACACGACCGGTGACACGGCGACCTTGACCTTTTCCGAGATCATTGCCCATCACAACGAAACACTCGATGGTTTCGATGCGGGCAAGGCGACGGTAGAAATCCGTCCCGCCGCCGAGATAGCCTTTTCATAAATTTTCGGGCTGCAGGAGAACCGGGACTGCTTGGCAGCCCCGGCTTCCGATATCTCATCGATCGGCCGCTATGTTCCAGTTGTAGAGGCACCGATCGAGACCGATGGCGATCTCAAGCACCAGCACGTCATGGTCGACCGCCGCTCCCTTTTTGGGCTGCGACTGGTAGCGCTGCGGAAAGTCCGTGCGTCGGGAGATCGAGCAGACCTCCATCCACTTGTCGGCATTGTCGACCTCGATATCGACAGTCACCTCGGAATAGGCCGGAAGCCGGTCGGAGGGTACGATCCGCGTCGGCAGATGGATCAGCGATGCGATCATCCGGCGGACCGGCTCAAGGCAGGCGGCGTGATAGTCGTTGCCGCTGTCGGCCGTGAAGGCGCATTGAAATTCGAGCTGCCAGAATTCCTTCAGCCGCATGTGTTTGCTCGGCTGTTCCTGCTCGCGGCGATAGGATCTGCCGGCCTGCCAGACGCAGAGCGGCAGCCGTGTCTTCGAGTGATTGCCGAGAATATGCTGCATGTAGACGTAGGTCGACGGCGTGGTCTCCGGTCTCAGCACCAGCGCGATATCGCTGGTGGAGAGCTGTTCCTGGATCCAGATATCGGCGTTCGAATAGGCACTTGAAACCAGCGACCGCGGCATCAGCGCCGGCGCCTCGACCCTCCTGACATCCCAGGCCGGATTGACGGATCTGAGGAAGCTGCGGACCTCTTGCGAGAAGAAGCCGATCATATGATCGCGCAAATGGATCTCGCGCTCCTCCCAATGGACGAGCGAATTGACATGATAAATATTGAGCACGGTGCCTGTCTCCCTGGCAACCTTGATTGACGTGGTGAGGGGCTTTACGTCCAGCAGCGCGCCGGGCGCCTAGCGCCCTGACGTCACAGCAGGACGCGAAGACCTCGTCCGCCAAGAGCGCGCACAATCGCGACCTGCGGGCAGGTGCTGATATGACGGGAGAAGGTCACGCGCTTCATGCTCATGGTGCATTTTCTACGTGCCGTACGCATCATTGTCAAAACCGAAGAGGGTGAGACAAAAGGAATGAGCTGTGGAAGATCCTTTTTTATTGCCCGCTGTCCTTCATTCCGTCACAAACTTTTCTGATCCGCTCATATTCAAACAGAACGGCTCACTCCGCCATCCAAACGACAGAGACAGCAACATTGATGACCAAGACGACATCCCGGCTCCTCGCTACCGCGCTCTCTTCCTTTTTCCTGATGGGCGCTTTCACTCAGGTTCAGGCAGGCCAGGCAAGCTTCGTCGTGGATGCCCAGTCCGGCCAGGTCCTCGAAGGTTCCAATCAGGACGATCTGAACTATCCGGCGTCGCTGACCAAGATGATGACGCTCTACCTCGCCTTCGAGGCCCTGCATGACGGACGCCTCAACTGGGACCAGAAGCTCACCATGTCGGAAAATGCCGAGAGCAAGGAGCCTTTCAAGCTCGCTGTCGGCGCCGGCCGCAAGGTGACGCTGCGCGAAGCGGTCGAAGGAATCGTCGTGCTCTCCGCCAATGATGCGGCTGTGGCGATTGCCGAACAGCTCGGTGGCACCGAACAGGCCTTCGCCAAGACGATGACCGACAAGGCGCGCCAGCTCGGTATGAAGGATACGGTCTTCAAGAACCCGTCGGGCCTTCCCGATCCGGAGCAGGTCACCACGGCGCGGGACATGGCGACGCTCGGCGTTTCGCTGATGCGGGACTTCCCTGAGGAGTTCAAGCTCTTCTCCATGCGCGGCTTCCAGTTCCGCGGCATGAAGCTGCGCGGCCACAACAACCTCATGTATCGCTATGATGGCGTCGACGGCATCAAGACAGGCTACACCGATGCATCGGGCTACAACGTCGTGACCTCGGCCCTGAAGGATGGCCGCCGCGTGGTCGGCGTCGTCATGGGCGAAAAGACCGCGAGCATACGCGACGATAAGATGGCAAGCCTGCTGGACAGCACCCTGTCGCCGTCATCAAACGCCACAGCTTCCACCATACCGGGTAATCAGCCGGGTGCGACGATGACGGATTCGCAACCGACGAAGTAGATCGATGAGCGGAGACCTGCCGACAGGTTACCTGAAAGCCACTTCCAGATGCTGCCGGTCTTGCGCGATCACCCTGCAATTCGTTTCGAATCCTTCGCCTCTGATAGGCAGAATGAATTCCGAAGGAATGCCTGATGTATTCGAGACTGAAATGCCGGCGCTCTCCGAGCCGATGGCTTTGACGGTGCAGTCGATCGTCAAAGCAAGGCGCGGATCGAGGCGCCGTCGTGCAAACGCCGGTCAGATCAAGGGTAGCGTCCAGCTGACGATCTCGGAGGCTACCGCGGAGAAGGCGCGGTCGAGGCCCTTGACGAAACCTTCATTGTCACCGCCGGCCGGCGCCATGGCGCGGAACACCTTCTGGGCGCGCACCGAGCCGTTGCGGTCGTTGAGGATCTTGGCGGAAATTTCGACCACCGCCTGATTGCCGTTCGAAGCATCTATTTCGAAGGAGCGGATATCGGTGACGACCTGATAGTCGATCGCCAGCCCCTGCCCCGGCATGCCGACGCCGCCGAGCTTGCCGGAGTTCTCAAAGGCTTCCACCAGCTTCGACTGCACTATGCGCGGCAGCTTGTCGCCCCACTGCGCCTTTGAGAGATACTGGATTTCCGACGGCGAAACACGGATCACGATCTGCTCGCTGTCGAGCGACCTTAGCGCCGTCGGGCTGGCGATCAGGATCTGGCGGGATTTGGCCGCGGGTCCGCTGCCGTCGACGGCGGCGGAAAGATCATAAGTATCGTTCTTGGCCGCGGTGCCGCACCCGGAAAGGATCAGCGCCGTCAGCGGCAGCGCGATCACCGTTCCCCTGATCCAAGAACGGCGCGACAACAGATGCGATGCGACCATATTAGGCTACCCCTGACTTCCCAAGTTTAACGCCGCGTCCGGCCGTCATATTGCTTGACCGTGTCCCCGCCGAAGATCAGGCGTTGCGGATTGCGGTCGAAGTTGCTGATCGTATCGTTCAGATTGCCCACGGTTCCGCGCATGTCATTGATCAGAGTCTGCACGTCGCGCAAGCCACCGCTCGAGAATTTCTGCAGATTGTCGGCGATCGGCCCGATCCGCGAATTCAGGTTGTCGGCCACCTTCTTGAAGGATTCCAGCGTATTGCGCGCCTCGGCAAACAGTGATTGCGTATTGTCGGTTCCGAGCAGCGCATCGACCTTGATGAGGATGCCGTCGATTCGGGTCGACGCCGAATTCAGCTTGTTGGCAAGCTGAGAGACGTCCTGGATCGTCTGGTCGATGTCCTTCTGGCGCAGCGAAACGGTGTTGGCGACATCACGGATCGAGGCGACGGCCGTACGCGCATCCTTGGTTGCCTGCGCGATGTCGTCGACAGAGCCCTTCACCTTCGCCGGATCGATCTGGGCAACGAGCGTATCGACGCGATCGAGCGTCGCCTGCGCCTGCTTGCCGAAATCGTTGAAGGTGGTGGCCGTCTGGTCGAACTTCTGGATCGCCCCTTTGAGGTCGCCTGAGGCATCGGCGACATTGGCGGTGATCTTCTCGGCATTGGAGACGATGTTGTCGATCTTCTGCGCATCGACCGCCTTGACCAGCGATTCGACGGCCTGCAGCGTCGAATCGACACGGCCGGACACGGCCTTCACCGTATTGGAGAGCTCACCCACACTCTGCAGGAAGGCGTCGATATTGCCGGAATTCTTGGCAAGCGCATCCGAGAACGTCTCGGCGTTCTTGAAAGTCTCGGTCAGCGGCCCGCGCGAATCTTCGATAAAACCCTGAAGTTCGCCGACCGCGTCGTTGGCCCGATCGAGGATCTTGTCGGCGGTCGCCAGAAGGTTGGTGACGCTCGACTGGTCCGCGACGATGACGGCGCGTTTGTTATTGTCGATCGCATGCTGGAGGATGCTTTCCTCGCCCTTTCGGCCGCCCGAGAGTTCGATATAGGCAGCCCCGGTCAAACCCTGGATTTCAAGGGCTGCCTTGGTGGAGGGGTAGATCGGCGCATCGGTACGAACCTGGGTGAAGGCCAGCGAATATTGCGGATCGTCGGCATCGATCGACAGCGTCTGCACCGAGCCGATCTGGATGCCGTTGAAGCGCACCGGCGAACCGACGCTGAGGCCGTTGGCCGAGCCCGGAATACGAACGATCAACTCCGTCATCGGGCCGCCTCGGCCATATTCGGCCATCCAGTAGACGAAGCCGAAGGCCGCCGCGATCACCAGCACCGTGAAAAAACCGACAATCGTGTAATTGGCTTTGGTTTCCATCTTATCCGGTCACTTCCCGCTGCTGCCGTGCCGCGCGCCATCGTCCTGCGGCACGATCGACCGCGCCCGTTTGCCCTTGAAATAGGCCTGCACCCACGGATCGTCATAGGCCAGCATATCGTCGATCGTGCCTTCCACCATTACCCGCTTCTTTCCGAGCACGGCAATACGGTCGCAGACCGAAAACAGGCTGTCGAGGTCGTGCGTGACCATATACACGGTCAGTCCCAAACTATCGCGCAGGTTGGCGATCAGTTCGTCGAATTCAGCCGCGCCGATCGGGTCGAGACCCGAAGTCGGTTCGTCCAGGAAGACGAGCTCCGGATCGAGCGCCAGCGCGCGGGCAAGGGCGGCACGCTTGATCATGCCGCCTGACAGTTCGGACGGGTATTTGTCGGCGGCGTCGGCCGCAAGCCCGACCATGCGGATCTTCAGATGCGCCAGTTCGTCCATCAGCGAGCGCGGCAGGTCGAGATATTCGCGCATCGGCACCTGGATGTTCTCCTTGACCGTCAGCGACGAGAACAGTGCTCCCTGCTGGAATAGCACGCCGAGCCGCATGTCGAGCGCGTTGCGCTGCGGCTCGTCGAGCTCGTCGAAATCCTGGCCGAGGATCTTGATCGTGCCGGAGCGGCGCGGCAGCAGCCTGAGCACGGTGCGCATCAACACCGATTTGCCGGTGCCAGACGCGCCGACGAAACCGAGGATCTCGCCGCGGTAGATATTGAGGTTCAGATTGTCGAGCACGACCTTGGAGCCGAAGCCGACGGTGACGTCGCGCGCCGACAGCACGATGTCCCTTTCGTCCTTGTCTTCCGTATCGATCGGTTTCTCGTCCACGCGGTCCGCCATGCTAAAAGTCGATCGCTGCATAGAACATCGCAAAAAGCCCGTCCATCAGGATGACGACGAAAATCGCCTTGACCACCGCGGCCGTCACGTGCTGGCCGAGCGATTCCGCGCTGCCGCCGACCTTCAGCCCCTCGACGGCGGCGACGATGCCGATGACCAGCGCCATGAACGGCGCCTTGATCATGCCTGAGAGCACAGTCGAGAGTGTCACCGCCTCGTGCAGGCGCGACAGGAAGTTGGCGAAGGTAATGCCGGAATAACCCCAGGCGACAGCGGCAGCTCCGCCCAGCGAAGCGAAATTCGCCAGCACCGTCAGAAGTGGCAGCGCAATGGTCAGCGCCACCAGCCGCGGGAAGATCAGCACGCCGATCGGGTTCAGCCCCATCACCTTCAGCGCGTCGATCTCCTCGCGCATCTTCATCGAACCGATTTCGGCGGTGATGGCGCTGCCGGAACGGCCGGCGATCATGATCGACGTCAGAAGCACGCCGATTTCGCGCAATTGCAGGATGCCGACCAGATCGACGACGAAAACCTCAGCGCCGAAGTAGCGCAGCTGGAAGGCGCCCTGCTGGGCGATGATCGCCCCGATCAGGAACGACATCAACAGAATGATCGGAACGGCGCGAACGCCCATATGGTCGATCTGGTTGACGATGGAGGCCGGCGAAACGCCGCTGCCGCGGCCGAACTTCATCTGCGCGCCGCGCACCGCCGAGCCGAGGATATACATGGCGGCGGCGAAATTGTCCCAGACCTCATAGGTCATCTTGCCGATCGGCGCGAGGATGCGCGCGGCAAGCGAGACTTTCTCCGCCTGTTCCGGCTCGGGCTTGGCCGGCTCCTCGGAAAACATCTCGAGCATTTCGTCGATATGCGGGTTGGTGCCTTCGAAGCGAACCGCCCGCCCGCCCGCCTCTTCTTGCTTCTTCAGCCGGCACAGCAGCCAGATGCCGGCGGTGTCGATCTCCGATATGTCCGAGAGGTCTACCGTCAGGTCGCCGGTCTTCTTCTGCAGGAGCTTTTCGAAATCGCGCAGCACCAGATGGATGTAGGCGCTGCGCCAATTTCCCTGAAGACGCACACGCTGTCCCGAGCCATCAGCCTGGTCGTTCACATCAAGTGAGGCGGCGTTGCGATTCTCGGCGTTCAAGATACTTGTGTCTTTCAAGGCTTACAGCGACATTGCCGAATCGCGAAGCAGATCGTTCGTCGCCCGGCGCGTCAATATACAGAAGCACCGTGCAATTTCCATGCTCGCAGGAGAGCAATAATGCCGCGTACCCTCGATATCCAGATGAATTCCTTTCCGATTGCCGGGACCTTCACCATCTCGCGCGGGGCAAAGACCGAAGCCGAGGTCATCACCTGCACGCTTGTCGAAGAGGGTGCGCAGGGGCTTGGCGAATGCGTGCCTTATCGCCGTTATGGCGAGACCATGCAGAGCGTTTTCGCCCAGATCGAAGCGGCGCGACCGTTGATCGAGGCCGGCATCTCGCGCCGCGACCTGCTGTCGGCCATGCCGCCGGGTGCGGCCCGCAACGCCGTCGATTGCGCCCTCTGGGATCTTGAGGCGAAGCGGACGGGAGACAGCGTCGCCGCCCGCCTCGGCCTTTCCGCTCCGCAGCCGCTGACCACCGCCATCACCATCTCGCTTGGTGAGCCGGAGGTGATGGCCGCCCGGGCGCGCGAGCATGCCGGCCGTGCCCTGCTGAAGGTCAAGGTCGGCACTGGCGACGATGAAAGCCGCATCCGCGCCGTCCGCGCCGCCGCGCCCGATGCCGAAATCATCCTCGACGCCAATGAAGGCTGGCCCGAAGCGGTGTTGGAGCGTCATCTCCATATCGCCGCAGAAGCAGGCATCGCCCTCGTCGAGCAGCCGCTGCCGGCCGGCCGCGATGGGCTGCTCGCCGAAATCCGCCGCCCGCTCCTCGTCTGCGCCGACGAGAGCGTCCACCACACCGGCGATCTCGCAAGCCTTGCCGACCGCTACGACGCGATCAACATCAAGCTCGACAAGACGGGCGGCCTGACGGAGGCGCTGGTGATGAAGGCCGAGGCCGAGCGGCTTGGATTCAGCATCATGATCGGCTGCATGGTCGGCACCTCGCTTGCCATGGCGCCCGCCGTATTACTCGCCCAGAATGCCGATTTCGTCGATCTCGATGGCCCGCTGCTGCTTGCCCGCGACCGCGAACCCGGCCTGCGCTACACAGCCTCCCTGGTCTTTCCGCCCGAAACTACCCTCTGGGGCTGAAGGTAATAGGCTGAGATAACAAGGCCGAGGCCGGCGAACGCCACCACGGCCATGACGTAATAGCTGACGACGCCGAGCGAGGCGTAGAGATAACCCGACGCCAGGGTCATCAGCGCCATCGCCATGCAGACATAGAAGAAATAGGCGCCCTGCGCCGAGGATTCCTGCGTCTCCTGCACCGTCGCGACGATCCGCCGCTGCACGCCGGTATGCACGAAGGCGTAGGTGAAGCCGTGGAAACATTGCAGCAGGAAGAAACCGGCAAAGCCCGTATTCATCGGAAACAGGATCCAGCGGCAGACGCTGATGGCGCAGCCGAAGCGGATCAGCGTCCAGGCATTGAAGCGACGGCTGAGGCGCTTCGACAGGAAGAATACCGTCACTTCCGAAGCGACGCCGGCGCTCCAGAGCAGGCCGACCTCGGTGCCGGAAAAACCGAGGTGATGCCAGTAGATCGAGGAGAAGGCGTTGAGCACCGCATGGCTCGATTGCTGGATGGCGACCCCGATCAAGAGCAGCAGCAGGTGCGGCTCCCGCAGGCCGCTGCCGGTGGCGGCCGGAAGATCGATCGGCTGGCCTCGCCGCCGCGTCGGCCCGATGCGCGGGCAGAAGATCGCCATGACCACGGTCATGATAAAGCCGAACACCATGATCGGCAGCACCATCCCCCCGCCCCACTGGTTGATGAGTTCGCCGCCAACCAGCGTCGAAACGATGAAAGCAATCGAGCCCCAGACCCGCATCGATCCGTAATCGAGACCCCAGCGACGCACGCCCGAAATAACGATCGATTCGACGACCGGCACATAGGGCGCGAAGGTGGCGCCCTGCAGCGTAAAGATGATGAAGACAGGCCAGAAAGTCGTCGTCCAGTAGAGTGCTACCGCCGTCAGCAGCGACAGGCCGCCTGACCAGAGCAGCACGTCCGCGCGTTCGTTCATCCGGTCGGCGATCATGGCGACAACAGGCGCCACCAGCACACGCACCACCATAGGAACGGCCAGGATGACACCGATTTCATGGTCGCTGAAGCTGTGGCCCGCAAGCCAGACGGGGAAGAACGGCAGAACGACGCCGTTGACGAGCAGCGGCGCGCAATAGGAAAGCGCGCTGAGCAGCCGGAAGCGCGGCGGCGCTCCCTCACCCGTCGGGGAATTTTGAGCGGGAATCATGGGTGGACCTGAAGGAATTTGTCGTTGTCCTAACACACCACCCTGGAAGCGACTATTGCGAGAAATAGCCGTTCTGAAACGTTTTAGAAAATAAATTGGGCCTGTCGCCTGACGGTAACGGCTAAATTCCTACTGCAAAAATCTCGAAGTGCTACTGCGTCCGTTGCGCCTCTGAAAAGACGCGCGGCGTTGTAGAGCGCGGGCGGAAAAATCAGGCGGCCTGCGGGGCCAGCTCACCCTCGTCGTGCGTTTCGATGGCTACAAGCGCCGGCACGCTGCTGGCGAGAGACCGCCAAGTGATCAGTTCGAAGGTGCCATCCTCGTGCTCGGCGACAGCCGTGCAGCTTTCCACCCAATCGCCGGTGTTGATGTAGCGGATACCGTCCATATCCTGGATGATGGCATGATGGATATGTCCGCAGATCACGCCGTCGGCGCCGTTTTTGCGGGCTTCCTCGGCCACGACGCGCTCGAATTCGCCGATGAAATTGACGGCATGCTTGACCTGCAGCTTCGCCCAGGCCGAGAACGACCAGTAGGGCATGCCGAGCCGGCGGCGCACCGCCGCCAGGATGATGTTGATGCGGATCGCCGTGTCATAGGCCCAGTCGCCGAGATAGGCGAGCAGCCGGGCGTTGCGGACCACGACGTCGAACTCGTCGCCGTGCAGGATCAGGTATTTCTTGCCGTCGGCGCCGTCATGCATCATGCGCTCGACGACCTCGATGCCACCGAAATGCATGCCTGGGAAGGCGCGCAGGAATTCGTCGTGATTGCCGGGAATATAGACGACACGCGTGCCCTTGCGCGCCTTGCGCAACAGTTTCTGGACGACATCGTTGCAGACCTGCGGCCAGTACCAGCTGCGCTTCAGGCGCCAGCCGTCGACAATGTCGCCGACGAGCACGATCGTATCGGCCTCGTGGTAGCGCAGGAAATCCAGCAGGAAATCGGCCTTCGCGGCCTTCGAGCCGAGATGGACATCGGAAATGAAGAGCGTGCGGAAATGTCTGGGTTCCATCATGTCTTTCACGAGCTGCCGCTCATGTCCCATCTTTCATCTAACCTTCCAAAACCAGACTCGTGTTTCAGGAAGATGACAAGCTGGGGAAAAGCCTTGCAAACCTGTTCATCACAGCGCGGCCGCATGGCCGTCGCCGCGCGGGCAGCATGCCCGTCGCCGCCAGGCCTGCCGGCCATGTTGCCCTGCGCATTCAGGGCGTTCATGATGGCGGCGATTCATATCCGACAATGCGGGATGGCTGATGCGTCTTTTTCTCGTTCGCCATGGCGAATCCCTCGGCAATATCAACGAACAGGCCTACCGCCAATTCGGCGATCACAATGTGCCGCTGACGCGGTGGGGCCATCGGCAGGCTCTTGAAGCAGGCGGCGTGATCGCCTCCTATCTCACGGCATTGCCGAGCGCGGGTTTCGGCAAGCTGCATATCTGGTACTCGCCCTTTCTCAGGACCCGGCAGAGCAAGGATGCGCTGCTCGAAGCTCTGCCGGAAAGCTTCGTCGGCGATATCAGGGAGGATTATCTGCTGCGCGAGCAGGATTTCGGTCTCTTCACCGAAATCTACGACCACGCCGAACAGAAGCAGAAATTTCCTGAGGAGTTCGAAAAATGGGCGAGGCTGCGCAGCAACAGCGGCAAGTTCTACGCACGGCCGCCGGATGGCGAAAGCCGGGCGGATGTGGCTCAGCGGGTGCGCCTGTTCCTCCAGACCGTCATGCACGACGCCGAAAATAGCGACAACAACCTCGTGATCGTCGGTCATGGCGTCACCAATCGGGCAGTCGAAATGAACTTCCTGCACCGCCCCGTCGAGTGGTTCGAGCGCTCCGACAATCCTGGAAACGCCGATATCACGTTGATCGAGGGGACGCGCTCGCAAGGATACGAGTCGATCCTGCTGCATCAGGCCGCCGACCGGCAGCCGGGACAGGAAGGCGAACTGCGCGATGCCTATGGCGCCGACGTGACGATCACGCCGAAGCCCAGCACATAGCGACGCCGGACCAAAACGAGCGACATGTCACCGGCCGAAGACATTAAACGTCAAGCGCTCGAATCATCAGCCGCCGCGCGTTAAGCGAACGCGCAGCGCAGGCTCCAACGCCTTGATTTCACGCCATTCTCATCAAGCAGCGCGTACTGCCGCCATGGGTTTGACGTTCTGGTTCATCCGGAACAGGTTGTTCGGATCGTAACGCCGCTTGATTTCCGCAAGGCGGCCGTAATTGGCGCCATAAGCGCTTTCGACCCGATCGACCTCATCCTCCGGCATGAAGTTGATGTAGGCGGTGCCGACCGAATGCGGCTTGGTTGCCTCGAACAGATCCCGCGCCCAGTCTATGCAACTTCCGTCCATCCCCATTTCCCGCCAGCGCGCATGCACATTCATGACGAAATGCGAGCTGCGTTGCGGAAATGCGGTGGCCTCGGTGGGCACACGGCCAGCCGCACCACCGACATGGCCGATGAAGATCTCGCATTCCGGGCCGGGCAGCTTGCGCACGGCATTGAGCAGAACCTCGATCGCCGCATCAGAGAGAGAGGCGAAATCCTGGCTCTTCCAGTAATTGCGCGCACCGGGCGTGAGCAGCGGGTCAAATGCCTGTTGCCAGCCGGTGAACGGCACCGGGCCGACGACGTCGGCAATCGGATTTCCGATCGCGCGCAACCTGGCTGCCGCCTTTTCTCCCGCCGCGACATCCCCGCAATAACACATGGCCAGCACCACGATCTCCTTGCCGTGCCATTCAATGGGAAGGAACGGCAGCGGCGGCGCCTGGCGCATCACCACCCAGCAGGTCAGTTCGTCTGGGGCCGCTTCCAGCGCCTGTCGGTACTCCTTGAGCACCATTTCCGCATCGGCGAAGGGGTGCACGACGAGCCCAGCGAGCACCTCTGTGTTGAGAGGGTTGAGCTTGAACTCAAACGAGGTCACGACGCCGAAATTGCCGCCGCCGCCGCGTAGCGCCCAGAAGAGGTCCGGCATTTCCTTTTCGCTCGCCTTGACCAGCTCGCCGTCGGCCGTCACCACGTCGACCGAAAGCAGATTATCCAGCGTCAGCCCGAATTTGCGGGTCAGCCAGCCGAAGCCGCCGCCGAGCGTCAGGCCGGCAATGCCGGTGGTGGAATTGATGCCGGTCGGCAGCACCAGCCCGAAGGCCAGCGTTTCCTGGTCGACATCGGCAAGCGTGGCTCCCGGCTCGATCCTGGCGCGACGCGTCTGCGGATCGACCCGCACCGATTTCATCGCCGACAGGTCGATGACGACCCCGCCCTCGCAGACGGCATTCCCGGCGATGCCGTGCCCACCGCCACGGACCGAAACGAGCAGATTGTTGTCGCGTGCAAACCGCACCGCCCGCACGACATCGGCGGCACCGGCGCATCGCGCGATAAGGCCGGGCCGCCGGTCGATCATCGCATTCCAGATCGCCCGCGCCTCGTTGTAATCCATGTCTTTACCGGTCAGAAGGCTGCCGCGAAATCCGGCGGCAAAGGCATCGATGGCCACGTCATTGACCATCGTCTGCCCCTTTTGCAGGGTCGTGAGGTTCAAATTGTCCATGATTTCCTCCATGCGACCGGCGCCCCGCACCGTCGCGGCCGGCATCCTGCGCCCGTTGCCGCGGCCAGACAAGTTTCCAAAAGGATTAGTACCGGCACGACGACACGCCGCGCATATAGAGTGAATTCATCATACCTTGAGGATACCCCCCTCTGCCCTGCCGGGCATCTCCCCCACAAGGAGGGAGATTGGATGGACGCGACGGCCTCACCAAACAACTACCGCATGGTTATTCCGATACGGACGAGAGGGACGGATGATCCAACCTCTTGCCGATCTCCCTCCTTGTGGGGGAGATGCCCGGCAGGGCAGAGGGGGGTAGCCCGGCAGGGCAGAGGGGGTAGCCCACGACGCACCATCACCTCACGAAAACTTCGCCCACCCCCCATTTCCATACTGTCGCCCGTATCCGATTGATGTATGGAGGGAGCTCAAAAGACGTGCACGGAGGCGGCGATGGATCACCTGGAAAAATCGAAGACGGAAAAGAACCTGACGAGCGGCGATCTCGACGAGCAGGCGCTCTTCTTCCACCGCTACCCCCGCCCCGGCAAGCTGGAGATCCAGGCGACCAAGCCGCTCGGCAACCAGCGCGACCTGGCGCTCGCCTATTCGCCCGGTGTTGCCGCCCCTTGCCTTGCAATCCGCGACAACCCCGAAATGGCAGCCGAATATACGTCGCGCGCCAATCTGGTCGCCGTCATCTCCAACGGCACTGCCGTGCTCGGCCTCGGCAATATCGGCCCTCTCGCCTCCAAACCGGTCATGGAGGGCAAGGCGGTGCTCTTCAAGAAATTCGCCGGCATCGACGTCTTCGATATCGAGATCGATGCCGCAGCCGTCGACCAGATGGTCTCGACCATCGCCTCGCTGGAGCCGACCTTCGGCGGCATCAACCTTGAAGACATTAAGGCGCCGGAATGTTTCGAGGTCGAGCGCCGCCTGCGCGAAAAGATGAAGATCCCCGTCTTCCACGACGATCAGCACGGCACGGCAATCATCGTCGCCGCCGCGATCCTGAACGGGCTGGAACTCGCCGGCAAGAACATCGCCGACATCAAGATCGTCGCCTCCGGCGCCGGTGCTGCCGCTATTGCCTGCCTCAACCTGCTTGTCATTCTCGGGGCAAAACGCGAAAACATCTGGGTCCACGATCTCGAAGGCCTCGTCTATGAGGGCCGGGTCGAGCTGATGGACGAATGGAAGTCCATCTATGCCCAGAAGAGCGATACGCGCACGCTCGCCGAAAATATCGGCGGCGCCGACGTCTTCCTCGGCCTTTCGGCCGCCGGCGTGCTGAAACCCGAGCTGCTGGCGCAGATGGCCGACAAGCCGCTGATCATGGCGCTTGCCAATCCAACGCCGGAGATCATGCCGGATCTCGCCCGTGCCGCCCGCCCCGACGCAATGATCTGCACCGGTCGCTCGGATTTCGCCAACCAGGTCAACAACGTCCTCTGCTTTCCCTATATCTTCCGCGGCGCGCTCGATTGCGGCGCCGAGACGATCAACGAGGAAATGAAGATGGCCGCCGTGCGCGCCATTGCAGCCCTTGCCCGCGAAGAGCCGTCCGACGTCGCCGCCCGCGCCTATTCCGGCGAGACCCCGGTCTTCGGCCCCGATTACCTGATCCCCTCGCCCTTCGATCCGCGCCTGATCCTGCGCATCGCGCCTGCGGTCGCCAAGGCCGCCGAACAGAGTGGCGTGGCGCGCCGTCCGATCCAGGATTTCGACGCCTATCTCGACCAGCTGAACCGCTTCGTCTTCCGCTCCGGCTTCGTCATGAAGCCGATCTTTACCGCCGCCAAGACCGCCGAGCGCAAGCGCGTCATCTTTTCCGAAGGTGAGGACGAGCGCGTGCTGCGCGCCGCCCAGGTGCTGCTCGAAGAAGGCCTTGCCGAACCGATCCTGATCGGCCGCCCGCAAGTCATCGAGACGCGCCTGAAGCGCTACGGCCTGCGCATCCGCCCGCTGCAGGATTTCGAAGTCATCAATCCGGAAGACGATCCGCGCTTCCGCGAATATGTCGATCTCTATTTCTCCCTCGTCGGCCGCCGCGGCGTCATCCCGGAAGCTGCCCGCACCATCGTGCGTACCAACACGACAGTCATCGGCGCGCTGGCGCTGAGGCGCGGCGAGGCCGACGCGCTGATTTGCGGCCTGGAAGGCCGTTACGAGAAGCATCTTCGCGACGTCCGCCTGATCATCGGCAAGCGCAAGGATGTCCGCGATTTCTCAGCCCTCAGCCTGATGATTTCGCAGCGCGGCGCCACCTTCTTCACCGACACCTATGTCACCTTCAATCCGACCGCCGAGGAGGTCGCCGAGGCGACAGTGCTGGCGGCCGAGGAAATCCGCCGTTTCGGCCTCACCCCGCGCGCCGCCCTGGTCTCGCATTCCAATTTCGGTTCGCGTGAGTCCGAAAGCGCGACGAAGATGCGCAACGCCCTGCAGCTCGTGCGCGAAGCCGCGCCCGACCTTGAGGTCGACGGTGAAATGCACGGCGAAAGCGCCATCACCGAAGCACTGCGCAAGCGCGTCATGCCGGACACGACGCTGCACGATGAGGCGAACCTCCTGGTCTTCCCGAACCTCGATGCTGCCAACATCACCCTCGGTGTGGTCAAGTCGATGACCGACGGCCTGCATGTCGGCCCGATCCTGCTCGGAACCGCCCTGCCCGCCCACATCCTCGCCCCCTCTGTCACCTCCCGCGGCGTCGTCAATATGGCGGCACTCGCCGTCGTCGAGGCATCGCAACCGGCTTGAGCTGGTTGTCCGCAACACAGCGTAAAGACCCTGAAGTCGTCCCGACACATGTCCTGATGCCGTCTCAGGCACTCCGTATCGACAGGCGCCCTTTATCTGCGAGCGCATCCGCGCGTTCGTTGCCGGCAATGCCGGAATGGCCTTTGCACCAGACAATGGTCATCAGCGCATTCTGGGATAGCTGAAGATCGACCGCCTTCCAGAGTTCCGCATTGGCGATCGTTCGCCTTCGGGCATTCCCATTCGGGCTGCTTTTCTTCCAGCCGTTGTTCTTCCAGATATGTCGCCAGCTGTTGCAGCCTTTGATGGCGTAGACGGAATCGGACCAGATGGTCGCGGGCTCGCCGTTTGCCTCGCTGTTGATCCAGATTGCCGCCCTGAGCACGGCGGTCAATTCCATCGAATTATTGGCGGAATCTTCGGCGCCACCGAAGCCGGACGCAATTTCCGCCGCATCACGATAAACGACAAAAGCCCATCCCCCGCGCCCGGAACCGGGTTCATAACAACCGTCCACGAAGACGTGGAAGCCGTGTTGGGTTTCCGGCAGCCCGACTGTCGTTGCGGGGGAGCTGAGTTCATTGGCAACACCTGTCATTTTCGACGTCCGGATATGAGTACGTTCCCCAAGCGACGCAGGAGATTGGAGTGGAGCACTTGGCCTCGTTGATTACAATCGGTAGCCTCTTCATAATCAAACACTGGGTCTCCAGCGGTCCGCTGGATAAAATCGCGAAAATACGCTAGGAATTTATCCCAGCTTATTAAGAGAAATACCCTAAGAGAACTGGCGGCGATCAACGCCGCAATCGACCGATCAATTCTTTGCTCATTCCGGGACGACGCCGTGAAACGCCGAAACCTGTCTCTTGCTCTTCTCCTTGCCTTTTCGGCGCCTGCCGCCGCGCAAAGCAGCGCTGTCTGTGAGGACCTGCGCGGCCGCCTCGCCGACTTGCCGCGATCGATCGGCAATGGCAACGGCCCGGAAGCGCGCCAATATGCCAGCGCCATGGCCGAGCAGAACCTCGAGTTGCGAAAGGTCCGCAATGAGCTGCGCAGCAATGACTGCACGTCGGGCAGCATGGTCGTGATCGGCGGCGAGAATGCCGATTACTGCGCCGAACTCTCGCAGGCCGAAGTCAGGATGATCGACAACATTCGCTATCTCCAGGACCGCCGTGGCGAATTGCTCGGCCGGGGCAGCGACAACGACCAGCCCCGCCGCGAGCTGATGGCTGCCCTCGACCGCAATGGCTGCAACAGCGAAAACTTCTATGCCCCCGACGAGCGCAGCGCCGCCGACCCCGCCCCGAGTGTCGAGGAACAGGCGATGCGCACCGATACCTTCATCCCGCTCGGCGGCGGTGAAGAGGTTGATCCGCGTTACGGCCTGCCGCGGGCCGACATGCTGTCGCCAGTCAGCACCATGTGCGTGCGCAGCTGCGACGGCGGCTTCTTCCCGATCAGCTCGAACGCCACGTCGGTTGATTTCGGCCGCGACGCCCAGACCTGCGCCAAGATGTGCCCGGGCATCGAGACCGAATTGTTCTATCGTGATGTGACGAGCACCGAAGCCTCGAACATGATCTCGGTCGCAATGGGCACGCCTTACAGCGCCATGAAAAACGCCTTTGCCTACAAGAACCGTACGCCCGGGGAAAAGTCCTCTTGCGCCTGCAATCTCACCGCCTATTACGAGGAGATGCGCGGCAAGCAGGCGGTGAGCGAACCGCCGCAGCAGGGCTCGATCACCACCATCCGCACCAACCCCACGGCGAAGAATCCCGCAACCGCCGCGCCGCAACCATCCGTTCCCGAGCGCCCCTATGATCCGACGCAAAACCGTGTCCGTCAGGTCGGCCCGCAATTTCTGGCGGGAGATCAGGGCTCGATCGATCTCGCCAACCCAGCAACGTCAGGTCCGCAGCCGCAACAGCAGCAGTGATCGAACAGCTGGAACGGCGGTGGCCGAGCCATGGCGGCGTTATGCCGGGGTGCATGAGATGACGGCAATGTCGCGTGAACGAGCGGCGGGATGTGAATGCGGACAGCTTGGGCATGGTCAATAGGTCGTACGACCACCGCTCAGGTCGAACGTCGATGCGGTGGTGAAGGAGTTCTCTTCGGAGAGCAGCCAGACGACCATCGAAGCGATCTCATGAAGTTCAACAAAACGGTCGCGCGGAATGCGCACGCGCATATATTCGATAAATTCCGGTGTCAGCCCGTCCAATATAGGTGTCTTTGCTGTGGTCGGCGTTACCGCGTTCACGGCGATCCCCGTCTTTGCGAGTTCCTTGCCAAGAGACTTGGTGAAGCCCAGCACACCGGCTTTCGCTGCGCTATAGGCAGCGATGTTCGGATTTCCTTCCTTGCCCGCCACCGAGGAGATGTTCACGATCCGCCCGTAGTCGCGCTTTAACATGACCGGAACGACGTGGCGGCAGCAGTTGAAGGTTCCCGTCAGGCAGACATCGACAACATCTTTCCACTCGATGACATCGTATTCAATCGTGGGCTTAACCGGACCGGTAATCCCGGCGGAATTGACGAGGCCGTCGATACGGCCAAAAATCTCCTCGGTAGTCGCCGCCGCGTTTTTGACTGATTGGGAATCTGCAACGTTGACGCCGAAAGCGACGGTGCCGGAGCCGAGAGCGGAAGCGCTGTCCTTCGCCATGTTTTCGTTCAGGTCCCAGATTGCCACCTTGCCACCAGACTGGATGACGCGCTCTGCGATAGCGTAGCCGATGCCGCGCGCACCGCCTGTGATCACGATGATGCGTTCCTTCAAGTCGATCATGTTCATTGGGCCGTTATCCTCCGATCGAGCCGCCGATAGCCGAGTATCTCTCGGAAATGCCGGGATTCGCCTTCAGCGTATCGATATAAAGGCCCGGAATAAAGATACCTCGCCCTCGCCCGGCGTCGGCGATACCCGACATCGGTTTGCTCACCTTGACTGTCGTGACTGTGCGATTGAGGCCATGCTCCACCGCACTGCCCTAGATGTTCAGTCCCCATCCATCATGGAAGACCAGATCCTCCAGCGGCAGCCGCTGCCGCCAGCCTTTGACGGAGAGTTCCGGCTCGTCATAGAGCCGATCGACGAAACCGGCACAGAGCCAGGCGACTACTTCGATATGAGAGGGTATGCCGAGAATGGTTTTCAGGTCGCCTTCGCGGAAGATGCTGACCCAACCGATGCCGACGCCTTCCGCCCGCGCCGCAAGCCAGAGATTCTGGATGGCGCAGACGGTCGAGTATGAATCCATTCTCGGATTGTGGGTGCGCCCCAGCACCACGCTGCCGCTGCGTGTGGGATCGCAGGTCACGCATATGCCGAGCGGCGCCTCCACGATGCCTTCGAGCTTGAGGGCGCGGTAGGCCTGCTGCCGCTCGCCGGCAAACATCTGCGCCGCCTCCTCGTTGGCACTCGCAAAGGCGTCCCGGACGCGCGCCCGCACAGCGGCACTTTTCACCAGAATGAAATTCCACGGCTGCATGAAGCCGACGGAGGGTGCGTGGTGAGCGGCCGTCAGCAGCCGCTGCACAACATCGTCAGGCAAAGGATCAGGTCGAAACTGGCTGCGAACATCGCGCCGCGTCATGATCGCGTGATAGACGGCCTCGCGTTCGGCCAGGGAAAAACCGGACGCCGCCGAAAGGGCATCCTCATCAAAGGGTCGCATCGTCAAATCCCCAACAACGCAACCGCCCCGCCGTCCGCGCGGATCGGTCTATCTTGCCAGGCCGGTCTTCTGACTGGGCGTCATCCGTCTGCCGCAGCCTTCCCGGCGAGAAGCCAGTGGCGTGATGAAGCGGCAAACGTCGGCCTTACAGCGTTGGGCACGTTCCGGTCTTGCACCGGATTCCCGATTCTCCCGCCTGGACGGGCACCTGACGGCGCATCTATTTCAGCAAACCGGCGCGGCGGCAAGCCGCGAACCAGATGGTTGATTCTAGCCGCACGCCAAGCGGTGCCATCTGTCTCTTTTCTTCGGCCGGGGCGTAGGGAACACGGACGCGCGACATACCACTTCTCCCCAGCGGGGCGAGGCAGATCTCCAGCGGGCGCAATAGCGAAATGACCCGCGTGTGCTCCGGCATCCCATTCTACTTTATGATTTATTCACATATCAAATACACACTGCGTTTGCGCGTTTTGGGTTGCTATCCGGACATGGGCATGAGGGCTCGTGATGTGACCGTCAGCGTGGATGCCCGTATTGAGACGCCGGTCGGGAACATCTCCGACTGAGCCGCAATTCTAGGCTGCCGCGGAATGTTCCATTTTTTGAAAACGATGCCTCTGACCGCCAAGCTGGCGGCGATTATCGTTGCCGTCAACCTCTGCGGCATTTCCGCTTTCGCCACCTATACGTGGATGTACGAAACCCGGGCATTGATCGATGGCGCCAAGGCCAACTGGTCCAAGGATGTGGAGCAGTTTGCCTCTCTGGCCGCCGGCGGCGTCAAATGGGGCAAGGCGAATGCCGTCCGTGAAGCCTATTCGCTCTACCGCGACGACCCTTCGCTCGATCTCGTGCAGTTTGCCGCATTCAACGCGGAGCCTGCCGCCGTAGACGCCTGGACACGCGATGGCATCAACGGTTTGCCCGCACCGGCCGATCTGGCGAAGAGCCTCAGTGCCAAACCGGAAAAAACGACGATCGACGACAGCGGAATATCCGCCGGTGTGGTCACGATCATCGCGCCGCTCCCGCTGGATAAATCAGGCAAGGCCACCGGCTATATCGTTACCAACTGGTCCGTCGAAAAAATCGCTGCTGAAGTCAGGCAGAAGGTTCTCATATCGCTGCTCACGCAGTCCGTGATCACCGCCTTGGCCGTCATCGCCTTCCTTCTCGCCATGCGCAGCCTTGTTGGCCGGCCCATCCGGATCATCAGCGAACGAATTAGCGCATTGCAGAAAGGCGATCTGGCCTCTCCCGTGACCTACAAGGAAAACGGCGACGAGATCGGCTTTCTGGCACGCGCGTTGGAAGTCTTCCGCCACGAGGCAATTGCGAAGGTCGAAAGAGAGCAGGCCGCCGCCGAGCAGACCGCTTCGCTCGATGCCGAACGGGCGCGCAACGCATTATTCACCGAAGAGGCCAGCAACACCCAGCGGCTGGTAATGACCGCTCTTGCAAATTCATTGGAAAAGCTTGCCGCCGGCGATTTCTCGATCCACCTGGCCGATCTCGGCCCCGAATTTGATAAATTGCGGCAGGATTTCAACAACATGGTCGAAGCAGTCGCTGCCGCGCTGACAGAGATCAAGATGGCCTCGGTGGCGGTCGAAGGTGGGTCAAGCGAGCTGGCGTCCTCCGCCGATCAACTCGCCAAGCGGACCGAGCAACAGGCGGCAGCACTGGAACAGACCGCCGCCGCACTGGATGAGGTGACCACCACAGTCAGAACATCGTCGCAGCGGGCCGAAAATACCGGCAAGCTGGTCGAGGAAACCAAACGGAGCGCTCATGTCTCGGCAACGGTGGTGCGCGATGCAATCGGAGCGATGGACCGGATTCAGACCTCGTCCAGCCAGATCGGCCGCATCATCGGCGTCATCGATGAAATCGCGTTTCAGACGAACCTGCTGGCGCTGAATGCCGGCGTCGAGGCGGCGCGCGCGGGCGAAGCCGGCAAGGGTTTTGCGGTTGTTGCGCAGGAGGTGCGTGAACTCGCCCAGCGGTCGGCAAATGCAGCGAAGGAAATCAAGAACCTGATCAATGTATCCGGTCAAGAGGTTGCCGCGGGCGTCGGGCTGGTGAACGAAACCGGCGACGCCCTGCTGAAGATCGAGGAGCAGATCAACCGCATCAGCGACAGTATCGCTTCCATCGTCCAGTCCTATCGCGAACAGGCGACGGGCCTGCAGGAAATCAACGGCGCGATCAACCAGATGGATCAGGCGACGCAGCAGAACGCGGCAATGGTCGAGGAAACCAACGCGGCCTGCCAGGAACTACTGCAGCAGGGACGCCTTCTGCAGGACTCGGCCGGCAGGTTCGTCGTCGGCGCGTCTGCGGCCAGCCAGCCCAGACCCGTTCAAGTCGCCCGCCAATCTCGTCCCGAGCCGAGAGCCCTCGTCCAGCGGCATGCAGGAAATGCCGCCATTGCCGCTGCTCCCGGCGCCTGGGAGGAGTTCTGACATCATCCTCGTTTGATAGCCTTAGTCTTCAGCAACCTATAATCGGAAGGAAACACTTATGAAGAAAATCGTGCCCGCATTTCTTTTGGCCTGCACCGCATTTGGCGTACCCATGGGCGTATCCATGGCGCAGGATGCCAAGCTTGCCCCGATCTCCGACTACGTGACGAGCGACGTCAAGCCCTGGCTCAATGATCCCGCCATCATCGAGGCTGTCAAAGTGCAGAACACTGCCAACGCCAATCTCAGCGCAGCCGATGTCGACGCCCTCGACAAGAAGTGGCGTGCCGAAGTCGATGGCTCCGACCACTCGATGATTGACGGCGTGCTTAACAACGCCCTGTCGAAATTCCTTCAGGGAAAGAAGGAAGCTTCCGGCGGCAAGATCACCGAAATCTTCGTCATGGATGCAAAGGGGCTGAATGTCGGTCAAAGCGACACCACATCCGACTACTGGCAGGGCGACGAGGGCAAGTTCCAGAAGTCTTTCGGCGCCGGCAAGGACGCCGTCTTCGTCGATGAGATCGAAAAGGATGAGTCGACCCAGACGCTGCAGTCGCAGGCAAGTGTGACGATATCCGACGACAAGGGAACGCCGATCGGCGCCATCACCGTCGGTGTGAACGTCGACGCTCTCTGAGCTCGGGAACGACATTCGAAAGCAATGAAAACGCATATCGCCCGGAGCATGCACGGTTCGGGCGATATGCATAAACAAAGACTTGCAAGACGTCGCATGAGTGAGATCGAATGCGACGTGCTTTGTGGCTTCCCTGGGTGTACCTTCCGTAAGGCGCCCGATTTTCAGACAGAAAATTCTACGTGACAACACGCAGACGTGGCGTTACACACGCCCCATGTCGATGACATCAATCTACGCCTCGCGATTTTATTGGTACCGCTGCTCTGAGCGGATGCGGGTCCATGCGTAACTGAATTCGACGCGACGACAACCCGAACAGCCGCTAGTCTACCTGGCGGCTTTTTTGTTCCGCACGGTATGACCAAACAGGAGCCATACCGTGTCTGATACCATTGACGATCTGCGTATCGTCGAAATTACCCCCCTGACCAAGCCCGCCGAGATCATCGCGGAAATTCCCCGCAATGCTGATGTCAGCAAGACCGTGACCAGCAATCGCGATGCGATCCACCAGATTCTTCGGGGCGAGGACGATCGCCTGATCGTCGTCATCGGCCCCTGCTCCATCCATGATCCCGTTGCCGCCAGGGACTATGCCGCTCGGCTCACGGAACAGCGGCAGCGCTTCGCCGGCGATCTCGAGATCGTCATGCGCGTCTATTTCGAAAAGCCCCGCACCACAGTCGGCTGGAAGGGTCTGATGAACGACCCGCATCTCGACGGCAGCTACCGCATTGAGGAAGGCTTGCGCATCGCCCGGCGTCTGCTGCTCGACATTAATGCGATGGGCCTTCCCGCCGGCGTCGAATTCCTCGACACGATCACGCCGCAGTACATCACCGACCTCGTCAGCTGGGGCGCGATCGGCGCGCGCACGACCGAAAGCCAGATCCATCGCCAGCTCGCCTCCGGCCTCTCCTGCCCGATCGGCTTCAAAAACGGCACCGACGGCGGCGTGCGTGTCGCGCTCGACGCCATCCTCGCCGCCTCGCAGCCGCATCACTTCCCGGCAGTAACGAAGGACGGCCAGGCGGCCATCGCCTCGACGAGGGGCAATGAGGACTGCCACATAATCTTACGCGGCGGCAAGCGGCCGAACTATGAAGCTGCCGACGTCGAAGCGGTGACCGGCGAAGCCGTCAGGCTCGGCGTCGCCCCGCGCATCCTCATCGATGCCAGCCACGCCAACAGCGACAAGAACCCGATGAACCAGCCGCTCGTTGTCAAATCCGTGGCAGCGCAGATTGCCGCCGGCAACAACGACATCAAGGGCATGATGATCGAAAGCAACCTCGTTGCCGGCCGCCAGGACCTCGTTTCCGGCAAGCCGCTGGTTTACGGCCAGTCCATCACCGACGGCTGCATCGACTGGGATATGTCGGTGGCGACGCTGGAAGACCTGGCGCAGTCCGCCCGCGCCCGGCGCAAGGCAGCCGTCGCAGCCTGATAGTCAGCATTAAAAGCAGCGGGCAGAAACCCGCCGCCCATTACAGGGCGGTGGGGGCAACCCGGTTATCTCACGGGTACGCCGATGGCGACGCTGCCGTTGACTGTGACCGCCAGTTCATGCCCATTCATCCCAACGAGCTACAGCCGCCAAATGCAGGTGTCTGATGATGGAGCGACCAGATGGGCCGACACAGGCGCATCTTTCGCGAGCACGTCATTTGTCGTCGGAGCCGGCTTGGTCGGAAAATACCTTCGTCTTGTGGAGACGGCTATCAACGGTGCTCAATCCATCGTCACCACTACGCCGGTGCTCGGGCCTGTCGTCGCATTCGTGGCGCTGGCCGCAATGCCGCTCGCGATGGGCGCTAAGTTCGCCGCAATTGCCGACAGCCAGGTCGGCTATAACAATTACTATGGCGCTGCTGATGGTACCGGTGGGCTGGTTGGAACCAAGGCCAATATCAGATTTCTCGTCCAATCATCCGCGAAGCCGCCGATCCCCAAGCAGCGTGGGGTTACTAACCCACCGCCCCGCCATCATGGGCGGAGCTCGGGACCGGATCACCGGCACGCGGAATAGGAGTAGATTTAATAGAGCCATGGATGCATTGAATCGGGCTCGTGTTCAGTCGAGACCCTGTAATAGGTACGCATGTCGTCGCGCTCTTTTTCGTAAGTCCACTTCAAGCCCCATCTGCATTCTTGCGTCATGCACTCACGGCTCTTCGATTCGAACATATCGAGTTGAAATGCCTCGCCATTGATTTCGCCGGTAATCGAGCCGGTTTTCCCCTTATCCTTCGATATGAGTTCAAACGCCCCTGCTCGACCATCCAGACAGTAGATCTTCCCGCGGTAGGTTCGCTCGCCGGTCTCCAGCTTCCAGAAATTCGTCTTCACCTGCGATACGCTGTAGCGACCCTTGCATTGCTGCCTTTCGGCCGAGCCGATCTCAATCGTCCCCCCCATCTCCTCACTCTCGTTCCTAGCAGTCACCTTTCCGAGCACCGGAGTACCCGTTGCGAGATAGCTTCCCTCGACGCCACGGACAAAAAGATATGAACATCCGGCGAGCGTGAAACCCGTTGCCACCAAGGAGCCGGCGACCGTGAAACCACGCAGCGTCCACGCGCATCTCAAGACAGCCAGCAAGTCTATACCTCCAGGTTCATCCTCATGTTCGCGGATGCCAAAAGAGCGGGTTGGAGCGGTGGGCGACCAGTCGTTACCAGCCAGAATAGCACTGATATTCAGGTCACAATATTTCCCCCACAATTTGGAAGATGAATAAATGCCACAGCTCATCTTGAAATAGAATACCCGTCCGCTTCGGCAAGTTACACGGAACTGGAGGCAGCAACTGCAATCAAACCTTGGGAGCCCCCAATCACCCCCTCAAGCGTGCGCATCAGCGATTCGAAGATGAGGCCGGGCGCGACGTTATTACGCACACTGTGACGTGCAATCCTGCCGAATAAACTTTTTCGATAGGGGACGCATGCCTGCAAAAACTCTTCCATCTCCACCTTGGTGGAGAGTAGCGATTGCGTTGATCGTAGTTCCCTAAATCGCGTCCTTCGCATACGCTGTTTACAGCCCACTGTGGGCCCGCCGGATATGACCGAGCGCGTTATTGGTGCGTATCCGCCAACTGCTGTGTTGGGGATCCCATTGCTATTCTACCTCAGGCGGCGTGTAGGGCCGCCCCTTGCAAATTGCGCGATGGTTGGAGCCTTTGTTGCGACCTTCACCTGGATGTGCCTAGTTGCATTTTTCGGCGCTGACGAGGCCTATGCTGGTGACCACATCACTTACCAAAACGGCATGATGACATGGTGGGGATTGCTAGAGACCGTCAAATCGCTCGCAGTGACAGCTGTATCGGCTTTGCTGCTGGTGGACTGTTCTGGCTGGTGGCCGCCGCTGGCGTTAAAAGACAGCCCGTTTCTGAAACGGTTCCAAGCAAAGTGTTCGAGTAGGGGTCTCTCGATATCATCAAATACCCACCACCCCATCATAAAATGGCGGTGCGCCCGTCTCAAGATCTCACCGGAAAATACCTGACATAGGCGAATTCCTCGCCGTCAGGAGACCAACAGGGCACGTTGATCGTGCCCTGCCCGCCGAAAAGCTCGAACAGCGTCTTCAGATTGCCGCCGTCCATGTCCATCAGCCGCAGCCGCACGTCGAGGTCCCGCGGATGGTCGAACACCGATGGGTCGTAGGATAGGAGCAGCACCATGTCGTTGTTGGGCGACGGATGGGCGAACCAATTGCCCTGATTGTCCGAAGTCACCTGCTCGAGCCCGGTGCCATCGGGATGGATGCGCCAGATCTGCATCAGCCCGGTGCGGCTGGAATTAAAGTAGATCCATTGGCCGTCGGCGGAATAGTCCGGTCCGTCGTTGCGACCCTCGCCATGCGTCAGCCGCGTCTCGGCGCCGCCGTGGACGGAGATGGTGTAGATATCGAAGAGGTCGTCGCGGATGCCGCAATAGGCGAGCTGGCGCCCGTCCGGCGACCAGCCATGCCAGTAGGATGGCAGGTTCTCGGTGACGAGCTGCGGCGTGCCGCCTTCGATCGGCAGGATATAGATCGCCGACTTGCCGAATTCGGTCTTGTCGGAAATGACGATCTCGGTGCCATCGGGCGAAATGCCGTGGTCATTGTTGCAGTTGACGGCAAAGCCGGTATCGACCTTGACCACCTCGCCGCCATCGAGCGGCAACCGGTAAAGCAGCCCGTCGCCGTTCAAGAGCAGGTAGGAACCATCCGGCGAGAAATTCGGCGCCTCCACCAGCCTGTCCGTCTGCCAGACCTCGCGGGCCCTGCCCGTCCTGACATTGTAGATCTCAACCGAACTGCGCATGTTTCCTCCCGAAAATCCTACAACGCCGCGCATCTTTCCAGACGCAGGACGCCGTAACGCTTTGAATTGCTGCCGTCAGCGATCTCGATTGCGTCAGCGATCCCGGAAACGGTTGGTGATCGGATAACGCCGGTCTCGGCCGAAATTCTTTTTGGTGATCTTCACGCCGGGCGCCGATTGCCGGCGCTTGTATTCGGCGAGATAGAGCAGATGCTCGACCCGGTGAACGGTCGCGACATCGTGGCCGCGCGCGACGATCTCCTCGACCGCCATCTCCTTCTCGACAAGGCATTCGAGAATATCGTCGAGCACGGGATAGGGCGGCAGCGAATCCTGGTCCTTCTGATCGGGACGAAGCTCAGCCGAAGGCGCCTTGTCGATGATATTCTGCGGGATTATCTCGCCGGAGGGCCCCAGCGCATCCGGCGGCACGTTTTCGTTACGCCAGCGGGAAAGCGCATAGACCTGCATCTTGTAGAGGTCCTTGATCGGGTTGAAGCCACCGTTCATGTCGCCGTAAAGCGTGGCGTAGCCGACCGACATCTCCGACTTGTTGCCCGTCGTCACCACCATCGAACCGAACTTGTTGGAGATCGCCATCAGGATGACGCCGCGCGCCCGGCTCTGCAGGTTCTCCTCGGTGATGCCGCTGTCCGTGCCTTCGAAAAGGCTGGCGAGGGCGCTGCTGAAGCCCGTCACCGGCTGCTCGATCGGCACGATGTCGTAGCGGCAGCCGAGCGCCTTGGCGCAATCGGCCGCATCCTTCAGCGAATCCTCGGACGTGTATCGATAGGGCAGCATGACGGTGCGCACCCGCTCCTCGCCGAGCGCATCGACAGCGATTGCCGCGCAGATCGCAGAATCGATGCCGCCGGAAAGGCCGAGCACCACAGTTTTGAAACCGTTCTTGTTGACGTAATCGCGGAAGCCGAGCAGGCAGGCGCGGTAATCGGCTTCCTCGCGCTCTGGAATATGCGCCAGGGGTCCTTCGGCGCAGTGCCAGCCGCTGTCGCCGCGCTTCCATGTCGTCACTGCCAGCGCCGTTTCGAACTGGCTCATCTGGAAGGCGAGCGACTTGTCGGCATTGAAGCCGAAGCTCGCGCCGTCGAAGACGAGTTCGTCCTGGCCGCCGAGCTGGGCGGCATAGATCAGCGGCAGGCCGGTTTCAATCACCTGTTTCAGCACCACCTGATGGCGGATATCGACCTTGCCGCGATAATAGGGCGAACCGTTCGGCGACAGCAAGATTTCGGCCCCGCTTTCGGCCAGCGTCTCGCAGACGCCGAGATCGCCCCAGATATCCTCGCAGATCGGAATGCCGATGCGCACGCCGCGGAAATTCACCGGCCCCGGCATAGCGCCCTGGTCGAAGACGCGCTTCTCGTCGAACTCGCCGTAATTCGGCAGGTCGATCTTGTCGCGCACCGCGATCACCTTGCCGGCGTCGAGCACGGCGACCGAATTGTAGCGCCCGGTCTCGTCCTGCCGGGGAAAGCCGATGATGACGCCCGGCCCGCCATCGGCGGTATCGGCCGCGAGAGTCTCGACCGCCTTCCAGCAGGCGCGGATGAAGGCGGGCTTCAGCACCAGATCTTCGGGCGGATAGCCGGAGATGAAAAGCTCGGTCAGGACGAGCAGATGCGCGCCCTCCCGGCCCGCGTCAATGCGCGCCTCGCGCGCCTTGGCGAGATTGCCGGCGACATCGCCGACCGTCGGGTTGAGCTGGCCGATGGCGATGCGGAAAATATCAGAAAGGGCGTTTTCCTGTGTCATGTCATTTATTTAGCCTGCACCTTTCGCGACCGCAACATGTTGGCGCCAAAAGCGGCGCCTGGCGGTGACGAAATTTTTATGAACGATTGCGCATGGCGCCGCGCGGCGCCGATACGCATTGCAATTTACCGGCGGAACGGAATACTGGCCCCGCAAAGCGACTGAGATAACTGGCATCGGAAACAGGCAATGTCTAATCTTTCGGACTTCGTGCACCATCATTTCGACAAACCGGCCGACGAACTCGGCGACGTCGAAAAGCGCGTGCTGGCGAAAGCGCACCAACGCAAGGTCATCTCGACCGACGTCAATGCCGCCTTATCCGCCGAGTCATCCTTCGGCGAGCGTATCGCCGATGGCATCGCCCGCGTCGGCGGCTCCTGGTCGTTCATACTCGCCTTCCTCGCCTTTCTCGCCGTCTGGACACTGATGAACACTATCGGTCTGGTGGCGCATCCCTTCGACCCATACCCCTTCATTTTTCTGAATCTGATCCTGTCGATGATCGCCGCCATCCAGGCGCCGATCATCATGATGTCCCAGAACCGGCAGGCAGAGCGCGACCGCTTCGAGGCCGCCAAGGATTATGAGGTCAATCTCAAGGCCGAGCTTGAGGTGCTCTCCCTGCACCAGAAGATCGATATGAGCGTGCTGACCGAGCTGACGGCGCTACGCGAGGACGTGGCCCGCCTCAGCGCCGAACTTGCCGCCAAAGGCTAAACCGGATTTACGGCGTATTGCGGCAGGCCATCGGATATCTCATAGAAGTCGCCCTTGTCGGCGCAGTAGATATGATGGCCGAAGGCAAGGCCGCTCGGCGTGTCGAAGGCGCCGGCCATGACCGAAACCTCTGCCGATCCGTCCGCCTGCCAGAACAGCGCGGAGCCGCAATTCGAGCAGAAGCCGCGCTGTGCCTCTTCGCTTGACCGGTACCAGTGGACTGCCTCGCTGCCATCAACCGAAAGAGCCTCGCGGGCCACGTTGGCCGCGGCGTAATAAAACCCCGTCTGCCGGCGGCACTGCGAGCAATGGCAGCCGACAACAGGTCCTGGCTTCACCATCGTTGAAAATCGCACGGCGCCGCAAAGGCAGCCGCCTGTATGCCGTTCGGTCATGATCGCTCTCCCGTTTATGACCGAACGTTGCCGCCGATCGCCGCCGGCGTCAAATCCATTCCGTTCAACGAAATCATCAGAAATCTTGAAATCACCGGCCTTATGCATGGACGGTCGGTTGGAGTATCTGTTGCGCAACGACAACAGCCGCCAACCTCATCTCATCCCAGCATTGAATCGGCGGCGCTTGTCGGCGATACTGGCGGCTCAAATCAACCTCAGGAGACTGACATGAGAGCGAACCTGTCCAAACAGAAAGGAAACATCCTCCACAAGGACATTCAGCTTCATGAACATTCGCTTCTCCCGCGCGAGGAAAAACTCGCGACGCCATAACTCCTTCGTAAACCTCCTCCGCGATCATCCGACTTCCGCCGACAGTGAGCGGCGCTGGTTGCGTATGCGCAAATTCCTCTCCTACTATCGCCCGCATCTGCCTTTGCTGCTGGCGGATCTGCTGTGCGCCATCCTCGTCGCCGGCACGGCGGTCGCCTTGCCGCTCTGCGCCAACATCGTCACGAGCCGGCTTCTGGCTCTCCCCGATGCGCCGCAGGCCTTCGCCCAAATCCTTGCAATGGGCGGCGTCATGCTGGCCGTTCTGGCCGTCCAGATCGTCGCCATCTTCTTTGTCGATTATCGCGGCCACGTGATGGGCGCCCGCATCGAAGCGACGGTGCGGCAGGAACTCTTCGAGCACTGCCAGAAGCTCTCGTTCAGCTTCTACGACCGCCAGCGCACCGGCCAGCTGATGAGCCGCATCACCAACGACAGCCTGTGGCTGGGCGAGCTCTTTCATCATGGCCCCGAGGATCTTTCCATCGCCGTACTCAAATACGGCGGCGCCATGCTGGTATTGTTCTTCATCGATCCGCCATTGGCGGCTCTCATCCTGCTGCTCACGCCGGCGGCGGTCGCCTATGCGCTCTATTTCAACCGGCGCATGAACCGCGCGCTCGAAGCCAGCAAACGGCAGATCGCCGCCGTCAACGAGCGCGTCGAGGACGCTCTTGCGGGCATCCGCGTCGTCCAGTCCTTTGCCAACGAGGCGCTGGAGAGGGAACGCTTCGCCGAGCAGAACCGACGCTTCCTGCAAAGCCGCGCCGAGGGCTACCGCAGCGAAGCCTGGTTTTCGGTCGGCACCGAAACCTTCGCCCAGCTGGTTACCATATTGGTGATCATCGTCGGCGGCCTGCGCATCCTGGCGGCGGAACTGACCGTGCCTGATATGCTGACCTTCCTGCTCTGCGTCGCCGTGCTGGTCGATCCGGTGCAGCGGCTGGCGAATTTCGTGCGCCTCTGGCAGGAGGGTTATACCGGCTTCGTCAGGGCCATGAAGATCCTGGAGATCGCCCCCGATATCACCGATCGGCCGGCCGCGCGGCCGATGCCGGCACCAAGGGGCGAGATCAGTTTTTCCAACGTCGCCTTCGGCTACGAGGTCGATGGTCCGCGGGTGCTCGAGCAGCTGTCGCTCACCATCGCTCCCGGGGAGTTCGTCGCCCTGGTCGGCCCCTCGGGGGTCGGCAAGAGCACGCTTTGCTCGCTGATACCGCGCTTCTACGATGTCGAGGCTGGCGCGATCCGTATCGATGGCACCGATATCCGCGACGTGACGCTGGCTTCGCTCCGCCGCCATGTCGGAGTGGTGCAGCAGGATGTCTACCTCTTCGCCGGCACGGTGGCGGAAAACCTGCGCTACGGCCGGCCCGACGCCAGCGATGCCGAGCTGGAAGCGGCCGCGCGCGCCGCCAATGCGCACGACTTCATCATCGCCCTGCCCCATGGATATGACACCGATATCGGCCAACGCGGCGTCAAGCTTTCGGGCGGCCAGCGCCAGCGCATCACCATCGCCCGCGCCTTCCTCAAGAATCCTGAGATCCTGATCTTCGACGAAGCAACTAGCGCGCTCGACAACGAGAGCGAACGGGCAGTGCAGCAAGCGCTGCTCAGCCTGGCAAACGGCCGAACCACCCTGGTCATCGCCCATCGTCTGTCGACCGTCCGCCATGCCGACCGCATCCTGGTCCTGACGGCTGATGGCATCGTCGAACAGGGCACTCATGACGAACTCACGGCGCAAGACGGTGTCTACGCCAATTTGCACAGCATCCAGGCCAGCATCTGAGCGTCTGGTACGGGTGCAGAGGATAACAAAAGCCCGGCGGTTCGCCGGGCTGCTAACAAGTCGGTCAACTCCTCTTTCGTCATGCTCGGGCTTGTCCCGAGCATCTGCAGCCGGCGCAGCAGATCCTCGGCACAACAAGGCCGAGGATGACGTCGAGCAAAGAGCGAGGCCTGTCAATAAAAAGCCCGGCGAACCGGGCTATTCATCATCTGTTTCGGGGCTGATCTCAGCCGTTGGCGACCATCCGCTTTTCGTCGCGGCCGCCCTTCATGCGCTCGGCAAGCAGGAAGGCGAGCTCAAGCGCCTGGTCGGCGTTGAGGCGCGGATCGCAATGGGTGTGATAGCGGTCCTGCAGGTCTTCTGCGGAGACCGCGCGGGCGCCGCCGGTGCACTCGGTCACGTCCTTGCCGGTCATCTCGATATGGATGCCTCCCGGATGCGAGCCTTCGGCGCGGTGGATCTGGAAGAAGCTTTCGACTTCCGACAGGATCCGCTCGAAGGGACGGGTCTTGTAGTTGTTGAGCGTGATCGTGTTGCCGTGCATCGGATCGCAGGACCAGACGACCTTGCGGCCCTCGCGCTCGACGGCGCGAATGAGCTTCGGCAGGCTGTCGGCGACCTTCTCGTGACCGAAGCGGCAGATCAGCGTCAGGCGTCCGGCCTCGTTGGCAGGATTCAGGATGTCGATCAGTTGCAGCAGGTCGTCGGCCTGCAGCGACGGGCCGCATTTCAAGCCGATCGGGTTCTTGATGCCGCGGCAATATTCGACATGCGCATGGTCGGCCTGGCGCGTGCGGTCGCCGATCCAGATCATGTGGCCCGACGTTGCATACCAGTCGCCCGAGGTGGAATCGACGCGGGTCAGCGCCTCTTCGTAACCGAGCAGCAGCGCCTCATGGCTGGTGAAGAAATCGGTTTCGCGGAGCGCCGGCTGGTTTTCCGAGGTAATGCCGATCGCCTTCATGAAATCCATGGTTTCGCTGATGCGGTCGGCAAGCTTGCGGTAGCGCTCGCCCTGCGGGCTGTCCTTGACGAAGCCGAGCATCCACTGGTGCACGTTTTCGAGGTTGGCGTAGCCGCCCATCGCAAAGGCGCGCAGCAGGTTCAGCGTCGCGGCCGACTGGCGATAAGCCATGGCCTGGCGCTCCGGGTTCGGAATGCGCGACTCCTCGGTGAACTCGATGCCGTTGATGATGTCGCCGCGATAGGCCGGCAGCGTCACGTCGCCCTGCTTCTCGACATTCGACGAACGCGGCTTGGCGAACTGGCCGGCAATACGGCCGACCTTGACGACCGGCAGCTGCGCGCCGAAGGTCAGCACCACAGCCATCTGCAGGAAGGCGCGGAAGAAGTCGCGGATATTGTCGGCGCCGTGCTCGGCGAAGCTCTCGGCACAGTCGCCACCCTGCAGCAAGAAGCCGTTGCCTTCGGCGACATTGGCGAGATGCTTCTTCAGGCGCCGCGCCTCGCCTGCAAAGACAAGCGGCGGATAGCTGGCAAGCGTGGCTTCCGTTGCCGCCAAAGCGGCTGCGTCGGGATATTCGGGAACCTGCAGGATCGGTTTTTGCCGCCAGCTGCTCGGGGTCCAATTGTCTGCCATCTCACTCACCTGTTCTCACATCCATACCTCAGGATGCCCTCAATATGCGGCGGCTTATAGACCTTTAGACCCAGCTTGCAAAGACCATTCGGCGACTGCTTGTCGCCTCGCCGCCGCCGCTCGCCGCTCTCTAGTTAAACCTGCATATACCATGTCGATTTTCCCATATTTTAGACTTTCAATGTAGAACCGGAGAGAGTTTCAACTTCGGGGACATGGCATGGCAATCCTTCCGCCCGGTTTCATATCGGACCGCTCGGGCAATTTCGGTATCATGACGGCACTGCTGGTAGTGCCGCTCTTCGGTGCGGCCGGCATGGCGGTGGATTTCGCCCACGCGCTCAGCCTGAGGACACAGCTTTACGCCGCTGCCGATGCCGCTGCCGTCGGTTCGATCGCGGAGAAATCCGGCGCCGTCGCAGCCGCCATGACCATGAGCGGCAACGGCACGATCTCGCTCGGCAAGGACGACGCCCGCAATATTTTCATGTCTCAAATGTCCGGGGAGCTGACCGACGTTCATATCGACCTTGGCATCGATGTCACCAAGACCGCCAATAAGTTGAATTCGCAGGTTTCCTTCAGCGCGACCGTGCCCACCACCTTCATGCGCATCCTCGGCCGGGACTCGATCACGATCTCGGGTGCGGCGACGGCCGAATATCAAACCGCCGCCTTCATGGATTTCTACATCCTACTCGACAACACGCCTTCCATGGGCGTCGGCGCAACCGCGACCGATGTTTCCAAGCTGCAGGCCAAAACAGGCTGCGCCTTCGCCTGCCATCAGATGGATCAGAGCACCAACAATTACACCATCGCCAAGAGCCTCGGCGTCGCCATGCGCATCGACGTGGTGCGCCAGGCAACCCAGGCGCTGACCGATACGGCCAAGACCGAACGCGTCAGCAGCGACCAGTTCCGCATGGGCGTCTATACTTTCGGCACCAAGGCCGAGGATGCCAAGTTGACGACGATCTCCAGCCTCACCTCCGACCTGACGAAGGTGAAGAATTACACCGACACCGTCGACCTGATGACCATTCCCTACCAGAACTACAACCAGGACCAGCTCACGAGCTTCGATAGCGCCCTGACGCAGATGAATACCATCATTGATCCGGCTGGCGACGGCACGTCGAATATCAGTCCCGAAAAGATCCTGTTCTTCGTTTCCGATGGCGTCGGCGATAGCTACAAGCCGTCCTCATGCACCAAGAAGACGACCGGCGGCCGCTGTCAGGAACCGATCGACATCTCTTTCTGCAAGCCGCTGAAGGATCGCGGCGTCAAGATTGCCGTGCTCTACACCACCTACCTGCCGCTGCCGAGCAACGATTGGTACAACAAATGGATCAGTCCCTTCCAGAGCGAGATCCCAACGAAGATGCAGGCATGCGCCTCGCCCGGCTTCTATTTCGAGGTGTCGCCGACCGAAGGTATCGCTGGTGCGATGAAGGCGCTTTTCCTCAAGGTCATCCGCTCGCCGCGCATCACCAGCTAGCGCATCGGCCCGAAAATCGAAATCGATCTTCGGAAAGCACGATGCGTCGTTCAAAAAGTTAGAGCGTCCTTTGTGCAGCGGTTCCGGGTCAACGACATGCAGAGCAAAAGCCCGTCACGGCTCAAAGCCGCTTGCCGTCGCAGATCCGATAGCTCGGCGCATACATGGTGACGAGCTCTTCGGCGGCCGTCGGGTGCAGCGCCATTGTCCTGTCGAAATCGTCCTTGGTGCAGCCGGCCTTCAGCGTGATGCCGAGCAGCTGCGCCATCTCGCCGGCATCGTGGCCGAGAATATGGGCGCCCACCACCTTGCGGCTCGCCGCATCGACGATCAGCTTCATGATCATCCGCTCGGCGCGGCCGGAAAGCGTGGCCTTCAGCGGCCGGAACTGGGCGCGGTAGACCTCGAGTTCGGAATAACGCTTGCCCGCCTCCTCTTCCGAAAGGCCGACAGTGCCGATCTCAGGCTGCGAGAAGACGGCGGTCGGGATCAGCTCGTAGTCCGGCCGGGTCGGATTGTTCTTGTACTCGGTCTCGATGAAACACATCGCCTCGTGGATCGCCACCGGCGTCAGCTGTACCCGATTGGTGACATCGCCGAGCGCGTAGATGTTTTCGACATTGGTGCGGGAATATTCGTCGACGATAACGGCGCCGCGCTCGTCGACGGCGACGCCGGCCGCCTCGAGGCCGAGGCCTTGCGTGTTCGGATCGCGCCCAAGCGCCAGCATGACCACGCCGGCTTGCAGCGTGCCGTTGTTCAGCGTCTCCAGAATGAGCCCGCCCTCGCCCTTCGAAACCTTCTGCAGCGTGTCGTGGCAGAGGATGCGGATACCCTTGGCGACCATCGCCTCGTGCAGCCCGCGTCTCAGGTCCTCGTCGAAGCGCGACAGGATCTCGGCGCCGCGATAGATCAGCGTCGTCTCGACGCCGAGGCCATGGAAAATATTGGCGAATTCGACGGCGATATAGCCGCCGCCTGATATCACGATCGATTTCGGCAGCTCTTCCAGATGAAAGGCCTCGTTGGAGGAGATGCAGAACTCGTGACCGGGAAGGGCCGCATGCGGGTTCGGGCGTCCGCCGGTAGCGATGACGATCGTCTTTGCCGTCACCGTCTGTCCGCTCTTCAGCAGCCGGACCGTATGAGCATCGACGAGCTCTGCGCGCGTTTCCAGGATCTCGGCATTGGCGCCGGCGAGCCCCTTCTTGTAGAGACCTTCAAGCCGGGCGATTTCGACATCCTTCGCCGCCACCAGCTTCTTCCAGTCGAAGCTGCTTTCGCCGACCGTCCACCCGAAACCTGCCGCATCCTCGAAATGCTCGTGGAACTGCGAGGCATAAACGAAGAGCTTCTTCGGCACGCAGCCGCGGATGACGCAGGTGCCGCCGTAGCGGTATTCCTCGGCGATCGCCACCTTCTTGCCGAGCGATGCGGCGACACGGGCGCCGCGCACGCCTCCGGAACCGCCGCCGATGACGAAGAGGTCGTAGTCGTAGGAAGACATGGGGAGCTCCAGAAGGGAATCGCAGGAAGGATGTTCCTGATATAGGGGCGATTGTCATGAAAACAAAAGCCCGCTCCCGCGTCATCCGGTTCCCATCGCCGAATCTTCATTGTAAACGGCTGACCCCGGTCACCAGTGCGGTTGACCAGTTACCGTCTTCGGTTGACCAGTCACCGTCTTCGGTTGACCAGTCACCGTTTACGGTTGACCCGGTCGGCCGAGGCTGGCAGCAATCCGTGGGATGGAAACGAATGGCGGAGCAAAAGATGGATCAAACTCTCTTCACCAACCTGTGCAAGGCTGGCAAATTCAAGGAAGCACTCGGCCTCGCCATTCAGGGCCACGAGCATGAAAAATACACGCCGAGCCGCTTTTCGATCGACAAGAAGACGAGACTGCCGATCTTCTATCGCGGCAACAAGCGCGTGGAGCCGGATGAGGAGGGTGTGTGGCAACTTGCAAAGAACCCGAACCCGTAGGGGCTGAGTTGCGGCGCATATGCGTTGGCAATTGAATCTGTCTAGCCATTGCTGCTGTCAGCGGGCAATGCGGAAATTCGACGGTTTCTTCTCAAGCTGGGCCGTTTCCGTCTCGACGCCCGAAACCGACGCCCCCAAAGGCCCGCGCCTGAAACGCTCGATCATTGTCGTGACGGCGGTGTCGGGTCCTGCGATCACTGCGACGACCGCCCCGTCCTCTTCATTGCGAACCCAGCCCGTCAAACCGAGCCGCACCGCCTCGTCGCGCGTCCATATGCGAAAACCGACACCCTGGACCTTGCCGGATATCCGCACTCGGACGGCCTTATCATGATCGGACATGTCTGCAGTCACCTGAAGCCTCGCCAACGGCATTTGCCGCATCATATCAAAAAAGCCCGGACGATGCCGGGCTTTCGCAAATTTGAGGGGGCAGGCCTTACTGCTGGGCAGCCGGTGCCGGCGCCGGAGCGGTCGGGCTGTCGGTTGCCGGTGGCGGCGCCTTGATGACCTTGGAAAGCTCGGCGTTGCTCTGCTTTTCCAGATCGCGGGAAATGCCCTGCGCCCAGATGTCGGCAGCCTTCGCCGTCTCGCGCGAGGCGACCGGGCCATCGCGCAGCAGCTTCTTGCCGACGTCGGAATTATAGAAGTCGGCGATCGCCTTCAGCTCGTCGACGGTGAAGGTCTTGGCATAGGTGAGTGCCGCCTCCTTCTCCAGATCGCCGCGGCGCGGCGCCAGCGCCAGCGCCTGCGCGTCGACAGTCGACGAAATGATGTCCTGGTAGTTTGGCGAATCCTGGATCAGGCCGGCCTTCAGACGCTCGGCGAGACCGGGCAGGATGTTGTCGAACTGGGCGGTGGCGCCGATGGCGTTGATCGCCGCGCGAGACGCCTTCAGCTGCTCCTCGGAGACTTCCTGCGCCTTGACGGCGGAGCCGAAGGCAAGCCCGGAAAGAACGACGGTCGTAGCGGCGAGACGGCCAAGACCTGCAATGTTCATCATGAGTATATGCTCCTGTTATCTGTTTGCCTGCAGCGTGCGCGCACCCGCAGGACCGGCAATGATCGCAAGTGCCGCCATATTGATGAAGAGCCCGTGTTCAACGACGCCGGGTATGGAATTCAGCTCGCTCGAAAGCGCCTCTGCATCAGGAATGCGGCCAAAAGATGCATCGATGATGTGATGGCCGCCATCCGTCGTAAACTCTCCGTCACCCGACTGGCGCAGGTCGAGTTCACCGGAAAGACCGAGCCGGGCTGCGACCTTTTCGATCGCGATCCGCGTCGAGACGAGCCCGAACGGATTGACCTCGATCGGCAGCGCGAAGGCGCCAAGCGTTTCCACCAGCTTGCTCTCGTCGGCAATGACGATCATTCGCTCGGAGGCGGCCGCGACGATCTTTTCGCGCAACAGCGCGCCGCCGCCGCCCTTGATCAGCCTGAGCGCCTGATCGACCTCGTCGGCGCCATCGATCGTCAGGTCGAGTGCCGGCAGTTCGTCGAGCGACTTCAACGGCACGCCGAGTTCGACGCAGAGCCGCGCGGTTCGTTCGGAGGTCGGAACGCCTTCGACCCTGAAGCCGCCCGCGACTTTCTCCGCCAGCAGGCGAACGAACTCTTCCGCCGTGCTGCCGGTGCCGATCCCGAGACGCATCCCGCTTTCGACATGGGCGAGTGCGGCCTCGGCGGCCTTGATCTTCATTTCGCGGGCATCCATGCGCCGCCAGCTCCTGATATTGCGTTGGATGTGCTGTTTACACGGCTCGCCTGGCAAACGAAAGTCAAAATCATCACCGAAAATGAAAAGCCGAAACAGAGGCCTGCAGCCTTCCCGACCATCGCCGGACGTTGCTTTCCGCCGCACGATCGCCTACCTCAGGGACGATCGATCGTTCCCTAGGACGATCCATCGCTCCTCAAGACGACCATCGCTCAAAGAGACATGCCCTTGACCCCTGTTCCCGCTCGCCCGGCGCTCGTCGTCTTCGATCTCGACGGCACCCTTCTCGATACCCACGTGGACCTGGTCGAGAGCCTGAACCATACGATCGCGGCCCTTGACCTCCAACCGGTCAGCTATGACGACCTCACCCATCTCGTCGGCCAGGGCGCACGCGTCATGATCGAGCGCGCCTGCCGGCTGCGCGGCCATCCGCTCGAAAGCGACGCCCTGCCGCCGCTGGTCGAGCGTTTCGTTGCCCACTATGCCGGCAACATGCCCGGCCATACCGAACCCTATCCCGGCCTGGTCGCCGCCATGGACCGGCTGAAATCTCAGAATTACCGCCTCGCCGTCTGCACCAACAAGATGGAGAGCCTGGCACTCGGCCTGCTCGGCAAGCTCGAGCTTACCCGGTATTTCGACGCCATCACCGGCGGCGACAGCTTCGAATACCGCAAGCCCGACGCCCGCCACCTCACCGGCACCATCGAACGCGCCGGCGGCGACATCACCCGCACCGTGATGATCGGCGACAGCGTCAACGATATCGCCGTGGCGAGAAACGCCGGCGTACCGTCGATCGCTGTGCCTTTCGGTTATTCCGACGTGCCGGTTTCAAGCCTCGATCCGGATGTTATCATCACCCATTTCGATGAGTTGACACCGGAGTTGGTGGAAACGCTGTTGCGGGAATATGCGGAGAAGGTTGCCGTCTGAGACGGAGCCGTCCCTCTTTCTGCTGGCGAGCGGCGTGGCACCCCCTCTGCCCTGCCGGGCATCTCCCCCACAGGTGGGGAGATTGGATAGGCGCGCCGGCTTCCCCAAACAGTCATCGTCGCAGCCCGCAAAGCGGAAGATGGGCCGGAAGGTCGTGCCGCTTGCCGATCTCCCCACTTGTGGGGGAGATGCCCGGCAGGGCAGAGGGGGGTGTCACACGGTACGTCCTCTCTACTTTGTTTCTGTGCTCATGGCCAAAAAAACAAAACGAGCGGCCCGAAGACCGCCCGCCAAAACCATTCAAACTAGCGTCAGATCTGCGCCCCACGCGCCTTACTCGTCGCGTCGAAAGCCTTGTCGACATAAGCGTCGCGGCCGTAGACGTCGTCGAAATATTCCACCACGCCGTCTTTGTTCGGCCAGGCGGTGAAGTAGGACACGTAGACCGGGATCTTCTCCGGCACGCGGGCCGCATGGTTCTGCCCGCTGGCGATCTGCTTGGCGACGTCGTCGACCGTCGTGCCGAGCACGGCGGCCGCCATCGCCCGCGGATCGGCAAGGCGCACGCAACCGTGGCTCAGCGCCCGCATGTCGCGCTTGAAGAAACTCTTCGACGGCGTGTCGTGCATGTAGATCGCGTGGCTGTTCGGGAACAGGATCTTCAGTTCGCCGAGCGCATTGTCGCTGCTTGGCGGCTGGCGCACCGAAACATTGTTGGTCGAGCCGTACCAGTCGACGCTCGACGAGGCGACGGCGTGGCCGTTCACCTCGACCTCATAACCGAGCTGGTCGAGATAGTTCGGATCCGAGCGCAGCTTCGGCAGCATCTCGTTGATGATGATCGACTGCGGCACGCCCCAGAAAGGGTTGAACTCGACCGTCTCGATTTCGTCGTCGAAGAAATAGGTCTGGTTGTTCTTGCCGCCGACCACCACGCGCATCGACAGCTGTTCCTTGCCGTCATTGTGGTAGTAGACCATGTAGGCCGGCTGGTTGATCATGACGTAGCGGGAACCGAGATCCTCCGGCAGCCAGCGCGCCTGCTCCATGGCGACGACGAGCTTGTCGATCTTCGACGCATTGGTATCGCCGCCGGTCATGGCGCGCACGGTCGCCTGGCCGATGACGCCATCGGGCTTCAGCCCGCGCTCTTTCTGGAAATCCTCCACCAGCGAAACGATGTCGGGCGAATAGTCGATGCTGCCGGCGTAAGCAGCAAGCGTTGCCGCATGATCGGTCTTCAGCGTTTCGGAACCGTGCCTGCCGATCGCCTTCACGATATTGGCGATCTCCGGCGAGCTGTCGCCAGGCCTCAGCAGCCTGTCGAGCGAAACGACGATTCGCTCCTCATTGCCGCCGTCGGCGGCGCGAAGCTTGGCAAGCTCCGCCTTCAGCGCCTGGAATTGCGGACTATCAGGCGAGCGGCTGGCGATGTAGGCGCCGACATTGGGGCTCATGCGGGCAAGTTTCAGCACCGGGGCCAGATTGACCACCTTGCGCTGGAAGTCGTGATAGCCGGAGATCTTGTTCGGATCGATGCGGCCGCGCACCGTGTCCTGCACGAAGGCGAGCACCTTGGCGGAGAGATCGAGCTCGAACTGTGTCAACGCCCGGTCGCGGAAGGCGGGATCGGGATTGGCCGGGTCGATATCAGGCGTCTGGACGGCGTAATCCGCCGGGTCGAGGCCAACGAAGGACGCATCGGCAAGTACCAGCATCGCCGACTTGGCGCGGTCGTTGATCTGGTTGCCCTCGACCCAGACGAGCGGATTGCGGCTGTCGCCGTAGTAGGCTTCAAGCGCCTTTGCGACGTCGGTATTGGCGCGCACCTTGGCCTGCGCCAGGAAACGGCGCTGCACGGCCGGCTCGGCGCTGGCATCACCGCTGCCCGAAACATCGGCGACCGCGCCGGTGACGACGGGATCGGCAAACCTGCCGGTATCGACGAACTGCAGCGTCTCGGTTTTGTAGGTATAATAACGCGGACCGCTCACCTTCGGCAGCGGCGCTTCCGGATCGAGCCCGCCGAGCGAGCCACCGACGCCGCCGCGCGAGCCCACACGGCCGGGCGGCATCTGATCCATGAAGATGGTGCTCTGCGTCCGCTGTCTGTCGCCGCGCAGCATATCCATCAGTGTATAAGCATGCGCGGGTGCGGCACTCATCATTGCCACGCCGCAGGAAAGTGCCAATGCGGATACCGCGCTTTTCAAAACGAACGTCATATATCTTCCAGTCCGGTCATGCTGTTCTTGTCACGAGCGCAAGGCTCAAGCTCAAATCCCGCGAAACTCAAGCAGCGTAGGGGCCTCATTGATCAGAAACCGGCCTGCGCCGCCAGCGCCGGCGGACTCAATTTTGTGTGACGGAGATCCTGCACGGCGCCGCCCAGCAGTTCACACAAAATTATGAAATTATTAGTTAATTTTTTACCGAATTTTCGCCGCCAGACCAGTCCGGCGAAAACGCCCGGACGCATAAAATTTCCAAAGTGGCCTAAAAGGCACGCCGAAAAGCCAGCGCAAACATGACTGCCGATTTCAATATTTCGCGCGGCGTCCAGTTTTCTTGTCGGACTTTCCAACCTATAAGACCTCATCTTTCGCAAATGCCCGAAAACAGCATGTAAAGGGAAGGCAAGGCCGATGACCGCAACCCGCACCGAAACCGATACTTTTGGCCCGATCGACGTCGCCGCCGACCGATACTGGGGCGCCCAGGCCGAGCGTTCGCTCGGCAATTTCAAGATCGGCTGGGAAAAGCAGCCGCTGTCGATCGTGCGCGCGCTCGGCATCGTCAAGCAGGCCGCCGCCCGCGCCAACATGGCGCTCGACCAGCTCGATCCTGCTCTCGGCAAAGCGATCGTCGACGCCGCCCAGGAGGTGGTCGACGGCAAGCTGAACGACCACTTTCCGCTGGTCGTCTGGCAGACCGGTTCAGGCACGCAGTCGAACATGAATGCCAACGAGGTGATCTCCAATCGTGCCATAGAAATGCTCGGCGGCGTCATGGGTTCCAAGAAGCCGGTGCATCCGAACGATCACGTCAACATGAGCCAATCGTCGAACGACACCTATCCGACGGCCATGCACATCGCCTGTGCCGAGCAGATCGCCCATCACCTGCTGCCGGCCCTGAAGCACCTGCATGCCGCCCTCGACATGAAGGTCACCGAATTCAGCCACATCATCAAGATCGGCCGCACCCACACCCAGGATGCGACGCCGCTGACGCTCGGCCAGGAGTTTTCGGGTTATGCCGCCCAGGTCGGCTCCGCCATCAAGCGCATCGAAATGACCCTGCCCGGCCTTTGCGAGCTCGCCCAGGGTGGTACTGCCGTCGGCACCGGCCTCAACGCGCCGGTGGGTTTTGCCGAAAAGGTCGCCGAAGAGATCGCCGCCATCACAGGCATGCCTTTCGTCACTGCGCCGAACAAGTTCGAGGCGCTCGCCTCGCATGACAGCATGGTCTTTTCCCACGGCGCCATCAACGCGGCAGCCGCCGCCCTCTTCAAGATCGCCAACGACATCCGCCTGCTCGGTTCCGGCCCGCGCGCCGGCCTCGGCGAACTGGCGCTGCCGGAAAACGAGCCCGGCTCCTCGATCATGCCCGGCAAGGTCAATCCGACCCAGTGCGAGGCACTGACGCAGGTCTGCGTCCATATCTTCGGCAACAACGCGGCTCTGACCTTCGCCGACAGCCAGGGCCATTTCGAACTCAACGTCTACAATCCGATGATGGCCTATAATTTCCTGCAGTCGGTGCAACTGCTCGCCGACGCCGCCGTCTCCTTCACCGACAATTGCGTCGTCGGCATCGAGGCGCGCGAGGACAATATCAAGGCCGGCCTCGAACGCTCGCTGATGCTGGTGACCGCCCTCGCCCCAAAGATCGGCTACGACGCAGCCGCCAAGATCGCCAAAACAGCGCATAAGAACGGCACGACGCTAAAGGAAGAGGCCCTCGCCAGCGGCTTGGTGACCTCGGAAGAGTACGACGAGATCGTGCGCCCGGAAACGATGATCGGGCCGAAGTAGGAAGGTCGCATAGGCCACAGCCCCTCATCCGGCTGCCGCCACCAACCGGGGTCGAGCCACAGGTCTCGACCCGTCCTTCGGACCCCGCTCGCGGGGAGAAGGGGATGCCGCAACGCCTCGACTCCCTCCAGCCTATAGCAAGGCAAACAGCGAAAAATTGTCCATCACGACGGAATTGCCCATGAAGTCGAAACGGATTTCTTCGATGTCTTCGAGATTGACTTCGAGAGTGGGGCCGGTGACCTCGAGCTCCTGCTGATAGACGATCTGGCCGTCGTTCAGCGCGGTGAGCGTCAGGTGAAAGGGCGCTGCCGACAATTCGGCAATCGAAACGCTCTGAAAGGTGAATTCCCCGCCATCGAGCATTTTCAAGCTTACGGGCGCAGAACCTGGCGATAGAACGGTATCGCTGAAACCGTCCTCGGTGATGGCGTCGACACCCGGGATGGTATCATAGACATACCCGTTCAGAAGCGTCACCTCGTGGCTTCCATTCACCGAGAGCGCAAAGTTGCGATAATCAGGCAGAGAGAAATTATCGGCCCTCGATGTGACGCCCAAATCGTCGAAATCCAGGATTTCGTGGTATTTTTCGCCTTCGTTGACGCCGTCGATCGCAAGGGTCAGCACGCCGAGGTCCGTGCCCCCTGAGCCATCGGACATCTTGAAGCTCAACTTCTCGATGAGCTGATCGTATTTCGTTAAATTTTTCACGACGTCGAGCGTGTAGTCCAGCTCGTACTCGAAATGACCGTCAGGTTTCAGTCTGAAGGTTCCGTATTCGCCCCTTATGATCGTTTCGTGGTCAGGCCCATGTTTGGCGTCGATACGCACGCCATTGACGAAGCGAACATACATGTCCGCTCCCTCGGGATCGCTGGAGAGGCGCAGCAGATTCCCACGGATCCAATTGTCTTCGAAAAAAACGAGAAGGTCGTCGACAGCAGTTGGCTTTGCATTTGTCATTGGAAGCCCCGGCAGGTTAACGCTGCCGGGAATATGTACTGGCCTCCAACAGAAGGCAACTTGAAGTCGTCTTTTTGTCGGACCGATTTCGACGGTTCGCCTCATCCGCCGCGCGTGGTCCTGATTGCTTTTGCCCCGCAGCGGATTTAGACCGGTTCCAATCTAGCGATGCCCCACCAGAAAGGTCACTTCGATGGCTGACGATCTCTTCCCCCTCGGCAAGGATACCACCCCCTATCGCAAGCTCAGCGGCGACCATGTCTCGGTCGATACGTTCAAGGGCCAGGAGATCCTGACCGTCGAGCCGGAAGGCATCCGCCTGCTGGCGGAAACCGCCTTTGCCGACATCAACCACTTGCTGCGCCCCGGCCATCTGAAACAGCTCGCCTCGATCCTCGACGATCCCGAGTCGACCGACAACGACCGTTTCGTCGCCTACGATCTCTTGAAGAACGCCAACATCGCCGCCGGCGGCGTGCTGCCCATGTGCCAGGACACCGGCACGGCGATCATCATGGGCAAGAAAGGCCGCAGGGTCTGGACCGAGGGCGAGGATAGTGCGGCGCTGGCTCGCGGCGTCATGGATGCCTATGAGAAGAAGAACCTGCGTTACTCGCAGCTCGCGCCGGTCAAAATGTTCGAGGAAAAGAACACCAGAAACAATCTGCCGGCCCAGATCGACATCTACGAGGAAGGCACCGACGCCTACGAATTCCTCTTCGTCGCCAAGGGCGGCGGCTCGGCTAACAAGACCTTCCTTTACCAGGGCACGCCCTCGCTTTTGACCCATGACCGGATGATCGACTTCCTTAAGGAGAAGATCCTGACGTTAGGGACGGCAGCCTGTCCTCCCTACCATCTGGCGATCGTCATCGGCGGCACCTCGGCCGAGATGAACCTGAAGACCGTCAAGCTCGCCTCCACCCGCTATCTCGACGAGCTGCCGACCGAAGGTTCCGAGAGCGGCCACGCCTTCCGCGACATCGAGATGGAGAAGGAAATCCACAAGCTGACCCAGCAGATGGGCGTCGGCGCCCAGTTCGGCGGCAAATATTTCTGTCATGACGTCCGTGTCATCCGCCTGCCTCGCCACGGCGCCTCGCTGCCGATCGGCCTCGGCGTCTCCTGTTCCGCCGACCGTCAGGCCAAGGGCCGGATCACCCGAGATGGCATCTTCGTCGAGCAGCTCGAAACCGATCCGTCGAAATACATGCCCGAGATCGACGAGGCGAAACTGTCGGAATCGACGGTGCGCATTGACCTCAACCGGCCGATGGCCGAGATTCTCGCCGAACTCTCCAGGCATCCCGTCAAGACGCGCCTCTCCTTGACCGGCACCATCATCGTCGCCCGCGACCTAGCGCACGCCAAGATCCGCGAGCGGCTGGAAAAGGGCGAAGGCATGCCCGATTACCTGAAAAACCACCCGGTCTATTATGCCGGCCCCGCCAAGACGCCTGTCGGCTACGCCTCCGGCTCCTTCGGCCCGACGACGGCCGGTCGCATGGACAGTTACGTCGATCAGTTCCAGTCTTTCGGCGGCTCGATGGTGATGCTCGCCAAGGGCAATCGGTCGCGCGCCGTACGCGAGGCCTGCAAGAAACACGGCGGCTTCTATCTCGGCTCGATCGGTGGCCCTGCCGCCCGTCTTGCCCAGGACTGTATCCGCAAGGTCGAAGTATTCGAATATCCCGAACTCGGCATGGAAGCGGTCTGGAAAATCGAAGTCGAGGACTTCCCCGCCTTCATCGTCATAGACGACAAGGGCAATGATTTCTTCCAGGAACTGAATTTGGGGTGATTGGCAGGCTGCGTTGCCGCCCGTTCTACCGCGCCGACGCCTTATCCGACGCGGCGACATTCCGCGCTGTCACCGCCTCGCCCACGCTCACCACATCCCCGGCATCGACCCTTGCCAGGATCTCCGTGCGGAAAGCGCCGGCGAAGAAGCCGGTGTGCTCCAGCAGCAAGGTGCCGGCGGCGAGGACGGTGAATGCGAGGATGGCGAAAGAAATATGACGGGAGGTTTCCACGATCTCACGCCCTGGCTTGCAGGCTACGATCGGGTTTGCCGCCAAGAAATATCACTCCAAAATACCGGCACCGCAATACGGAACGGCCAAAATCAGCTGTCGACAAGATGAATACGGTCTCCGGAAGAGAAGAACTGTAAGTTTTTCAGACACCGCTCCCGCTCAACGAGTATGCACTGTCCCGCTAAAGATACGTTTTTCCGTGAAGAATCATAGGTCTGATCGAAGTATTGACCCATGGGGCATTTGTCGTATGTAATCCTTGGTATATATCGCTTTAATCTTTTCCCAACAAATTTAAGCTAACAAATAGAATATTGCCTTTGAATATATGAGGAGTTCGCCGGATGAATACGGCTGTCGCGCCCAAGGTGCAGATCCCCGACGTTGCGGGTCAGATCACCTATGCCATGCGCTCCATGGGCGTCGCGCCGATACCGCGCAATTACCAACTCTTCTACGAGGCCTATATCGGCTCTAATCCGGCCCTTACCCGCGAGCTCGCGGCCCTCGGCGGCCAGGTGACCCAGGCCGAACTCGATGCGCTCGGCGCGCAGCACTTCACCCACAGCCCGGCCCGTGTCTTCGACGATGCCCATACGCGCATATCAGGCGAACTCGACGGCCTGTTGCGCATTCTCCGGCAGGAGCAGAGTTCGCTCGAAAGCTACACCAGGCTGCTCGGCGAGACCCAGAAGCGCATCACCTCCAAGAGCAATGCAAGCGTTGAACTGATCGAAAACGCCATTGATCTTCTCAGCCAGGCGACCGGCGATACCATGGCGCATGGCGAACGCACCGTCGAGGACGTCATCCAGCGCTCTCAGGAGATGGATCAGGTCCGTAAGGAACTCGACGAATACAAGCGCATCGCCAACACCGACTCGCTGACACGCCTTTCCAACCGGCGCGCTTTCGATGACCGCCTCGCCGCTGTCTTCAACAATCCCGGCATGCGGCCGGTAACGGCGCTGCTGCTCTGCGACATCGACAATTTCAAGAAGATCAACGACACCTACGGCCATCCGGTCGGTGACAAGGTGCTCGCCACCGTCGCCTCCGTCATCCGCAGCAATGTCCGCCGCGACATCTTCGTCGCCCGCACCGGCGGCGAGGAATTCGCCCTCATCGTCGACGGCAACACGCCTGAAGAGGTGGCCGCGATCGCCGAGCGCATCCGCCGCACGCTGGAGGCAACCCCCTTCAAGAATTCCCGCACGCGGGTAAATTACGGCCCGGTCACCGTCTCGATCGGCATCTGCATGGCCTCCAATGCCGAGGATGCCGGCGAACTCTACAGCAAGACCGACATCGCCCTCTACGGCGCCAAGAATGCCGGCCGCAACTGCACCATCCTCTATCAGGACGGCATGCAGAAGGATTTCACCAAGAGCTGGCTGATCTACAAGACGTGACGGCCTCCCGCGCTGCGCGCACGCGGTCGCCGGTGACGGCGACACGCTGCTGACGCTCCGGCCAACTCCTCTTTCATCATGCTCGAGCTTGTCCCGAGCATCTGCATCCGGTGCAGCAGAGGCACAAGGCCGAGGATGACGTCGAGTAAAGGGCGAGGTTTGTCAAAAAGCTGAGCCGTCACAACAGATGACGGCGGTTTTACCACATCGTCTTCGCCGCCCGCCCAGGCCATTCCCGATCGTAGGTTTCCTGATCGAAATCGCCGGTTGCCGCCTTCAGCATCTGCCCGGGCGTCGGTAGCTTTGCCGGATCGGCGAAGTGTTCTCCATTCCAGAGTTCGGCTCGCATCACGGCGCGCGCGCATTGGAAGTAGACCTCGTCGATCGAAATGACGACGACGGTGCGCGGATGTTTGCCGTCCATCTCGAAGCTTGAAAGCAGCGCCTCATCGTTGGAGACGACGCCTCGGCCGTTGATGCGCATCGTCGTGTTCGAGCCGGGGATCAGGAACATCAGTGCCAGTCTCGGATCGCGCACGATGTTGGACAGCGAATCGACCCGGTTGTTGCCGCGCCAATCCGGCAGATGCAGCGTCTCATCGTCGACGACGCGCACCACGCCGCCGAGATCGCCGCGCGGTGAACAATCGAGCCCTTCCGGCCCGACGGTCGCAAGCGCTGCAAACGGCGAGCTCTCGATCATCTCCCGATAGAGCGGGGTCAATTGCTTCGTCACCTTGGTGACGGAGGCCGGCGAAAGTCCGGCCCCGTAGATCGTGTTGAGCTCTTCGATGCTGCTGATGATTTTCATGAGACGTCCCGCCGCGGCTTGATCTTCGCGAGGACGCTACAATGCCGCGCGTTTTGCCGGAAGCTCAAAAAAAGGAATGATCTCCGCATCTTTTTTGATGCTTTCGTCGGGTACTTCACCCGCGCCCCGATCGCCGCCGAGAAAAGCCGCGATCGCGGCAAGAACCGGCGCGGCGCCGATGATGCGCCGGTGGCCGAAGCCGTTCGCCCAAAGAAGCCGAACGCCCGTCCCCGCCGCGCCATAGCGCCTGGCATGGAGAGACGACACCTCCTTGTCATCTTCGGCATGGATGACGAGCACCGGCCGGCCGATGACGCCCGCCGCCTCGCCGGCGTCGAAATCCTCAAGTCTCCGTCCGGTGACGCGATGGACCTCGTTCTCCAGTGTCGCTTGCGCTGCAGGGCGAAGATTGACCATCCGGCCGAAATCGGTAAACAGCCAGCCCATCTCGCTCGGCGCACCGATCAGCACCAGTCTCTCCGTGGTGACAGGCGCCACACCAGGCAGCAAGCCTGCCGCCGAGACCATCAGTGCCGCACCGCCGAAGGAATGGCCGATCGCCGCGTCGAATGCGCCGAAGCGCGCCTCGGCCGCCGCGATCGTCTCGACCGCAAGCCCCATATGAAGGAAGCGCCCGCCGGAACGGCCGTGGCCGGGAAAATCGAGCGCCACGACCTCCGCGCCCGTTGCCGAAAGCATCGAGACGAGTTCGGCCATATAGGCCGCGCTCGATCCCCAGCCATGTGTCACCAGGTAGCGCTTGCGTTTGCCCCTCGCCCCGCCGTTCAGCCGATAGGCATGCGCTTGGCGCCCGCCGGCGAGCCGGAGGGTGAAGCGTTCGGCGCCGGCAAGTAGGGCCGCGCCCGCTGCATGCGCCGCCCTCGCCTTTGCTCCCTTCGGCTTGGCCGATGGCGTCCGGCAGAACAGCCGGAACGCTACTCTGCCTGCCAGGTCAGGCGAAACCGCCTGCAGCAGCGAAAACCCGAGGCGGGTGACGTCAAGCGCAAAGTTTGCCATAGTGGGATTCCAAAAGACTGTTCAACACTGAACAATAAAGTACAACGATGAACAAAAATCAATCCCTTCCCTGGGATCATCCGCGTTTTCGCAGCTGGATCGCGGTGGCTCGCGCCTGCCAGCTTATGCAACAATCCCTCGCTCGATCGCTTGCCGATCTCGACATCAAGCCGCCGCACCTCGATATCCTGGTCAATCTCTACCGTTTCGAAGGCATCTCGCAGCAGGAGTTGGCGCGCAAGCTGCTGGTCGGCCGCTCCAATATGAGCATGCTGCTCCCGCAGATGGAGAAGCGCGGTCTGATCCTTCGCCGCGATGACGAGCGCGACAAGCGCGTGCTGCGCCTCTATTTGACACCAGAGGGCCGAAAGCTGAGTGAGGAAGCCATGGCCATCCAGACGGGCCTCATCGACCGCGTTCTGTCGAACGAGCCGATAGAGCAATGCATGGCGACCGCCGATTCGATGGAGCGGATCGTCACTGTGCTGCTGAAAGATCTGCGCGACGAGGACTGAGTTTAATGCAGCGTCGGCGACGCCTCCGTACCGGTCAGCGAGCGGTATTCCCAGGCGGCAACGACGATCAGCACCAGCGTCGCCAGAATGCCCATCAGATAGACCTCGATGAAGGGCGCGACAAAAGCAAGCAGGATCAAAAACACCAAGCCGGCAAGATGCGAGAGCGGCATCCGCCCGCTGGTCGCGCCCTTGAACCAGAGATTGCCGATCAGGAACAGGCCGGAGCCGCCGAGCACGGCTGCGGCGATGCCGAGATCACCTGCTTCATGCGGATGCGAGAACATGAATTCGACCGCAACCGCATGGACGATGATGCCGGCGAGGATAGGGATATGCCCATAGGTGAAGGCCTGCCGCGCCAAGCTTCCCGGCGTCTCATCATGCTCGATGCGGTGGGCGGCGCGCCCGTGACCGAAGCGGAAGTAGAGCCACCACATGGCGACCGTTCCGATGAAGGCGGTCGCGAAGATAAGACTGGTCAGGCCTGAGATCGGCAGCTCGGAAAAGGTGCGGCCGGAAACAAGGATCGCTTCGCCGAGGCAGATGATGACGAAGAGCGCGCAGCGTTCGGCCATATGCGCGCCGGAAACGTCCCAATCCCGCGCCGTCGAGCGCCCGAGCCCCGGCACGGCAAAGCCCGCGGCCGGCCCCGCATATTCGATCGCCAGCGCAATCGCCCAGGCGGTCAGCCGGGCTTCATGCTCAAGCAGCCCGCCGGCAATCCAGAAGCCCCCCGAAACCGCGACCCAGTTTGTGATGCGGATGAAATTCAGCGTATTGGCGCGGTCGACGCGCGTCATCGCATAGGTGGCAAACAGCGAGCGCCCGACCTGCATCGCCACATAGGCGCCGGCAAACAGCAGTCCCTTGTCGCCGAAAGCTTCGGGGATGGAGGCAGACAGCAGCAGCCCGAGCATCATCAGCGCCACCAGCATCCCGCGCACCGGCATCTTGTCCGGATCGAGCCAGTTCGTCACCCAGGCGGTGAATATCCACACCCACCAGACGGCGAAGGTCATCAGCGCCGCTTCGGCGGCACCGAGCGGCGTGTAGTGGGCGGCGAGCGCATGCGAGAGCTGCGAGATCGAAAAGACGAAGACCAGGTCGAAGAACAGTTCGAGGAAGGTCACCTTGTTGCTGCTGGCGCTGCCCTTGGAGCGCAGCCAGTTCTTTCCGTTCGTTTTCGCCATATGGCCCCCCCGATGGCTGGAATTATGGGTCTATTGAAAGTGATAGCGGCGCGCTCGCGAGCGTCAGCGCGGCTTCTCCGCCGTATCGCGGTTCATGCCCTTTTCCCTGAGCTCGTCCTCATAGGCGGAAAACAGCTCAGCGCCCCGTTCGCCGAGCTCGCGCAGATAGGTCCAGGTGAAGATGCCGGTATCGTGCATGTCGTCGAAGCCGATCCGGACCGCGTAATTGCCGGTCGGCATCATGGAGATGATCGCGACATTGCGCTTGCCCGGCACCGTCACCTTCTGCCCCGGCCCATGGCCCTGCACCTCGGCGGAGGGCGACAGCACGCGCAAGAGTTCGGCCGACAGGTCGAAGCTCTGGCCGTCGTTGAAGGTCACCACCAGCCGCTGCCTATCTTTCGAAACGCGAAGTTCGCTCGGCCAGATATCGCTCATCATTTTGTCCTCTTCTCATGCGAGGAGTAGGCGCTGATCTTTTTCAGCGCAAGCTGAAATTGGCATGCTCGCGCGGGCTGTTTCCCTTGACGCGACAATAGCATATGCCCACATTGAAGAGAGTACGGAGATACAGGTGAACACCAGAGTCGGAACGATAGGCAATGCAGCGCCGCTGGCGGCGGATGCACATCCGATGATCGACCCCTTCGGGCGGGCGGTCACCTATCTCCGCGTCTCCGTCACCGACCGCTGCGATTTCCGCTGCACCTATTGCATGGCGGAGAATATGACCTTCCTGCCAAAGAAGGATCTCTTGACGCTGGAAGAGCTCGACCGGCTCTGTTCCGCCTTCATCGCCAAGGGTGTCAGCAAGATCAGGCTGACAGGCGGCGAGCCCCTGGTGCGCAAGAACATCATGTATCTGGTGCGCCAGCTCGGCCAGAAGATCGGCTCCGGCCTCGACGAATTGACGCTGACCACCAACGGCTCACAGCTTTCGCGTCACGCCGAGGAGCTCTATGATTGCGGCGTGCGCCGCATCAACGTCTCGCTGGATACGCTCGACCCCGACAAGTTCCGCAAGATCACCCGCTGGGGTGATTTCGCCAAGGTCATGGAAGGCATCGACGCGGCTCAGAAAGCCGGGCTGAAGATCAAGCTCAACGCCGTGGCGCTGAAGGATTTCAACGATGCCGAGATGCCGGAGCTTCTGCGCTTCGCCCATGGCCGCGGCATGGATCTGACCGTCATCGAAACCATGCCGATGGGCGAGATCGAAGAAGACCGCACCGACCAGTACCTGCCGCTTTCAAAGCTGCGCGCCGATCTCGAAGACCAGTTCACCCTCGCTGACATCGATTACCAGACCGGCGGCCCGGCGCGTTACGTCAAGGTCGAAGAAACCGGCGGCCGCCTTGGCTTCATCACACCGATGACCCATAATTTCTGCGAAAGCTGCAACCGCGTCCGCCTCACCTGCACCGGCACGCTCTACATGTGCCTCGGCCAGAACGACGCCGCCGATCTCCGCGCCGCACTGCGCGCCACCGAAGACGACGCCCTCCTCCGCACCGCCATCGACGAAGCCATCACCCGAAAACCCAAAGGCCACGACTTCATCATCGACCGAACGCATAATCGTCCGGCGGTGGCCAGGCATATGAGTGTTACGGGGGGGTGAGAAGCGGTCCCGCAAAGCGGGAGCAATCGATCCAGTGAATCGATTGCAGCTTCGAACGCCCTGAGCCATGCGAAGGGCCGGGATACGGTGCGGCAGACTCCCCTTCTCCCCAGCGGGGAGAAGATGCCCTTCAGGGCAGATGAGGGGGTGAGCGGCGAAGCCGCGAATGCGCTGAGCGCAAGCGAAGGGCAATCAACGCTGTGCCGAGTGGCCCCCTCATCCGACCCTTCGGGCCACCTTCTCCCCGCTGGGGAGAAGAGGGAGCCGCATCCCCATCACCAAGGCTTGCGCGCACAAATCGCAAACCGCTCCTGCACCATCCGCTCCAGCCCCCGCAGGAACGGCATCTTACGCGCCTGCGCCCAATGGATATCGGCGAGTTTGCGGTCGACGACAATATCCGTAAAACCGGCTTGGCGCAGAAGATCGACGACGGCTTCGGCCGGCATCTGGTTGGAGAAATGCACGCGTGAGCGGATCTTCTGGTGCCGCGCCATCATCTCCGGCGACATATGGCTCGCCGGCAGCTTGCCGGTCACCTTCGTCCAGAGCTTCTGCAGGCCCTTGACCCAGGTTTCCTTGCCCATATTGCCGTCGAGGATCAGCACCTTGCCGCCCGGCTTCAATACCGAGAACCATTCCTTAAACGCAGAAGCCGGGTCCACCAGCGTCCAGACGAGATGGCGGTTGGTGATGACGTCGTAGCTGTCTTTGGGCTCCATGGTGTTTTCGGCGTCGCCGGAAACGAAACGGATATCGGTGCCGCGCTTCTTCGCCTTGGCACGCGCCTGCGCCAGCATCGCATCCGACCAGTCGAGGCCGGTGACCGCAAAGCCGACATCATGCATCAGATGCGAGATGACGGCGGTGCCGCAGGCGAGATCGAGCGCCGCGCGCCCTTCGCCCTCGCCTAGATGTTTTCTGATCAGCCGCTGCCAGCCTTTCCGCTCCGCTTCCGAAAAGATTTCATGACCGACGCTCTGGTCGAAGGTCGCCGCCCGTTCCGACCAGAAATCGCGGATTTCGTCGCGGATCGAGTAGTTCGTGTTCATCGAATTCATCTGAAGCACCCCGGCATCGGATCAGTTTGGAAAGGCTCTAAAACATATAACTTGATTCACAAAGTCATATTTCTTATGCCTGCGGACATTATTCAGACATCGGGGGAATTTCCAGATGAATTTCGTTCAAATGCTCGCAGTCTCCGCGGCTGCGATTGCCGGCCTGATGCCGCTTTCGGCCTGGGCGCAATCCTTCACCGTCAAGGATGTCGCGGGCCGCGAAGTGACGTTCGACAAGCCGGTCGAGCGTGTGATCCTTGGGGAAGGCCGCATGCTCTACGCCGTCGCGCCGATCGAGAAGGAAGATCCCTTCGCCAAGATCGTCGGCTGGCGCAACGATCTCTGGACCACAGACAAGGACGGCTTCAACGCCTATGTCGAGAAGTTTCCGAAGGGCAAGGACCTGCCCTTCCTCGGCAACCTGACCGACGGCACATTGCAGACCGAGACGGTTGTCAAGCTTCATCCCGATGTGCTGCTGCTGCCGATCGGCAACAAGACGGCCGCCGACGAGGTGAAACTCGAAGACATGCTGAACGGCATCGGCGTGAAGATCGTCTACATCGATTTCCGCGAGCATATCCTCGCCAACACCGAGCCGAGCTTGAAGATCCTCGGCCAGATCTTCGGCCATGAAGACCGCGCCGAAGCCGTCGCCAGCTTCTGGAAAGAGCAGATGGCCCGCGTGACCGACAAGCTGAAGGCCGCCAATCCGCCGAAGCCGAATGTCTTCATGTACCGCGCCGCAGGCCTGGTCGAATGCTGCGGCACCTTCGGTCCCGACAATTTCGGCCTGATGGTCGATTGGGCCGGCGGCCGCAATCTCGGCTCCGATTTCCTGCCGGGCTATACCGGCTCGATCAATGCCGAGCAGGTCGTCTCCTCCAATCCTGACGTCATCGTCATCACTGGCTCCAACTGGAGCCAGACCAAGAATGCCAAGGACTTTGTGAATGTCGGTCCCAATGCCGCCGCCACCTTCGACGACAGCCGCAAGGCGCTGAACACGCTGGTGGAAAACCCAGCCTTCACCAGCTCCAGGGCGGTTGCCGGCGGCAATGTCCATGCGATCTGGCACCAGTTCTATACCAGCCCCTACCAGTTCGTCGCCGTCCAGCAACTGGCCAAATGGTTCCATCCGAACCTCTTTGCTGATCTCCATCCCGATGCCACCTTCAAGGAATTCCACGAAAAATTCCTGCCGGTCGCCTACCAGCCGGGTTACTGGGTCGACGCCAAGGCGGGAAAGTAAATCCAAAATGGCCGAGATCGCCGCCATATCGATCGAAGCCGAAGCCGGGAGGGAGCGCTACCACGCCCTCGCCCGGCGCAAGCTGCTGATCCTTGCCGCCATGACGACAGCGCTATGCCTGTCCTTTGCCGTCGATCTCGCCTGGGGGCCGGCCCGCTATAGTCTTTCCGAGGTCGTGTCCGCCCTTCTTGACCCCTCCTCCGTTTCGGATCAGGTGCGGGCCGTCGTTTGGGACATCCGCATGCCGGTTGCGGTGATGGCGATCGTCGTGGGCGCGTCGCTCTCCGTCGCCGGCGCACAGATGCAGACAATCCTCGCCAATCCGCTCGCCAGCCCCTTCACGCTCGGCATTTCGGCGGCGGCAAGCTTTGGCGCCGCACTGGCGATCGTCACCAGCGTTCCGCTTCTGCCTGTTGCAGCCGGCCTGCTGGTGCCGGTCAATGCCTTCATCATGGCGCTGATCGCCACGCTCTTCATCCATTTCGTCTCGCAGGCCCGCGGCGTCTCGGTGCAGACGGTGGTGTTGCTCGGCATCGCGCTGGTCTTCACCTTCAATGCCTTGCTCGCCTTCCTGCAATATCTCGCCTCCGAACAGGCGCTGTCGGCTGTCGTCTTCTGGACGATGGGCAGCCTTACCAAGGCCACCTGGCCGAAGATCTGGGTGACGCTCGCCGTGCTGCTGGCAGCACTTCCGCTCTTTGCTCGCAACGCCTGGGCGCTGACGGCCATCCGCCTCGGCGAGGACAAAGCCGCAAGCTTCGGCGTCAATGTCCGCCGCATCCGGCTGGAGACCATGCTCGTGGTCTCGCTGCTTGCCGCAGTCCCCGTCAGCTTCGTCGGCACGATCGGTTTCGTCGGCCTCGTCGGGCCGCATATATCACGCATGATCCTCGGCGAGGATCAGCGCTTCTTCCTGCCGGGCTCTGTCCTGTCGGGCTCGCTGCTCCTGTCGCTGACCTCGATTGTTTCGAAGTCGATCATTCCGGGCGTCGTCTTTCCGATCGGCATCATCACCGCCCTGGTCGGCGTGCCCTTCTTCTTCTCGCTTATCCTCTCAAACAGGAGCCGGTCGTGGTAGCGCTTCAGTTGCAATCGGTTGGCGCCTATCACGGTCGCAAGCTCTTCGTCGAGGACGTGACGACGCCGATGATGAAATCGGGCGAGGTTGTGGCGGTGATCGGCCCGAACGCTGCCGGCAAGTCGACCCTCTTCAAGCGCATCACCGGCCTCCTCAAAGGGCCGGGCCATGTCGTCGTCGAAGGGTCGAAGGCGAAAAACGCCATCGGCTACATGCCGCAGGATACCTCGGCCAACGCGGTGCTGACGGTCTATGAATCCATCTTGCTTGCCCGCAAGCAGGGACAGTCCTGGGCCGTCAGCGACAGCGATCTGCGCTTCATCGACGAGATCATGAAGGCACTGGATATCACCGCCATCGCCTTCCGCGATCTCGGCGCGCTTTCCGGTGGCCAGCGCCAGCTCGTCTCGATCGCCCAGGCGCTGGTCCGCGAACCCGAGATCATGCTGATGGACGAGCCAACCAGCGCGCTCGATCTTCACCGCCAGGTCGAGGTCCTCGACTTCATGCGCCGCCAAGCGCGTAGCAAGGGCATGATCGTGCTGATCGCCATTCACGATCTCAACCAGGCACTACGCTTCGCCGACAAGGTCCTCGTCATCGCCAACGGTCGCATGCACGCCTGCGGCACTCCCCGCGACGTCGTTACCGCCGAGATGCTGCGGGAGATCTACCGTGTCGAGGCCCGGGTCGAGAAATGCTCGATGGAATACGATCATGTGATCGTGGATGGGACGGCGCATTGAGGTGGGCAACAGCCTGCCTCGTCAGTTGATCAATCGCTGCGCGGTAAACTTGTCGGTAACAAGCATGTCGATGACCCCCACGCGGAGCGCGCCTGCTATCGCGTCAGTCTTTTTGGATCCGCCGGCAAGAGCAATGACCCGGTCCACTCGTTCGAGATCCTCAAGTGGAAGGCCGATAACCCGGTCGTCCAAGGGCGTCTTGACCGGCTTGCCGTTCTTATCGAAGAAGCGAAGAGAGATATCGCCGACGGCTCCCGCTTCCGCGAGATCAGACAGTTCGCGAGACGAAAAGATGTTGCCGGACCGGGCGAGAAGTTCGGACGGTTCGACTGCTCCGATCCCGACAATCGCAAGCGTTATGCTGCCGAACAGGTCCATCGTCTCGCGGACGAACGGGTCGGCCTGCATAAGAAGCTTTGCCTCTCTGGATGACGTAACACCCTGCACGGGGAGCAGTTTCGGCTCAGCGCCAGTCAGGCGTGCTAGCCGCGTGGTAAGCTGCGTCGCATGCGTCTGCACTGAAGGATCGCCCATGCCTCCAAGGGTCTGGACGACGTATTTCGCCTGAGCGCTCTTCTGAGGATGAATGTTCTCGACCATCTTGAAAATGGTCTGGCTCCAACTCGAAACGCCGATGATCTCCCCCGGCGCAAGCGTCACCTCCAAGAGATGAGCCGCTGCCTCTCCGATACGGGCCATGATCGCTCCGTCCCGATCTTCCGTGCACTCAACGACGATCGCCTCCGGCAGATCGTATTTCTCGCGAAGCGCGCCCTCAAGCTCGCTGTAGGTGCCGGCGGGAGGGATCACGCTGGTTCGCACGATATCTTCAGCCTCGGCACGCTTAAGCATGCGCGACACCGTCGCCTGGGAGAGGCGAAGGTGCTGTGCGATCTCCGCCTGTCGCCGCCCCTCCATATGGTACATCTGGGCGACCCTTGAGATCAGGCGGAGTTCGTTAAGGCGAGTCATCGCTAATCCCAGAGTGAATTTTTATTCACCTTTAGCCTTTGTTTCGCGGGCCGTCGAGCGGACAAGCGCATCATTCCAGGTATCAAGAAGCGCCGCGCGATCCAGGGGTCGAGGCTCGATGATTTGCGAGTTTCGCGGCAACTCCGCGATAATCTGGAGATCGCTCCACAGGCCGAGTGAAAGCCCCGCCAGATAAGCAGCCCCCAAAGCCGACGCCTCGGGTGCTTCGCGTTGGATCACCGGATGTTCGATGAGGTCCGAGACACACTGCATCAGAAAGCGGTTCTGGCTCGGTCCGCCGTCTACGTAGAGCGCGCCAAGCGCGCCGCCGCTCTGTGCCCGCATGGCCGCGATCACGTCATGCACCTGGAAGGCGATGGAGTCGGTGACCGACCGCGCCATTTGCGCACGTGTCGTATTGAAGTTGATCTGGGAGAACAGGGCACGGGCGTCGGAATTCCAATAGGGTGCGCCCAGTCCCACGAATGCTGGCACGAAGCCCGGTCCGCCCGGTTCCGCGCCTGCCGCAAGTTCGACAAGGGCCGCCACGTCCGAAAGGCCGAGAATGCCTGCCATCCAGGGGAGACTGGCGGCGCAAACGAGAATATTGCCTTCGAAAGCGAAAGTCGGCTTTCCCTCGATACGCCATGCGACGGTGGTTGTGACGCCGTTGCGTGGGGGAATGAATTGCGGCAGCGTCGTCATTACCGAAGAGCCGGTTCCGAAGGTCACCTTCCCGTCACCCGGCTTGAATGCTCCATGACCGAACAGGGCTGCGTGGCTGTCTCCGATCGCAGCCATTATCGGAGTGCCATCCGGCACCCCAGGCAATCCTTGCGTTCGGCCGAAATCGGCAGAGCTGTCGAGCACCTCGGGCAGAAGCGCGATATCCACGCTGAAAATCTCGCCAAGCTCCTCGCTCCATCTCTGCTCCCGGAGATCGAACAACTGGCTCCGGGCGGCATTCGACGCGTCGCAAACATGCCGGCGCCCGCCGGTCAGGCAGTGGACGAGCCAACTGTCGACCGTTCCCAGCCGCACCGATCGCCCGGCCGGAATGCGGTCGAGCAGCCATCGGAATTTCGAACCCGGGAACATCGGATCCAATGGCAGGCCTGTGAGCGCCTGCACACGGTCAAGGTGGCCTTCGACAATGAGACGTTCACAATCCTGTGCCGTTCGACGGCACTGCCAGCTTACCACCGGCCCAAGTGCTTCTCCCGTTTCGGCGTCCCAGGCAGTGACTGACTCGCGCTGATTGGAAATGGCCACCGCCTCGACAGCCACGTCGGGGGTGGCCTTCAGGCAGGCGTCGATCGCCTCGCAGACGGATGCGTAGAGCCGGCGTGGGTCTTGTTCGACCCAGCCTAGTTTCGGATAGGCGATGCCGACTGGAGCCGAACCCCTGCCAACAATTTCTCCCTTTTCGGAAACGAGAACTGCCTTTGAATTGGTCGTGCCCTGGTCAATTGCCAGAATTGCCCGCATTCTATCCTCCCCAGATCAGACGGCAGCCGGGACGACAAAAAGCGTCGGGGCTGATCACGTGATCCCAGTTACTTGCGCCTGATCAGCGACTGCGCGGCGTCGGCGATTGCGGACGGCGCCATCCCGAATTCGTCGAGCAGGAACTCTGCCGAACCGGTCGGAGCGTAGACGCCAGGAACTCCGAGACGTTTCATCGGGACTGGAGCATTGTCGACCACCACTTCGGCTACCGCGGAACCGAGCCCGCCAAAGATCGAATGCTCTTCGGCTGTGACGATCGCTCCGGTTTCCTTCGCCGCGGCGATGATAGCCTCCTCGTCGATCGGACGAACCGTTGCGAGGTTGAGCACCCTGGCATTGATGCCGCGGTCTGCGAGGATTTCGGCAGCCTTCAAGATGCGATGAGTCAAAGTGCCATTGGCGATAAGGGTGACGTCGAAACCCTGGCGAAGGAGATTTGCCTTGCCGAGTTCGAACTTGTGACCCTCCGGAAGCAGATCCGGGACACCAACGCGAGACAGACGCAGAAAACAAGGCCCGTTGTAGGCCGCGGCCCACTCAACCGCAGCAGCTGTTTCGATGCGGTCACAAGGCGCGATGACCGGAAGATTGGGCAGAACCCGCGTCCAGGCAAAATCCTCGATCGAGTGATGGGTCGGGCCGAGTTCGCCATACGCCATTCCCGAAGAAATGCCGACCAGCTTGACGTTGGCATTCGAATACGAAATATCGGCCTTGATCTGCTCCAGCGACCGTCCCGTGAGAAACGGGGCAGCGGCGCACACGAACGGAATGCGTCCGCCATTGGCGAGGCCTGCTGCAACCCCCACCATGTTCTGCTCAGCGATGCCGACATTGACGAGGCGCTCTGCAAACTTCGTCTTGAAGCCGCCGAGTTTGGAGGAACCCACAGAGTCGTTGCAGACGGCAACGATCGTTTCGTTTTCGGCTGCCAGCCGCTCAAGCGTAGTGGCGAATGCGTCGCGGCAATCGTAGAGCTTGGGTGCGTTTATTGGCGCGTTCATGACAGTGCCTCCGACAATTCTGCCAATGCGATTTCGTATTGTTCCTTACTTGGCACCTTATGGTGCCAGTCGACCCGGTCCTGCATGAACGATATTCCATGGCCCTTGTTGGTATGCGCAACGATGCAATGAGGTCTTGACCCCCGGTGTTCGAGAGCAGGAACGATTTCGCTCATGTTGTTGCCGTTGATTTCGCTGACTTCCCAATCGAACGCTTCAAGCTTCGGACGAAGCGGGGCGAGATCGTTGGTTTCGGCCAGAGCGGCGCCCTGCTGGAACCTGTTGTGATCGATGACCAAGGTCAAGTTATCGAGCTTGAACTGAGCGGCCGCCATGATCGCTTCCCAGTTTGAGCCCTCCTGCATCTCACCGTCGCCGGTCACGACGTAGGTGTGATATTTGGCGCTCGAGAGCTTGGCCGCTATCGCCATTCCTACCGCGACCGGGAGACCGTGGCCAAGCGGCCCGGTATTCGTTTCGACGCCAGGAACCTTGTTGCAATTTGGATGGCCGTTCAGCCTCGAATGCGGCTGCAAGAAGGTGGAAATCTCATCCTCCGGGATAAAGCCGCGTTTTGCGAGCGTTACATACAGCGCGCATGCCGTATGCCCCTTTGAAAGAACGAACCTGTCGCGGTCGGGATGTCTGGGTTGATCCGGCCAGACATTCAGCACACGAAAATACAGAGCCGTCAAAATGTCGATGACCGACATCTCGCCGCCAATATGGCCGGCGCCCGCTTCAAAGACCGCCTGGAGATCGCGCAATCGGATCTGGCGGGCGATGCGCTCAAGTTCTATAGGGTCCATGGATTCCTCCGTGCATAAATATTCAGTCATCAATATTTTTGCATAACAGGCCGATTAGTCAAGCCCCTTAAGCGGCCCGCGAGAGCACACGCCACGAGAAAGCTTATTGACAGCCGGATAGCAAGTTGTTAATGAATTTTCCAGCAGGCATGAATAATTATTCTACCGTGCACAAATATCGGATACAAGCCTACGCATAGGGAGGAGCAATGGTGGCGCTCGATATCAATGAACACAGGCTGTCGTCCGGAGCCTGGCTGAGCAAGCTCAAGGGAGCTACCGGCCCACTCGTGGGACTGCTCGCACTGTGCGTCTTTCTGAGCCTCAGCACAGACACGTTTCTTTCGGTTCGAAACGGCCTCAACATCCTCGATCAGATCACTGTTCTCGGCATCATGGCCGTCGGAATGACGTTCGTCATCCTGATCGGCGGCATCGATCTTTCCGTCGGCTCGGCACTTGCTCTGGCGATGATGGTCATGGGCTGGACCGCCAACGTCGCCGGTCTACCGTTGCCGGTCGGGATCGCTTTTGCTCTGGTCGCATCGGGCGTTTCGGGCCTGATCGTCGGACTTCTGGTGACGCAGTTCAGGGTTCCAGCCTTTATTGCCACTCTTGCGATGATGTCCGCGGCTCGCGGCGTCGCAAATATGATCACCGACGGCCAACAGATCGTCGGATTCCCCGACTGGTTCATGATGCTAGCGATCGATCGCCATTTCGGCGTGTTGACAGCCACTGTGTTTCTCATGCTTGCGGTTGTTCTTGCCGCGTGGCTCTTCCTGCACTTCCGGTCCGAAGGTCGCATGCTCTACGCGGTGGGAGGAAATCCGGAAGTCGCACGCCTGGCCGGTATCAACGTCCCGCTCGTGACGATAGCCGTCTATGTCGTGAGTGCCGTCCTTGCGGGGCTCGCAGGAATCGTGCTCGCCGCGCGGCTGGATTCCGTCCAGCCGTCCAGTGGTCTGGGTTATGAACTGGACACCATCGCTGCGGTCGTCATCGGCGGGACGTCGCTCTCCGGCGGCGCGGGCGGCATCGGTGGAACGCTGATCGGCGTTCTTATCATCGGTGTGCTTCGCAACGGTCTCAACCTTCTCAACGTCTCGCCGTTCCTGCAGCAGGTGATCATCGGCATCGTCATCGTGCTTGCGGTCGGCGCCGAGACCATTCGTCGGCGTCGCGCCTGACGAGCGGGGTCCGCCGCGTCAGCGGACCAGAAATTCCGCCCCAAGAATTTGGGTCGGATCAATACCCCGAGGGGGAGGACATACCCGAGGGTTTCATCTAACAACGGAGGAAAATACAATGAAAATAGCGCGCACCATGCTCGCGTCTGCTGCACTGCTCGGCCTCACACTCGGCCCCGTACACGCGGCGGAACTGAAGAAGCTCGGCCTGGCCGTTGCCAACCTTCAGGCAAACTTCTTCAACCAGATCAAGCAATCGGTCGAAGCCGAAGCCAAGAAGCGCGGCATCGAAGTCATCACCGTCGACGCTAAGGGCGACGGGCCGACGCAGGTCAACCAGATCCAGGACCTCCTGACCCAGAAAATCGACGCGCTGATCTACATTCCGGCCGGCGCGGCCGCTGCGACCGTTCCGGTCAAACTCGCCAAGAGCGCTGGTATTCCGGTCGTGAACGTTGACCGCAACGCCGAGGGAGCACCCGGCGATACCTTCCTTGCAACGGATTCCGTCGCGTCTGCCAAGGCCGTGTGCGACTACATTCTGAAGGAAGCCGGCGGCAAAGGGAAGATGGTCATCATCCACGGCCAGAAGGGCACGACGCCGGAAGTCGACCGCTCGAAGGGCTGCGCTGAATCTCTCAAGGCATATCCGGACGTCAAGGTTGTCGCCGAACAGTTCTCGAACATCTGGAGCCAGGACGAAGGCTTCCAGATCATGCAGAATATGCTGCAGGCAAATCCTGACGTTTCCATCGTGTTCGCACAGGCCGACGGCCTCGCACTTGGCGCCGCCCAGGCGATCAAGGTCGCCAATCCTTCCCAGAAGATCGTGGTTGGCGGCTTCGATGGCGACACCGCAGCTCTCGAGGCACTCAGCAAGGGCGTCTTCAACGTAACTGCGACCCAGCAGACGCAGAAGATGGGCCGCGATGCGGTCGAAAATGCCGCCAAGCTTGTCGCCGGAGAAAAGGTACCCCCGGTGCAGCTTATGGATGCCACGCTGACAACCAAGGAAAACGTCGCAGGCTTCATCGCCAACCATCCGTAATGAAGTCGAGTCTAGAGGAGGTGTGCCGTGACTGATCCAGTTCTTTCCCTGAGGGGCATATCCAAATGGTATGGGCCGCTCCAGGTTCTGAAGAATGTCAGCTTGGACGTCTATCCGGGCGAGGTAGTTGCACTTCTCGGTGAAAACGGAGCAGGCAAGTCAACGCTATCGGGCATCATCGCCGGGTCCCGCACACCATCCGAAGGATCAATGACGTGGCTGGGGCAGCCTTATGCCCCGGCCACACCAAGGGAAGCGATCGACAAGGGCGTTGTCCTGATCCACCAAGAGCTGCAGCTTCTGCCGCAGCTGTCGATCGCGGAAAACGTCTTCATCGGACGTTGGCCGATGAAGAACGGCGTCGTCGACCGCGCTCAGATGGTTCGCCGGGCCCAGGACCAGCTCGCTCGCTTGAACCTTCACATCCCCGCAACGCGGACGGTCGCCGGCCTTTCCACGGCAAATCAGCAACTTATCGAGATCGCCAAGGCGCTGGCTCTCAACGCAAAGCTCCTGATTCTCGATGAGCCGACAGCCGCCCTTGGCGGTGCGGAGACGGAAGCTCTTTTCGAACAGGTTCGGAAGCTTCGCTCACAAGGTGTCGGCATCGTCTACATTTCCCACCGCATGGAAGAGATCAAGCGAATAACCGACCGGATCGTCGTTCTTCGCGATGGCGAGCGCGTGCAGGAATTCTCAGACAGCGCGACCCCGGTGCGAACGATTGTCGAGAGCATGGTCGGGCGCCCGCTTGACCGCTTGTTCCCTACCCTGCCGGTTCCGACAGATCGTCCCGTACTCCAGGTGTCCGGGCTGAGCTCGCCGGACAACTCGTTCCGTGACGTTACCTTCGAGGTCCGGGCCGGGGAAATTCTGGGGATCGCCGGATTGGTCGGCGCCGGCCGCACCGAACTGGTGCGTGCGATTTCGGGAGCAGACCCAATCAGTGCTGGTTCGATCAAGCTGGAAGGCGAGGAACTCAGGCTGCGCGATCCGGCGGACGCAATCGCCAAGGGTATCGTGATGGTTCCGGAAGACCGCAAGGAGCAAGGCCTGATCGTCGGGCACCGGATCAGCGAGAACATTATCTATGCCAATCTTGACAAACTCGGCGGCGGTTGGATCACGCCGCGCGTCAAGCGCTCCTTTGCAGAAAAAGCAGTTGCCAAGTTCGGGGTAAAGGGCCGTGCTGAACAGCACGCCTCGGACCTATCCGGCGGCAACCAGCAGAAGGTCGTGATCGCGAAGTGGCTCATGCGCGATCCCAAGGTCGTCGTGCTCGACGAGCCTACGAGAGGCATCGACGTCGGCGCCAGAGCGGGCATCTACGACATCATCGTCAATCTTGCCAAACAGGGCGTCGCGGTCATCGTCGTAAGCTCGGACCTCGAAGAAGTTCTCGGAGTCTCCAATCGCATTCTCGTGCTTGCGCAAGGCAAGCAGGCGGGGATTCTCAATCGTGACCAGGCAAATGACGTTTCGGTCATGGAGCTAGCTACCATCTAAACAGACAGAGAAAGGAAGAGCGGTGTCCGACATCACTCTGAACGCCCCGAAGCTTTTCGATCTCAGCGGCCAGGTTGCCATCGTTACCGGAGCCGGCAGCGGTATTGGTCAGCGCATTGCCATCGGCCTTACGCAATGCGGCGCCGACGTGGCGCTGCTCGACCGCCGAACCGACGACGGACTGGCCAAGACGGCTGAACATATTCGCGCCGCCGGCCGCCGCTCGATCCAGATCGCGGCGGATGTCACGAGCAAGTCTTCCCTTGGAGAGGCAATAGCACGTACTGAGGCAGACCTCGGCCCATTGACACTTGCAGTCAACGCGGCGGGCATCGCGAACGCGAACGCAGCGGAAGAAATGGAGGAGGACCAATATCAGACGTTGATGGATATCAACCTCAAAGGCGTCTTTCTTTCCTGCCAGGCAGAGGCTCGCGCCATGCTGAAAAATGGGCGCGGCTCCATCGTCAATATCGCCTCCATGTCCGGCGTGATCGTGAACCGGGGGCTGAGCCAAGCGCACTATAACGCCTCCAAGGCGGGCGTGATCCATATGTCGAAGTCTATGGCGATGGAATGGGTCGACCGCGGCATTCGCGTCAACACCATCTCCCCCGGATACACGGCAACGCCCATGAACACCCGTCCGGAGATGGTCCACCAGACCAAGCTCTTCGAAGAGCAGACGCCGATGCAGCGCATGGCAGCGGTGGACGAGATGGTAGGTCCGGCGGTGTTCCTGCTGTCGAATGCAGCGAGTTTCGTGACCGGCGTCGATCTTCTCGTTGACGGCGGTTTCTGCTGCTGGTGATGGGAAAGCTCATTGCCGCCGCGGGAAAGTGACCGATCTCGCTTCCTCCCTGGCTGAGATCGAGGCGCTGAAGGGAATAACGGGCACGACGGCGTGCGATATCGTCGTCTGCCCGCCCTTCGCGCTGATTGAACGGACGGAGAGCTCAGGCGTCGTCATCAGCGCTTAGGACTGCCTGAATTCACGACAACCAGTTGAGCTCCCAATGATGATCGCATGGTAGTTCGCATCCAGATTTGCTGTTTATCGATGGACAAGGAAAGAGCATGAAACGCTTTGAGCAGAAGACCGTCGTCATTACCGGGGGTAGCCGCGGCATCGGAGCGGCGATCGCCAAACGCTTTGCGAAAGAAGGCGCCAATCTCGTCGTCTCGGCCAACGAGGAGCTGGTTCACGGCGTTGCCGAACAGATCCGGGCCGAAGGCGGCAAGGCGATCTCCTTCATCGGCGACGTCACCGACAAGGCGAGCGTCACCGCCCTCTATGATGCCGCCGAGAAGGAATTCGGCTCGGTCGACGTCTCGATCCAGAACGCCGGCGTCATCACCATTGCCCGCGTCGAGGACCTGACCGAAAACGAGTGGGACAAGGTCATGGCCGTCAACACCAAGGGCGTCTTCCTCTGCGCCCAGGAGGCGATATCAAGAATGCGCAAGCACAAGCGCGGCGGCCGCATCATCAACACCGCTTCCGGCCAGGCCCGTGACGGCTTTATCTACACGCCGCATTATGCCGCCTCGAAAATGGGCGTCGTCGGCATCACCCAGAGCCTGGCCAAGGAAGTCGCGACTGAGAAGATCACCGTCAACGCCTTCTGCCCCGGCATCATCGAGACCGACATGTGGGCCTATAACGACCAGGCCTGGGGCAAGCTGCTCGGCAACTACGCCCCCGGCGAGTTGATGAAGGAATGGGTCGAGGGCATCCCGATGAAACGGGCCGGCTCCGGCGAAGACGTCGCCGGCCTGGTGACCTTCCTCGCCAGCGAGGATGCCGCCTATATCACCGGCCAGACGATCAATGTCGACGGCGGCCTGATCATGTCCTGATACATTTCGCCCAAAAGTGTGCAGCGGCTTTGAGACAACGACCTGAAACAAACATCAAACCACCAACGAAGCGCGGAAGGCGACACGGTCGTCGCCTCCGTGTGAACAGTGTGTCCATCGGCGTTAGGGCAGCTTTGCATTTTTGCCCGGTCGTGTGACCTTGCCATCCGCCTGTTTTTGATCCTATCTTTGAAATGTTCTCAGGGCGGGGTGTAATTCCCCACCGGCGGTATCAGGAGCAATCCTGGAGCCCGCGAGCGCTTCCGGCACCTCCTGTCGGAAGGTCAGCAGATCCGGTGAGATGCCGGAGCCGACGGTATAGTCCGGATGGAAGAGGACAACACGGGCAGTCGCACTCCCTCCCGGAGTCGGCCGACGTTTGTTCGCCCAAGGGCAGAAGGCTCGCTCACGGATTGAGCCGAGCAGACCATGTCAGTCCGCTGACATAACCCTTGAAAGGCCAGACAGCATGACTATCGCAACAATTGAAGATGCCATATCAGCCATTGCCAGCGGCAAGATGGTCGTCGTCGTCGATGACCAGAACCGGGAAAACGAAGGCGATATCGTGGTCGCGGCCGATGCCGTCACCCCGGAAACAATCGCCTTCATGATGACCCACGCCCGTGGCCTCGTCTGCATCGCCATGGAAGGCGAGCGCCTCGATGCGCTCGATATTCCGCTGATGGTGCCCAACAATACGGAATCGCACAAAACCGCCTTCACGGTCTCGGTCGATTATCTCAAGGGCACGACGACGGGCATCTCTGCGGCGGACCGCGCCGCGACCATCAGCGCCCTCGTCGACGATCGCACAAAGCCTGACGAATTCGCCCGCCCCGGCCACATCTTTCCGCTGCGCGCCAACCCCCGCGGCGTGCTCGGTCGCCCCGGCCACACCGAAGCCGCCGTCGATCTCGCCCGCCTCGCCGGAAGGACCCCGGCCGGCGTCATCTGCGAATTCGCCAATGACGACGGAACCATGTCGCGCCTGCCCGAACTCACCCTTTTTGCCAAACGCCACAACCTCCTCCTCGTCACCATCGAGGATCTGGTCGCCTATCTCGAACGCCAGGCGGCAAAAGACGTACGCGAGGTCGCCTGATCGATGCCTTTGTTGCGGCGGCATAGCCCGCCGCAACAAAGAACATCCCGCAGTGATGACCCTGACGGCACCTTCGCTTGTCCGCCTTAAGTCCGGCTGATCGAAACGCCGCCGTCAGCCAGCATCGCCGCGCCGGTCACGAAGCTCGACATGTCGGAGGCGAGGAAAAGCGCCGCATTGGCGATCTCTTCGGGTTGCGCCATGCGTTTCAGCGCATGCAATCCCTCGACGAAGGCGAGCACCTCCGGCGTGGCATCAGGCGCGTTGGTAATGCTGGCGGGTGTGTCGGTGCCGCCGGGAAGCAGTGCGTTGACGCGGATCTTCTGAGCTCCGAGTTCAGCGGCGAGCACCTGCACGAAACCGATCAACCCCGCCTTGCTCGCCGCATAGGCCGCCATGCTGACATCGCCTGATATGGCGACGGCCTGTCCGCCCTCCGCCTCGATTTCTGCGATGACGGCATCGAGCGCGTCCTGTCGCCGGCCGGTGACCACGAGCTTGGCGCCTTGCCGCGCAAAGAGTTTCGCCGCCGCGCGGCCGATGCCGGAGCTTGCGCCGGTGATGATGGCGATCTTGTCGTTCAGAAGTGTCATATCGGTTTCTCCTTCGTTGTTGCGAGATCTGAGATGCTCAAACATCAGGCGGTGCAGCCACCCGTTTCCCGCGCAGGAAGAGAAAAACGCCTATGGACGAACCGGCAGCGCGACGGCGCGTCCCCATCGGCGCCTTGATTGCGGCGTCGGAAGTATTGGGATTCACGTTATAAAACGGTGATTTGCGGCGATCTCCACTCACACGCCTGCGTTGATGTCAGCGTTACTGTGCATCGCATCATCGATTTATGCTTTGTGTGACATTCATCCGATTCCCTTGATGCATCTTCGCGACTAAAAGGAGCGCACAGGTAACGGGAATCTCTTCATGCCGCGGTCACGCAATACTGAGGGCGCCATCTATATGAGCTTGGCGATGGCCGGCTTTTCCGCAAGCGACGCCCTGTCCAAATCGGTGATCGCCTATATGAACGCCGGCGAAATCATGTTCTTGCGCGGCCTCTTCACCAGCCTGCTCGTCTATCTGATTGCCTGGAGAATGGGCGCGCTGCGTTCCTGGCGCATCGTGCTGGAGCCGATGATCATCTTCAGGATCATCTGCGAGGCGCTCGCCGCCGTCACCTATATCACCGCGCTCGGCATGATGCCGATCGCCAATGCCTCGGCGATCCTGCAGTCGCTGCCGTTGGTCGTCACCTTCGGTGCGGCGCTCTTCTTTGGCGAGCCGGTTGGTTGGCGGCGCTGGTCGGCGATCCTCGTCGGCCTCGTCGGCGTGATGATCATCATCCGCCCCGGCCCTGAGGGATTCACCGCCGCCGCCCTCCTCTGCGTTGCCGCGGTGCTGACGACGGCTGGCCGCGATCTCGCCACCCGGAGCATCAGTCCCGAGATTCCCTCGCTGATGATAACCGTCATCACCGCCATATCAGCCTCCTTCTTCGGCGCGCTGCTTATTCCGGTGCTCGGCGGCTGGCAACCGGTCAGCGCCGCAGCGCTTGGGCATCTCGCGCTCGCTTCGGTACTGGTGCTCGTCGGCTACCAGTCGGTCATCCTCGCCATGCGCACCGGCGAAATTTCTTTCGTCGCGCCGTTCCGCTATACCAGCCTGATCTTCTCCTCTCTGCTCGGCTTCCTCTTCTTCGCCGAAGTGCCTGACAGCTGGACGCTCGTCGGGGCTGCGATCGTCATCGCCTCCGGCCTCTATACGTTCTATCGTGAGGCCAAGCGCCGTGTGTCGCCGATCGCGCAGAAATCTGCGCCGCGCGCGCCCGTCTGAAGCAAGATGATGGCTGAGGAAGGATAATGGCTGAATTCTCGTTGGATAAATCTCATATAGCGGGCGTCGTGCTGGCCGGCGGACGTTCGCAGCGCATGGGCCGCGACAAGGCGGGCGTAATGCTCGGGGCCGAGAACCTGCTCCACCATGTGCTGACCCGCCTCTCGCAACAGGCCTTGCTCGTTGCCGTCAATGCCGAAACCGCCCCCGAGGAAGTGCCTGTCGTTCCCGACCGTTTTCCCGGCAAGGCCGGACCAATGGCCGGCATCCATGCGGCTATGGTTTATGCCGCCGGCCTTCCCTCAATCACCCACGTCGTCACGGTCTCGGTGGATTGCCCGTTCTTCCCGGCCGATCTCGTCGCCCGGCTGGCGGCGGCGATCGAGCACTCGTCGCAGATCGCCATTGCCACCTCCGAGGGCCGCAGCCATCCGGTCTTCGGGCTCTGGCCAGTGACGCTGGCCGCCGATCTCGAAGCCTGGATCGCCGCCGACGAGAAGCGCCGCGTACGCGACTTCCTGTCAAGGCATGACGTTACGGAAGTGGCGTTCCCGCTGCATCCGACCCGCGCCAGCCTGCTCGATCCCTTCTTCAACATCAACACGCCTGATGATCTCGTCGAGGCGGAACGCTGGCTGGAGGCCCTCCGCGCATGACCGCACCGAAAATCTTCGGCATCGCCGGCTGGAAGAACTCAGGCAAGACGGGGCTCGCCGTCCGACTGGTGACGGAGTTCACCCGCCGCGGCTATAGGATCTCGACGATCAAGCATGCCCATCATGATTTCGACATCGACAAGGTCGGGGCCGACAGCTACCGCCACCGCCAGGCCGGCGCCCACGAGGTTACCATCGTCTCTGGCACCCGCTACGCCATCATGCACGAGCTGCGCGGTGCGCCGGAACCTGAGTTCGAGGAGATCCTCGCCCGCCTCGCCCCCTGCGACCTCGTGCTGATCGAAGGTTACAAGCGCGAGCCGATCCCGAAGATCGAGGCCCGCCGCCTGGAAGCTGCAAATCGTGAACCATTGGCGCCGAGCGATCCCCATATCTGCGCTATCGCCGCCGATCATGCCGTCACGGATACGGCCCTGCCGGTCTTCGATCTAGACGACACAGGCGCCATCGCCGATTTCATCGCTGACATCGTCGGCCTTGAATAGCCGAGGCTTTGAACCACCTGCGTCGCCGCCGGATCTAAGAAGCGGAGCCGTTTCGCTTGCCATTGCTTTGGCGATTTCCTTGGCGAGTTGAGCCTGATCATAGGGTTTTGCCAATCTCGGAAGATCGATATCGGTCCCGGCAGGAAGATCGGCGTAACCTGTCGCCAGCACGATCGGCAATGCCGGATAAATATCCCGCGCGGCCTGGGCAAGCTGTGCGCCAGTCATACCGGGCATTGAATAGTCGGTGATGACAAGGTCGAAATGCTGACCGCTACTGATCAGTTCCAGCGCCTGCGAGCCGGAGTTTGCTTCGACGACCTCGTGGCCGAGATCTTCAAGCATGTCGACCGAACTCATGGCGATCAAGGCGTCGTCATCGACCAGGAGGATCTTCAGTTTGGATGCGGCTTGCTCAACAACCACCTCCGACTCGGCCGGCACCTCGGTTCGCCAGGCCGTCGCCGGAAGCCACAATTCCGCGGTCGTCCCCACCCCAAGCTCGCTTGTCAGACGAAGTGCGCCATTGAGCTGAACGGCAAGTCCATGGATCATCGACAAGCCTAGGCCCGTGCCCTTTCCGAGTTCCTTGGTCGAGAAAAACGGATCGACTGCCTTCTTCAGGGTCTCCGCGTCCATGCCGGTGCCGCAGTCGGCCACCGCCAAGACAAGATAAGGCCCTTCGCCGAGACCACCCTTATCGCCGGCAACATTTTCCTCGCGTAGCGAGATGGACAGCGCCCCTCCGTCCGGCATAGCATCGCGGGCATTGACTGCAAGGTTGAGCAGCGCCAATTCGAGCTGGTTCGCATCAACCAGGGCCGGCGGCAGGCTTGTCGGCAGATTGGTTTCGATGCTGATCGAGGATCCGACCGAGCGCCGCAGCAGGTCGTTCATGCCGGAGACCAGCTCGGCCAGATCGACGGGCTTGACCTGCAGATCCTGCTGCCTGGCAAAAGCCAGCAGACGTTGCGTCAGAGCCGCTCCGCGCCTCGCACCCTGAACTGCCCCCTCAACCAGACGCGTCGCCTTGGCATCTCCGGCAACGTGCTTGCCGAGCAATTCCAGATTTCCAAGAACGACCATCAGCAAGTTGTTGAAATCGTGGGCGACGCCGCCGGTCAACTGACCGATTGCCTCCATCTTCTGCGATTGACGTAGCTGCTCCTCGGCTTTTTCACGCTGGGCGACTTCTTCGAGCAGCGTCTGGTGAGCGGCGTTGACCTCCCTCGTCCGTTCCCGCACACGCTCTTCGAGGTTTTCATTGAGGCGTCTCAGATTTTCCTCGATGGTCTTGCGGGCGGTGGTATCGGAACAGACCCCGACGAGTTTCCTGGCGGAACCATATCTGTCGGAATAAAGCTGCGCATGGACCTCCGTCCAATGGAGTGAACCATCCGGCCAGATTGTCCTGTGCTCGATCGAATAGTCGCGTCCGGTATCGATCGTCTCGCGCAGGCGTGCCAGCACAAGATCCCGGTCGTCGGGATGGATGCTTGCGATCAGATCGTCGCGTGTGACATCATCGTCCGGCTTTCGGCCGAAGACTGCCTTGCAGGTGGCCGAGGCAGACAGGGCCATCGAGGATAGCTCCAGCTCCCACGCCCCAAGACGACCGGCTGCAAGCGCCGTCTGCAACCGTCGCTCGCCCTCGCCCAAAGCCTCGAGCTGAGCTTGAGCCTCATATTGGCGCAGGCGCCCTTTTAACGCGGTCCGCGCAATACTGATGAAGGAGGTCGCATGGAACGGCCTTTCCAGGAAAGTGACGTTGCCCAGAACCTCGGAAAGCCTGGCAGCGGCCGGATTTCGTTCAGGCCCGCCGCCGCGCGTGGTGAGCACGATGAACGGTAGATCGGACCAGCTTGGCTGGGCGGAGACCCAGGCAGCAATCGGCTTCAAATCGCTCCAGCGAACGGCCTCTTCGGTCAGCACGCCAAGCGCGATCTCATCGTTCAGTAAAGAGGCAAAGACATTCAGGTCGGCAGCCGCAATCGATGATAGGCCGGCTTCGTCGATTAGCGATACCGCCACCTGGGCATCGCGTCCGGCGGGAGTATAGATCAATGCTTTCGGCTTTACGGAGTTAGGAATTGCCGCGATCCCCGCCATCAGTCGACAGGAGCGGCTCTGCGCTAGTGACAAATTCGGGAACGCCGCGAAGCACACCTTGGAACCCGACCAGAGGATCCCCGAACGTCAGCCCCGAACTGTCGATACGGTACTCTCGGATTGTATCCTCATGCAGCCCAGTTCTTTTCTTGATCACGGAGACCGCTCGCCGCACCCTCCCCGCAGCCTCGAAGTAACGCAGCAGTATGACTGTGTCCGCAAGATAGGTCACGTCGACAGGCGCCTTCATGTCGCCGACAAGCCCATGTTGTGCAACGGTAAGGAAGGTATTGGCGCCTTGCCTGTTCAAATATTGAAGCAACTCATGCATGTGAAGGATCAGCGAATTTTCATCCGGCATGGATGCTTGATAGCCATTGATGCTATCGATGATGACGGTCTTGGCGTTCGACTTGTCCACGCACTGGCGCACGCGATGCGCGAATTCACCTGGTGACAGTTCAGCGGCGTCGAGCTGTTCGATGTGAATTAGACCACTGCTCCTTAGCGTCTCGAGATCTATTCCGAGCGCCTTGAGCCGCGTAAAGAGCAGGCCAAGCTCTTCGTCGAAGATGAAGGCCGCCGCTCTCTCGCCACGCGCAACCGCCGCGACCAGGAATTGAAATGAGAAAGTACTCTTACCGGTACCGGATGGACCGAGGATAAGCGTACTGGAACCTCTCTCCAACCCTCCGCCTAATAGGAGGTCCAGTTCCGGAATATTTGAGGATAACTCGTCGCGGACATAACTCGACCGATGTTCGGCGGCGACGAGACGTGGAAAAACAACGACACCGCCGGTTTGAATGGTGAAATCGTGGAAACCGCCGCGGAAGGCTTGCCCACGGTATTTCGTGATCCTGAGCCGCCGGCGCTCAGCGCCGTAGCTCGGCGCCATCTCCTCAAGATGGATAACCCCGTGCACGACGCTATGCACCGTTTTATCAAGCACGTCGGACGTCAGATCATCGAGCAAGAGGACTGTCGCCCCCTGCCGGGCAAAGTAATGTTTGAGCGCAAGAATCTGGCGGCGGTAGCGCAGCGAGCTTTGAGCTAGAAGCCTTATCTCCGACAGGCTGTCGAGTACCACGCGACTTGGCTTAATCCGCTCGAAAGCGGCAAAGATCTCCTTTGTCGTCTCTCCGAGTTCCAGATCTGATGAATAAAGCAGGCTCTGCTGCTGGTCGGCATCCAGCAGGCTTTCCGGAGGTACGACCTCGAACACCTCGATATTACCGTCGATCACCATGCCGTGCGATGCGGCACCGGCACGGAGTTCACTCTCGGTTTCCGAAAGGGTGATGTAGAGCCCCTGCTCGCCGAGCCGCGCACCCTCGATCAGGAACTGCAGCGCAATCGTTGTTTTGCCCGCCCCCGGATTTCCCTCCAGGAGAAACACGTGCCCCGGCGAAAGGCCCCCTGCCAGAATTGTGTCCAAACCGGACACTCCGGTCCGCGCTTTCATGGCAGGCACAGCAGTATTCATTCATTGTTTCCTTCAGTTTATACTGTGAATTAGTGGCGGTCGAAGGAATGTCAAATGGTCAAGCGCGTATGATCCCGACGTGCTGATCCGAGGCTGGGGTCGGCGATCTAACTCCGATAGCGAAGCGCATCGACGACGAGGGCGAATGCCGGCGACGTATGCCGGCGGCTCGGATAGTAGAGATGGTAGCCGGAAAATGGTGGGCACCAATCTTCGAGGACTCGCACCAGCCGCCCGTCGGCAAGATGTGCCTCGACCAAGTCCTCCGGCATATAGGCCAGCCCAAGACCAGCCAGCACTGCGTTCAGCCGCAGGGCTATATTGTTGAAGACCAACTGTCCTTCGACCCGAACCCTGAGCTCGCGCCCGCCCTTCTCGAACTCCCATGCATAAACGCTGCCATAGGTCGGCAGGCGCAGATTGATGCAATTGTGATCCGTAAGGTCCTGCGGCGTCAGCGGCTTCGGCCTGGTGTCGAAATAGGCGGGAGCGCCGACCACGGCCATGCGCATGTCGGGGCCGATGCGCACTGCGATCATGTCCTTCGCCACCTGTTCTCCAAGCCGCACCCCCGCATCGTAACGCTCGGCGACGATGTCAGTCAGACCGTAGTCGACGATGATCTCGACATTGATATCGGGATAATCGGGCAGAAGCTTTTCCAAGGCGGGCCAAAGGACGGCATCGGCCGCATGCTCGCCGGCATTGATGCGAATGGTGCCTGCCGGCTTCTCCCGCAACGCGCTCAAGGCAGCCAGCTCGCTCTCGATCTCGTCGAGCCGCGGTCCGATGGAGACGAGCAGGCGTTCGCCGGCCTCTGTCGGCGCGACGCTGCGGGTCGTGCGTGTCAGCAATCGCAGTCCAAGCCGCTCCTCGAGCCCGCGGATGGTGTGGCTGAGCGCCGATTGCGACACACCCAGCTTGCCCGCCGCCTTGGTGAAGCTTTGAGCGCGCGCGACGGCTAGGAAGGCGATGAGGTCATTGACGACAGGGCGCGGCATTGATGAAATTTCCTCATGGGTTCTTGTCGTTTATACCATCTAATCGCGAGCAAACACACGCGCTAATACCTTGCTACTCGAGTGGACATGTCCACCCCGACATCGAAAGGAAGGCAAAGATGGAGATCAAACGAAGCGGTTCGCAGCCCTCGGCCAAAGGACCGGCCGATTGGTTTACCGGCAGCGTGCGTGTCGACCCGCTGTTTGCCGTGACCAGCCCCGCACGAGCGGCGGGCGCCAGCGTCACCTTCGAGCCCGGCGCCCGCACCGCCTGGCACACTCATCCGCTCGGCCAGACGCTGATCGTCACATCGGGCTTCGGTCGCGTGCAGCGCGAAGGCGGTCCCGTCGAGGAGATCCGCGCCGGCGACGTCGTCTCGTTCGCACCGGCTGAACGCCATTGGCACGGTGCATCGCCGACGACGGCGATGACCCATATCGCCATCCAGGAACAGCTCGACGGCAAGGTCGTCGACTGGATGGAGCATGTCACCGACACGCAATACCAAGGTTAGAAAAGGAAACGTCTATGCAGAAGCGTGAACTTGGAAAGAGCGGACTTCAAGTCTCGGCCATCGGTCTCGGCTGCATGGGGCTGAGTTACGGTTATGGCCCGGCGACAGATATTCAGGAAGCGACCGCACTGATCCGGCGGGCATTTGAACGCGGCGTGACCTTCTTCGACACGGCCGAGGCCTACGGCCCCTATAAGAACGAAGAGCTTCTGGGAGAGGCCCTCGCCCCGTTCCGCAAGGAGGTGGTGATCGCCACGAAATCCGGCTTCAATTTCGATGCCAATGGCGGCCAGAGCGGCCGCAGATCCGCGCGGTGGCCGACCAGGCGCTGAAGCGTTTGAAGACCGATGTCATCGATCTCTTCTACCAGCATCGTGTCGACCCCGATGTTCCGATCGAGGATGTCGCCGGCACGGTCAAGGCGCTGATCGCGGAAGGCAAAGTCAGGCACTTCGGCCTCTCGGAGGCGGGCGCCCAGACGATCCGCCGCGCCCATGCCGTCCAGCCGGTGGCGGCGTTGCAGAGCGAATATTCGCTGTGGTGGCGCGAACCAGAGCAGGAAATCCTGCCGACGCTTGAAGAACTCGGCATCGGATTTGTGCCCTTCAGCCCGCTCGGCAAGGGCTTCCTCACTGGCGCGATCAGCGAAACGACCACCTTCGACAGCAAGGATTTCCGGAACGTCGTGCCGCGCTTTTCTCAGGAGGCGCGAAAGGCCGACCAGGTGCTCGTCGATCGTCTCGGAGAAATCGCCGCCCGCAAGAAGGCAACCTCCGCGCAAGTGGCTCTCGCATGGCTGCTGGCGCAGAAGCCCTGGATCGTGCCGATCCCCGGTACCACCAAGCTGCACCGCCTCGAGGAAAACATCCAGTCCGCCGAGGTCGAACTGACGGCTGAAGATCTCCGTAGCATCGAAAGCGCGCTCGCCACGATCAAGGTGGCAGGCGATCGTTATCCCCCACATCTGCAGGCAAGGGTCGATCGCTAAAAGCGGCCGAAAGACCGTCAGGGCGATCTCTCATCCGAACACGAGAAGCGAAGCGGTCACAACCACCTGCGGCCGCTTCTTCATCGATTGCATCATCGTCTCGGTGTCGGCGCATTATCCCGGAAAGCCGGTATCGCCTCCAGCCTGGCGACAATCTCGGCGATATTGGGCCATCGGGCGAGATCGAAGCCGAGGCGCCTCGCGCTGATCGCCTGCGGGAAGAGGAAGATGTCGGCAATGCTCGGCTGATCCCCGATGGCGAAGGTCCCCCGCCTGCGGCCGGCGATCATCGTCTCGACCGCGGCCATTCCCTCGCCGACCCAATGACGATCCCAGGCGGTGATGGCATCGGCATCAGCCTGGAACGTGGCGCGAAGATGCAGACCGATCCGCGGCGGCAGCAGCGCGTGGATCTCGGCTGCGATCGCAAGCGCGATCGACCGCGCCTGCGCCCGGCCTTCCGCGGTGTCAGGCAATAGCGGCGGTTCAGGCTTTATCTCATCGAGATATTCGACGATCGCCAGCGATTGGGTGAGGAGGACGCCGCTATCCGTCAGCAAGGCGGGCACGAGCCCCTGCGGATTGACGCTGCGATATCCGGCTTGCCGGCTCTCAGCATTTTCGCCGAGGATGGTCACCGGCAGCGCTTCGGCCGTCAGTCCTTTCAGGGCGAGTGCGATGCGGACTCGAGATGTCGCCGAGGAAATTTCGTTCTGATAGAGTTTCACTATCTTTCTCCCTGGTGAGTCTAAAAGAGCAGCTGGAGCGGCGGTTGCTCCCGTAAGGATAAAGCTGCGGATGCCGCCGTCACGAGGCCGGCAAGCGGCGACGGCTCCTGTGAGCTTACATCGTAGATGCAGCGCGCTGCAAAAATCGCCGCACCCAGAAAGCAGATGATCATCAGTCTCATTGGATCCTCCATCGACGAGGCCCGACCGGCCTCGCCATGTTTCTTTTGGCGATCGATCCCATCCGTCAGGCAATGCTCAATTCGACATTGATATTGCCGCGGGTTGCTTTCGAATAGGGGCAGGTCCGGTGCGCTTCATCCACAAGCGCCCTTGCCAGATCCGCTTCGATGCCCGGCAGGCTGACCTTGAGGCGAGCCTGCAGGAAATAGTCGCCGCCGGTCGCCCCAAGATCGACCTCGGCGTTGACGGCGGCATCTGCAGGAAGCTTGACCTTCAGCTTGCCGGCAGCAATGCCGATCGCGCCGACGAAGCAGGCAGACCAGCCGGCGGCGAAAAGCTGTTCGGGATTGGTCCCGGCGCGGTTGCTGCCCGGAGGCGAAAGCTTGATATCCAGATGCCCGTCGTCGCTGTGCGATGCGCCGTCGCGCCCGCCCGTCGTGTGGGTCCTGCCGGTATAGAGAACCTTGTCGATCTTCGTCATGGAACACTCCTTGTGTTGCGTCGCTGCATGCGACTGGCCGCGGCGCGGCCGGGTTGACGGAGTGTGGTTTGACCGACGGATATATCGGCCATGTTTCCGAAAACGCCCCAAATGTCACAAAAAGTAGCATCCGGTATCCAGGACATCTTCGCATACAAAACCTGGCGAGATTTTGCGGCGACCCCCGACGTCAATGGATGGTGACTTCCGCGGCCAGGCCGCCGCCGGCGCGATTATAGAGCCGGAGCGACCCGCCGATCTTGGCCGTCAGCTGCTGGGCGATCGCAAGACCGAGACCGGTGCCGCCGGTCTCCCGGTTTCGGGATTGCTCCAGCCGGAAGAATGGCTGCATGGCGGCCTCGAGCATATCGTCGGGGATTCCAGGCCCACGGTCCATAATCGTGATGACGATATCGTTTTCTACGCTTCGCTCGACGCCGATCTCGGCGGCGCCGGCAAACTTCAGCGCATTGTCGATGAAGTTCGATAGGATACGGCGAAGAGCATGCGGCTTGGTGAAGGCAGCACCCTGAACCAGGCCGACGACGGTGACGGCCTTTCCAGTATCCTGGTAGTCGTAGGCTATGCTGTCGATGAACGAGGCGAGATCGATGCGGGCGCTCTTCTCGCCATTGCCGTGCGCGCTGCGTGCATAGGCAATGCCGTCCTGAACGAGGCGCTGGATCTCACCGAGATCGTGCACCAGCTTGTCTTTCTCCGGCGACTCCTCCGCCATGTCTGCACGCAGCCGCATGCGGGTGATCGGCGTCTGCAGGTCATGCGAGATTGCCGCCAATATCTGGACGCGCTCTTCGAGATAATGGGCGATCCTGTCCCGCATCGCGTTGAACGCCCTTGCCGCATGCGCGACCTCGCTCGGCCCCGCCTCGCTCAAAGCCGGACCGTCCTTGTTCGGATCGAGAGCATCGGCGGCGGCGGCAAGCTCGCCGAGCGGCCGGATCGCCTGGCGAACCGCAAACCAGGTACAGAGGATGAGCAGCACCATCTGGACGACGAAGACATAAGGCAGCCACGCGGCGATCGGCATGACGCCCTTCGGCGTGACGTCGATCGTCAAGGGGCTTCCGTCGCTCAGCGTCAGATGCGCCTGCAATCGGTTCACATCGCCAGGAATCCGTTCGATACGGATTGGAAAGCGATGCCCGATAGCCTCCTCGATCTTTCCTGAGATTTCTACCCCCTTGCTTGACGTGTCAGGCACGCCGGGAAGACCGGGCCCGAGCACGAAACGGTAATTGCCGCGGCTCAGCCGGTCGAGCAGGTCGCCGCGTTCGCCTGGCGGAAGCCGATCAAGAACCGCAATCGATGTTGCCACGTCATTTTCCAGCGTGCCGAGCATCACCGCCTTGGCCGACATGTACCGCTCCATATAGAGCACACTGAAGGACAGACCGTAGGCGAAGGCCAGTCCGATCAGCAGGATCAGGAAGATCCGCGACCGCAACGTGCTCGGCCACATCAGGCCCGAACGCGAGGGGATCGGCGACTTCATCGGCGCTGCTCCGATATTTCGACCGGAACCGAAAACACATAGCCTTCGCTGCGCACCGTCTTGATGTAGGTCGGTTCGCGCGCATCGTCGCCCAGCCGCTGACGCAGGCGGCTGACCAGGAGATCGATAGAGCGATCGAAGAGATCGGCGTCGCGGCCCTGTGTCAGGCTCAAAAGTTGGTCGCGATTGAGCACACGCTGCGGGTGATCGATGAACACGCGGAGCAGACGGTATTCGGCGCCGCTCAGCGCAATCGCGGTCCCTTCCCTGTCGAGAAGGTGCCGGGCGACCGTATCAAGCCGCCAGTCGCCGAAAGTCAGCAACTGTCCGGCCTCGCTGATCTGCAGGTTGGGCGGCAGCATCCGCGTCCGCCGCAACACCGCCTTGATGCGGGCGAGCAGCTCGCGCGCAGCAAAGGGCTTCGGAAGATAATCATCAGCGCCCATTTCCAGCCCGAGGATCCTGTCCATCTCGTCGGTGCGGGCCGTCAGCATCAGGATCGGGATCGTCTTGTGCCGGCCGGCGCGCAGTTCGCGGCAGAGCACCAGCCCGTCGTCTCCGGGCATCATCACGTCGAGCACGATCAGGTCGACCGCATTGGCTTCGACAAAACTGCGCATCTGCCGTCCGTCGGCGGCAACGCTCGTGCGCAGGCCGTTCTTCTGCAGATAGCCCGAGACCAGCTCGCGGATTTCGCGATCGTCATCGACGATCAGGATGTGATCGACATGATCCATATTTCCCTGTTCCTTATCGATAGAAGCGGCCGCGCCGGTCGCTTCGTTCCTGACCGAAGCGACAGACGCGACCTACGCATATTCCGCTGGCCGGAGCAACGAGGCGCTGCAACCGGCATCGTCGACCTAGAAACGATCGACGTCTATGACCGCCTGCGCAAAAGCCTGCGGCGCTTCCTGAGGCAGGTTGTGGCCAATGCCGCCGCCGATCGTCCGATGCTCGTATTTGCCGGAGAATTTTCCGGCATAAGCGGAAGGCTGCGGATGCGGCGCACCGTTTGCATCGCCCTCCATAGTGATGGTCGGCACCGAAATGATGGGCGTTGTGGCAAGCGTCGTCTCGTAGGCATCATACTTGGCCTCGCCTTCGGCAAGCCCCAGGCGCCAGCGGTAATTGTGAATGACGATCGCGGCGTGGTCAGGATTGGCGAAGGCGGCGGCCGATCTGTCGAATGTCGCATCGTCGAAGTTCCACTTCGGCGAAGCCGTCTGCCAGATGAGCTTTGCGAAATCATGGGTGTTGGTCTCGTATCCCAGACGGCCGCGTTCGGTGGCAAAATAGAACTGGTACCACCAGGCAAGTTCGGCTTTGGGCGGAAGCGGTTTCTTGTTGGCCTCCTGGCTGCCGATCAGGTAGCCGCTCACCGATACCATCGCCTTGCAGCGCTCGGGCCAGAGCGCCGCCATGATATTGGCGGTCCGCCCGCCCCAGTCGTAGCCGGCAATGACGGCCTTCTCGATATCGAGCGCATCGAGCAGCGCGATCATATCAGCGGCGAGCGCTGACGGCTGGCCATTGCGCGGCGTCTGATCGTCCAGGAAGCGGGTCGTCCCGTAACCGCGCAGATAAGGCACGATCACCCTGTAACCTGCCGAAGCAAGCAGCGGCGCGACATCGACGAAACTATAGATGTCATAGGGCCAGCCATGCAGCAGCAATACGACCGGGGCATCCGCCTTTCCCGCCTCGGCATAACCGATATCGAGCACGCCTGCCTTGACCTGTTTCAGCGCTTCAAAGGACGTGTTGGTCCCAGGCTTTATAGCTGGCACCGATGCGGCCGTCGTGGGCGACTGGGCGGCGGCCATGCCGGCCACGCCGAACTCGACGGCCGCAAGGGCGACTGCCGTCATGCCGAAGAAACGGCGGCGGTGATGGTTGATTTGCTCTGACATTGGTCTCTCCTGTCGAATGGATCACAGTGCGGATATGACGCGGCGCTTGTATCGACCATATGTCGCAAGTCTCCGGTTTTTGAATACGGATGTAGCTTCCGGCCGTGAGGATACATTCTGATACAATCGCGGCGACCGAGCAAAGCATCGCACCGGCAGCAGACATTTCGCCGCGGCCCACGCCGGGACGGTAGTTTGTATCGCTTTGTATCGTCAGCGCCTCATCGCAATAGTTCGGTACATTTCCCCGCCAAACCCGACACATCGGGGATACGTCCGCCCGGCCATATCCCCGCCGTTGCTGGTTCAGGCTCCATCGCCGTCCAGAGCCCGATCAATCGGTTTCAAAGGAAACGATGATGACACTTCTGATCATTGCCTATCTCGGAGGCGCGCTGACGATCCTCAGCCCGTGTATCCTGCCCATCCTCCCCTTTGTCTTCGCCCGCGCCGGACAGCCCTTCGTCAGAAGCACGCTGCCCATGCTGGCGGGCATGGCCGCCACCTTTGCACTGGTCGCCACACTGGCCGCAGTCGGCGGTAGCTGGGCCATTCGCGCCAACGAATATGGCCGCCTTGCCGCCATTGTCCTGCTTGCGCTCTTTGGTGCCAGTCTGCTTTCGCCGCGTTTCGCAAGCACGCTTGCCCGGCCAGTCGTCGACCTTGGCAACAATCTTGTGAACGCCACCGGCGGCGGGCGCGGCACCACGACAGTCAAGAGCGCGCTTCTTCTCGGCGTTGCCACCGGACTGCTCTGGGCGCCTTGCGCCGGTCCGATTCTCGGCCTTGTGCTGACCGGAGCCGCACTACAGGGCGCCAATCTGCAGACGACCTTCCTGCTGATCGCTTATGCCGCTGGTGCTGCAAGTTCGCTTGCCGTCGCCCTGCTTGTCGGCGGCCGGATATTCACCGCCATGAAGCGTTCGCTCGGCGTTGGCGACAGGATTCGTCAGGGGCTCGGCGCTGCCGTGCTGGCGGGCGTCGCAATCATCGCGCTCGGCCTCGACACCAGCCTGCTCGCCCGGCTGTCCTACGCCAGCACCGCATCGCTGGAACAGGCCGTGCTCGACAGGCTGCATGCAAAGCCGCTCAGCGGCGCATCTTCCGAGCTGGCGAGCAACGAGGTGATGATCGCCGCAGCCGGCGTGAAGAAGCCCTTTCGTAGCGACTTGCCCGTCGAAGGCCTCGCCCCTTCGCTCGCCGGCGCGGTCGAATGGCTGAACTCTGAGCCTCTCACCACGGAACAGCTGCGAGGCAAGGTCGTGCTGGTCGACTTCTGGACCTATTCCTGCATCAACTGCATTCGTACCATCCCCTATGTCAGGGCCTGGGTCGAAAAATATGCGGATCAGGGTCTCGTGGTGATCGGCGTCCACGCCCCGGAATTTGCCTTCGAGAAGAAGATCGACAACGTCAAGAAGGCGATCGGCGACTTCCAGATCGGCTATCCCGTTGCGATCGACAATGATTACGGCATCTGGCGCGCCTTCGAAAACAGCTACTGGCCTGCCGCCTATCTGATCGATGCCAAGGGCCAGATCCGCTACCACCATTTCGGCGAAGGCAATTACAACAGGACCGAAAAGGCCATTCAGGACCTGCTGCGCGAAGCCGGCAGCCAAACGACGGCAAGTGCGCCGGTCGTGCCGGATGCCAAGGGCGTGGAAGCAGGTCCTGATCTCGGCAATATCCGCTCCGGCGAAACCTATCTCGGCTACCAACAGGCGGCGAACTTCGCCTCTCCGGAAGGGCTGCAGGCCGACACGGCGAAAAACTATTCGATCGCCGAACCCGGCCTCAATGGCTGGGGCCTGTCTGGAACCTGGACCGTCGGCCGGGATCAGGCGACGCTTGATCAGCCGGGCGGCGGCATCACTTATCGCTTCAGCGCCCGCGATCTGCATCTCGTTCTTGGTCCCGGCGCCGGCGACAAGCCGATCCGCTTCCAGGTGAAGATCGACGGCAAGGCGCCAGGACCCGACCACGGCTCCGACATCGATGCCGACGGCAATGGCACCGTGACCGCGACGAGGCTTTATCAACTCGTCCGCCAGTCCGGCACGGTCGCCGCCCGCAACTTCGAGATCCGCTTCCTCGATCCCGGCGTGCAGGCTTACGCCTTCACATTCGGCTGAACCTGAAACGCATCGATATCCCGATCATCAACAATGACCAAAGGAGTGACAGTCATGTACAAACGTCTTCTTTTCACTGCAGCGCTTGCATTTGCCACCACCGCCATCGCGTTCGCAGCAGAGGCTGCCGCGGTCAAGAACATCGTGATCGTCCACGGCGCGCTGGCCGACGGCTCGGGATGGCGCAAGGCGACGGACATTCTCGAGAAACGCGGCTTCAACGTCACCATCGTCCAGCAGCCCATTTCCTCGCTCGACGACGACGTGGCGGCGACCAAGCGGGTTCTCGACCTTCAGGACGGACCGGTCCTGCTCGTCGGACACAGCTACGGCGGCATGGTCATCACCGAAGCCGGCAACGATCCCGCGGTCGCGGGCCTGGTCTATGTCGCGGCATTTCAGCCCGACAAGGGCGAAAGCCTGCTAAGCCTCGCCAGCTCGAAGCCCGCCGGCAGCATGGATATAAAGGAAACGAAGGACGGCAAATATCTCTATCTCGATCCGGGCGCCTTCGCCGCGGATTTCGCAGCCGACCTTCCGCAAGCCGAAGCCAATTTCATGGCAAAGTCACAGGTCTTCGCCGCAAAGCAGGCATTCTCCGCGAAGATCACTCAGCCTGCATGGCGGTCGAAGAAAAGCTGGTCGATCGTCGCCACCGAGGATCGCTCCATCAACCCCGAGCTGGAACGCGACATGGCAAAACGTGCGGGAAGCGACGTGACTGAAATAAAGGCAAGCCACGCCGTCTTCGCATCCCAACCGGAAAAGGTCGCTGATGTGATCGAAACGGCAGCGAGGAAAGCCGGCGACTAGCAGACGCAGTCAGAAATATTCTAAGCCATCGCAAGGATAGCCTCTGGTCGGAAGGTCGCCCGACCAGGGGCTGACGAAGTCGCCTCCGCCGACCTAGATTGTCGATCTCCTTGTTACCGTCCTGCCCCGCCGATGCGATTTTGTGACTATTCCTACACAAAATGGAATATCAGTCACAGATTCTCATTTCAAATTCCGGGGCTTCGCTATAAAATTGAGATGATGTGGTTTGTTCGCGCAACCGGCTGGTGCAGAAGCTGTATCATAGCTCAGATGCTGAATCGGGGATCGAGTGGCAAACGAGATGGGAATGGCAGTCCCTTGTTAAATTTTGATCAGAACACTATCCGGTGTAAACATAAGGGAGACATCCAATATGGATAGTCGCAGGGGCCGGCGTATAGCAGTCTTATCCGAGGCCCTTTCACAACATCGCATTCTACACATCAAGAATGCTGCCGAGATCCTGGGCGTCTCGGAGATGACGGTTCGGCGTGATGTCAGCGCCAATGCAGACCTATTCGCATTTCTCGGCGGCCATATCGTTCCGGCTATCGAAGCGGAAACCGATCCCTACGAAATCTCCGCGGCAGCCGACAGTCATGCAGCTGCAAAACGGCAAGTTTGCACACAAGCCGTTGATTACATTCACCATGACGATACGGTGTTTTTCGACTGCGGCACCACGTTACCTTATCTGGTCGATCTCCTCCCAGACCAGATTCACATAACGGCGATCTGTTACGCCATGAATGTCGCCGATCGCCTGACGCGAAAACCTAACGTTCGCCTTGTTATGCTCGGTGGTCTTTACCATCCCGCATCGGCGAGCTTTTCCGGGGCGTCGGGGCTGGAAATGCTCGATCAGCTTGTGATCAACGTGGCATTTCTTTCTGCAGCCGGTGTCGATTCCCGACGTGGTGCGACCTGCGCGCATTTTCACGAAGCGGAGATCAAGAAAAAGGCGATGTCCCGGGCACAAAAGAATATTCTTCTCGCCGACAGCAGCAAAATCGGCAAGCTCAAGCCGGCCTTTTTCAGCGACATGAAGTCGTTCGACGTGGTCATCACTGAAAACGGCATGAACAATTTCGACTGAGAAGTCCCCATTTTTCCCCGCCTACTGAAATCTAAACTTGACGCAGCAGCGCGGTGATGCAAACCTCACAAACAGTGAAAAAAAAATCACATGTGATCCAATCGTGAAACTTCCGCTTCGTGCGTCTGCACTGATGGCAACAAGACTTTCACGCTCTGGTCGGGAGGATTCGATTTGGAAACCGTTGCTGTTCACAATGCGGCAAACGCAGCGCATCACGCAGCCCCTTCGCGATTGCCGGACGGCACCCATAACCGGCCGCGCAATGCCGGTATGGAACTCGATCTGTCGTGGGTGCTTGATACCCGAGTCAACCTGTCTGCTACAGAGCGCCGCGTAGCCTCGCTTCCCGGACGCCGGACCGTCAAAAAGGACGCACAGGCGGCTTGGCTCCTGAAGGCGGTGACCTGCATCGACCTGACGACGTTGAACGGCGACGATACCCCCGAACGCGTCAAGCGGTTGTGCGCGAAGGCGATGAATCCGATACGCGCCGACATTCTGGATTCCCTTGGCATGAGCGGGCGTTCGATCACCACCGGCGCCATCTGCGTCTACCATCGTTTTGTTGCAACGGCGGTCGAGGCGCTCGGAGATTCCGGCATTCCGGTCGCCGCGGTTTCGACCGGTTTCCCTGCCGGCCTCAGCCCGCACCACCTCAAGCTCAAGGAAATAGAGGCGTCAGTTGCCGATGGCGCAAAGGAAATCGACATCGTCATCACCCGCGAGCATGTGCTGACCGGCAACTGGACAGCACTCTACGAGGAAATGAAAGAATATCGCGCCGCCTGCGGTGATGCGCATGTTAAAGCCATTCTGGCGACCGGCGACCTGAAGACGCTCCGCAATGTCACCAGGGCCTCGCTGGTCTGCATGATGGCGGGAGCCGATTTCATCAAGACCTCGACCGGCAAGGAAGGCGTCAATGCGACGCTGGCCGTGACATTGACCATGCTGCGGGCGATCCGCGCCTATCAGGAGCGCACTGGTATCAAGATCGGCTACAAGCCGGCCGGAGGCATTTCCGCGGCGAAGGACGTGTTGAACTACCAGTTCCTGATGAAGGACGAACTGGGACGCGAGTGGCTGGAGTCCGATCTCTTCCGCATCGGTGCATCAAGCTTGCTTGCGGATATCGAGCGGCAGCTGGAGCATCACGTCACCGGTGCCTATTCGGCCCTCAACAGACACCCGATTGGATGATCCAGATGACTGTTGCAAAGTATTTCGACGAAATGTCCTACGGCCCTGCCCCTGAATCCGATATCGAAGCTCGCGACTGGCTAGCGCGCCACGCTTCCGGTTTCGGTCACTTCATCAATGGCGCGTTCGTGCCCTCCGCGTCGGGTAAGAACTTCGACACGTTCGAGCCAGCCACCGGCAAGGTCCTGGCGAAGCTCGCGAACGGCGGCGCGGCGGATGTGGACAACGCGGTTGCTGCTGCCCGCAAGGCACAGGCATCATGGGCGCGATTGCCGGGCCATGCGCGGGCGCGCCATCTCTATGCGCTTGCCCGGATGATCCAGCGCCACGCGCGTCTGATTGCTGTGGTCGAGGCGATCGACAACGGCAAGCCGATCCGCGAAACCCGCGATCTCGACGTGCCCCTGGCGGCCCGTCATTTCTATCATCACGCTGGATGGGCGCAGATCCAGGACACGGAATTTGCCGATCATGTGCCGGTCGGCGTCGTCGGCCAGATCATCCCGTGGAATTTTCCATTCCTGATGCTGGCCTGGAAAGTGGCGCCGGCTTTGGCGCTCGGCAACACCGTGATCCTGAAGCCTGCCGAATTCACGTCGCTGACGGCACTTCTCTTTGCCGAACTGGCATCCGCGGCGGGCCTTCCGACGGGCGTACTCAATATCGTGACGGGAGAAGGCGAAACAGGCGCGCTGCTCGTCGGGCACCAGGATATCGACAAAATTGCCTTTACCGGATCCACCGAAGTCGGGCGCGTTATTCGCGAGCGCACCGCAGGTAGCGGTAAATCGCTGACGCTGGAACTCGGCGGCAAGTCCCCTTTCGTCGTCTTTGACGACGCCGATATCGACGGCGCCGTGGAAGGCGTAGTCGACGCGATCTGGTTCAACCAGGGACAGGTCTGCTGCGCCGGTTCGCGGCTTCTGGTCCAGGAAGGCATTGCCGATCTTTTCCACGAACGGCTGAAGCGCCGGATGGAGACATTGCGGGTCGGTCAGCCTTTGGACAAGTGCATCGATATGGGTGCGATCATAGCGCCAGTCCAAATGACGCGTATCGAAGCGCTGGTGAAAAAGGGAGTTTCAGAAGGCGCGACACTGCATCAGGCCAAGATCGACCTGCCGAAGGGTGGCAGCTTCTACCCGCCGACGCTTCTGAGCGGCGTGCAGCCGACATCGATCGTCGCGACCGAGGAAATCTTCGGGCCGGTTGCGGTCTCCATGACTTTCCGCACACCGGAAGAGGCCATCCAGCTTGCCAACCACACCCGCTACGGCCTCGCCGCCAGCGTCTGGAGCGAGACGATCGGCTTGGCGCTGAACGTGGCGGCAAAGCTCGCAGCCGGCGTGGTCTGGGTGAATGCCACCAATCTTTTCGATGCCGCCGTCGGTTTTGGCGGCAAGCGCGAATCCGGATTCGGCCGCGAAGGCGGCCGGGAAGGTTGCTATGAATATCTGAAGCCGAAGGCTTGGGTCGGTCGCAAGGCCCGTGCAGCAATGCCCGCACTTTTGCAAGTAAAGCCGGTTGCCGGCGATTTTGCCCTGCCAACCATCGACCGGACGGCAAAGCTCTTCATCGGCGGCAAGCAGGCACGCCCGGACGGCAATTATTCCCGTGTCATCGCCTCGCCCAAGGGCAAGGCGATCGGGGAGGTCGGCGAAGGCAACCGCAAGGACATCCGCAATGCGGTGGTTGCCGCACAGGCCGCCTCCGCCTGGTCGAATGCGACCACTCATAACCGCGCCCAGATTCTCTATTACATCGCCGAAAACCTCAGTGGCCGCGCCGACGAGTTCGCCGCGCGGATAACAGCGATGACCGGAGCTTCCGCAGCCAATGCAAACGCCGAGGTCGACGCCGCGATTTCGCGTCTCTTCACCTACGCAGCCTGGGCGGACAAATATGAAGGCGGCATTCACCAGCCGCCGCTTCGCGGCGTTGCCCTGGCCATGCCGGAAGCCATCGGCGTCGTTGGCGTCATTTGCCCGCCGGAAGCGCCGCTGCTCGGCTTTATCAGTTTGGTTGCGCCGTTGATTGCCGCCGGCAATCGTGTCGTCGCGGTGCCGAGTGAGCCCTTCCCGCTTTCGGCTACGGATTTCTATTCCGTCCTGGAAACGTCGGATGTGCCTGCCGGTGTCGTCAATATCGTCACCGGGTCGGCGATCGAACTGGCAAAGATCCTTGCCGCGCACAATGACGTTGATGCGTTGTGGGCCTTCGGCTCGGCAGAACTTTCGACGACGGTGGAGAAGCTGTCGTCGGGCAATCTCAAGCGAACCTTCGTGGACAATGGCAAGGCGACGGACTGGATGGACAGAGCCGCTGCCGAAGGCGCGCTATACCTTCGCCGCGCTGTGGATGTGAAGAATATCTGGATCCCCTACGGAGAATAAGGGCTCCAACTCTGGTCATCCGGGCGGGAGGAGAACCGCACCGGCAGGCGAGAACGACGGAATTTGAGGAAATCGCAGAGCTGTAAAGGAGCTGCGGTTATGGGCTCTGTTTTGCGGCACGGGATGCTGCGAAATGGTGCAACTAAGGGAGGATTTTCATGCTGAAGAATATCGATCCGGCTCTGAATGCGGATGTGCTGCATGCGCTCCGGTCCATGGGGCATGGCGACACGGTCGTCGTTTCCGACACCAATTTTCCTTCGGATTCCATTGCCCGGCAAACGATGCTCGGCAAGCTGTTGCGGATAGACAATGTGTCTGCTGCCCGCGCCATCAACGCTATTCTTTCGGTAATGCCGCTGGATACGCCGCTGCAGCCGTCTGCCGGGCGAATGGAAATCATGGGCGCGCCGGACGAGATCCCTCCCGTGCAGCAGGAAGTCCAGGCCGTTATCGACGGCGCCGAGGGCAAGCCGGCGCCGATGTATGGCATCGAGCGTTTCGCCTTCTATGAGGAAGCCAAAAGGGCCTATTGCGTCATCACCACGGGAGAAAACCGCTTCTACGGCTGCTTCCTTTTCACCAAAGGCGTGATTCCGCCGGAAGCCGTTTGAGGGGAAACGATAATGAAGGTGGGTGTTTCGATCCTCGGGATTTTCGTCGCCGACACGGCCTATCTGGCCAAGCGCATGCCAAACGTTGGCGAGACCATCACCGGGACCGGTTTTGCAGTAGGGCCGGGCGGCAAGGGATCCAACCAGGCTGTCGCTGCTGCCCGCGCCGGTGGAACAGTCTCCTTCATCTCGAAGATCGGCCGCGACACGTTCGGCGACATGGCGCTGAAGACCTATGCGGAAGCAGGCGTGACGCCGAAGGTTGTGCAGATGGACGATATGCCGACCGGCGCTGCCTTCATCTACGTCAATGATGGTAACGGCGACAATGCGATTATCGTCTATCCAGGTGCCGCAGGCACCATCGGCGTTGGCGATGTCGAGGCGGCACGCAAAACCATCGAGCAATCGGCTGTTTTCGTGACCCAACTCGAACAACCGGCCGAAGCGGCGCAGCGCGCCCTCGAAATCGCCCATGCGGCCGGCGTCACCACTGTTTTCAATCCTGCGCCGGCCGAGCCGTTTCCAGACACGATCTATCCGCTCTGTGACTATATCGTGCCAAACGAAACCGAAGCAGCCGCCATCGTCGGTTTTCCGCTCGACACGCTCGACGACGCCAGACGGGCTGGCGACGCCTTTCTTGCCAAGGGCGTGAAAGCCGCGCTGATCACCCTGGGTGGTCGCGGTGTGCTCTATCATACGGCCGGGCAATCGGTTCATGTTCCGGCGATCTCGTCGGGAGCCGTCATCGATACCACCGGCGCCGGCGACGCATTTGTCGGTGGCTTCTCGGCAGCGCTCTCGCGGGGCGCTAGTCCGGTCGAGGCCGTGCGTTTCGGCTGCGCGACCGCTGGTATTGCGGTGACGCGGCGGGGTACCGCGCCTGCCATGCCGAAGATCGAAGAAATCGAGGTGCTTCTCGAGAAAGGAGGCGCAGCATGACCCGCAACGACCCGATCAAACACTTCTTCATCTGGCCAGCGTTGCTGATCGTGCTGGTGATCTCGATCTTCCCGCTGATCTATTCGCTGACCACCAGCTTCATGAGCCTGCGGCTCGTGCCGCCGATTCCCTCGCGTTTCGTCGGCTTCGGCAACTATACGGAACTGCTTCAGAATCCGCGCTTCTGGAATGTCGCCTGGACGACGACGATCATCGCTTTTGTGGCGGTGACGCTGCAGTATGTCATCGGTTTTTCCGTGGCGCTGGCGCTTAACCGTCGGGTGCCCGGCGAAGGTTTGTTTCGGGTCAGCTTCCTGGTGCCAATGCTTGTAGCACCCGTTGCCGTCGCACTCATTGCCCGCCAGATCCTCAATCCTACGATGGGCCCGCTCAATGAGTTGATGACCGTCTTCGGTTTTCCCAACCTGCCGTTTCTGACGCAGACCAGATGGGCTATCGGCGCCATCATTTCCGTCGAAGTGTGGCAGTGGACACCCTTCGTCATCCTTATGCTTCTTGCCGGGTTGCAAACCCTGCCCGAGGACGTCTACGAGGCTGCCGCGCTTGAAAATGCCAGCCCCTGGCAACAGTTCTGGGGGATCACATTCCCGATGATGCTGCCGATTTCGGTGGCCGTGGTCTTCATCCGCCTCATCGAGAGCTACAAGATCATCGACACGGTGTTCGTCATGACAGGCGGAGGGCCCGGCATTTCGACCGAAACGCTGACCTTGTTCGCGTATCAGGAGGGCTTCAAGAAGTTCAACCTCGGCTACACCTCCGCCCTCTCCTTCCTCTTCCTGATCGTCATTACCGTGATCGGGCTCGTCTATCTCGCCATCCTGAAGCCCTATCTGGAGAAGCACAAATGAGCGTGCGTGACCTCAAAGGATCCGGCCGCTGGTGGGCGCTCGCAGGCTGCCTGCTCTGGCTGGCCTTCACCTTCTTTCCGCTTTACTGGGTCGCGATCACCTCGTTCAAGTCGCCGCTCGGCGTCGTCGGCGGGCCGACCTATATTCCATTTGTCGACTTCGACCCGACGCTGACGGCCTGGAGCGAGCTCCTGTCGGGCGCCCGCGGCCAGTTCTACAACACCTTCATCGCCTCCACGATCGTCGGGCTCTCCGCATCGTTGCTGGCCACCTTCATCGGATCGATGGCAGCCTATGCGCTGGTGCGCTTCACCTTTGAGGTCAAGCTGCTGTCCGGCGTGATTTTCGTCGTTGTTGCCTTCGGCGGATATCTGCTTGGCCGTCATGTACTGGGCTACGGGCAGGCCATTTCGCTGATCTTTGCCTTTGTTGCAGCGCTTGCGCTCGCCATCGGCTCCAGCCGAATGAAGCTTCCAGGGCCGCTCCTCGGCAATGATGATATCGTCTTCTGGTTTGTCAGCCAGCGCATGTTTCCGCCGATCGTCGCCGCCTTTGCCTTGTTCCTGATGTATACGGAAATGGGCAAGTTGGGGTTCAAGCTGGTGGACACCTATACAGGCCTCACCTTCGCTTATGTCGCCTTCTCGCTGCCGATCGTGATCTGGCTGATGCGCGATTTCTTTGCGGCACTGCCGGTGGAGGTCGAAGAGGCGGCGATGGTCGACAATGTGCCGTCGTGGAGAATTTTTTTCGGTATCGTCCTGCCCATGTCCAAGCCGGGCCTGATCGCGACATTCATGATCACGCTCGCCTTCGTCTGGAACGAGTTCCTGTTCGCACTCTTCCTGACCAGTTCCAAATGGCAGACCCTTCCCATTCTCGTCGCCGGGCAAAACAGCCAGCGCGGTGACGAGTGGTGGTCGATATCGGCAGCCGCCCTGGTTGCGATCATACCCATGGTCGTCATGGCGGGCATTTTGAGCAGGCTGATGCGGTCTGGCCTGCTTTTAGGAGCAATAAAATGACCGTTCGAGAAGCCTAGTCATTGTTCAATTCCAGGGAGGAAAACATGAGAAGATTGCTACTGAGTTCAACGGCCGGAGGACTACTTGCTGTGGCGGGCGTCCCATCCGCGCTCGCATGCGAACCGGACTACACCGGTGTCACGCTCACCGCCACGACGCAGACGGGGCCTTACATCGCATCTGCGCTGCAACTGGCAGCCAAGGGCTGGGAGGAAAAGACCTGCGGCAAGGTGAATGTGGTGGAATTTCCGTGGTCGGAACTCTATCCCAAAATCGTAACCTCGCTGACCTCGGGCGAAGACACGTTCGACGTGGTTGCCTTTGCGCCGGCCTGGGCACCGGACTTCACCGACTTTCTCTCGGAAATGCCGAAGAATATGCAATCAGGTGCCGACTGGGAGGACATCGCGCCGGTTTACCGCGAGCAACTGATGGTCTGGAACGGCAAGGTCCTGTCGCAGACCATGGACGGTGATGCCCATACCTATACCTACCGCATTGATCTGTTTGAAAACGCGGAAAACCAGAGTGCCTTCAAGGCGAAGTATGGCTACGATCTGGCCCCGCCGAAGACATGGAAGCAGTATCTTGACATCGCCGAATTCTTCCAGCAGCCGGACAAGGGCCTTTGGGGCACGGCGGAAGCCTTCCGCCGTGGTGGCCAGCAATTCTGGTTCCTGTTCAGTCACGTGGCGGGATACACCAGCCATCCCGACAATCCCGGCGGCATGTTCTTCGATCCGGATACGATGGATGCGCAGGTCAACAATCCGGGCTGGGTGCGCGGCCTGGAGGAATATATCCGCGCTTCGAAACTGGCGCCGCCGAACGCGCTCAACTTCTCCTTTGGCGAAGTCAATGCCGCCTTTGCCGGTGGCCAGGTCGCGGAATCGATCGGCTGGGGCGATACCGGCGTCATCGCCGCCGACCCGAAGCAGTCGAAGGTTGCTGGTAGCGTCGGCTCGGCATCCCTGCCGGGATCCGACGAGATCTGGAACTACAAGACCAAAAAGTGGGACAAGCAGCCCGAGGTCGTCCAGACTTCCTTCATGGCCTTCGGCGGTTGGCAGGCAGCCGTACCGTCGTCCTCCAAGAACCAAGAGGCCGCTTGGAACTATATCCAGTTCCTGACGAGCCCGGCGGTTTCCGGTCAGGCGGCCATCACCGGCGGCACAGGCGTCAATCCTTACCGTCTTTCGCACACGACAAATACGGCATTGTGGTCGAAGATCTTTTCCGAGCGTGAGGCCAAGGAATATCTTGGAAGCCAGAAGGACGCGGTGACCGCCAAGAACACGGCGCTCGACATGCGCCTGCCGGGCTATTTCTCCTATACGGAAATTCTTGAGATCGAGCTTTCCAAGGCATTGGCTGGAGAAGTGACGCCGCAGCAGGCGCTGGATACCGTGGCTGCCGGATGGGACAAGCTGACGGACGAGTTTGGCCGCGACAAGCAACTGGTAGCCTATCGTTCGTCGATGGGCTTGCCTGCAAAGTAAACCCATCCTCAACAACCCATCCCGGCGGTGTCGGGATGGGATTAGACATCGTTGGAAGAAGAAGCAAACCATCGCCGCTTAGAGCGCCGTGCGTCCTTTCGGACGCACAAAGGACGCTCTAACTCTTTCAATCCACGCATGGCGCCTTCCGAAAATCGACTCCGATTTTCGGGCCGATGCGCTGGGCCAGGCGATGGAATTCTCATGAAAAGGTTACAGCATGTCCCAGGTGCGTTTGGATCAGGTCACCAAGTCCTTTGGCAGCGTTGAGGTCATCCCTCCGCTCGATTTGGCAATTGCCGACAAGGAATTCGTGGTTCTTGTCGGACCTTCCGGCTGCGGGAAGACAACCACCCTGCGGATGATCGCGGGGCTGGAACAGACGACATCAGGGGAAATCCGTATCGGCGAGCGGGACGTTACCACGCTGCGCCCGGGTCTGCGCAATTGCTCGATGGTGTTTCAGAATTACGCGCTCTATCCGCATATGACAGTTGCCGAAAACATCGGCTACGGCATGAAGGTGCGCGGAACGCCGAAGCAGGACATCGATGCCGCCGTTGCAAATGCGGCGCGCATTCTCAATCTCGGTGCCTATTTGAAACGCAAGCCGAACGCGCTCTCAGGTGGCCAACGCCAACGCGTGGCGATTGGCCGGGCGATTGTTCGCCAGCCGGATGTGTTCCTGTTCGACGAACCGTTGTCCAACCTCGACGCTAAATTGCGCATTGAAATGCGAACAGAAATCAAGCTCTTACATCGCAGGCTCAAAACCACGATCGTGTACGTTACACATGATCAGGTAGAGGCGATGACGATGGCAGATCGGGTGGTGGTTATGAATCAAGGGCGGATCGAACAGGCCGCTGATCCGATTACCCTTTACGAATCTCCGAAAAATCTCTTTGTTGCTGCCTTTATCGGCTCGCCAAGCATGAACTTCATCGAGGGGCAACTTGTGCAAAACGCCGGTGGAATTGCCTTCCAGGCCGAGGGTGGGGTCGACATTCCGGTTCCGACACAAAGAGCCGAGCGCCTTTCGGTGGCAGTGGGACAGTCAGTGGTTCTGGGAATCCGACCGGAACATACTATGGTTGGGGATTCCAACGTTTCAACTGTGAGCCTTCATGTCGCCGATATCGAGCCCCTCGGTCCATACACACTGGCGATCGGCAAGGTCGGGGCAGCGGCCTTTACTGCCCAGATTCACGCGTCATCGCGCGTTGGCCCGGATGACAGGATTAGCGTTCCAATTGATACCCAAAAAATGCATTTTTTCCTTAAAAGTACCGGCGACACGGTGGGCTAAGAAGTACCGTGAACTTATACGGCAATCCACCAAGAGGACATTCGAACATCGCAATCTGCGCCGTATGAATTCAAAGACACGTGGCGTCGGCAGCGCCACGTGGGGCTAAAAGGCGTCGCAATGCCTCCGGTGATCGACGACAATCCGCTCTCCTGCCGGCACCTCCCAGAAGAGCGAGCGAACCGCACTTCTCAATTATCCTTCAAGCCAGTTGGAAAGAAGAAGCAAACGGAATGCCCCTCCCCAAAATGGAGAGGGGCACCCACATCATCACTTGTTGGCAGCGACCGGGCGGACCAGTGCCGTAACGCGGCGGATGGTGACGCGGCGGTTTTCCTGTTCTGGCTCTGATGTACTAACCTTCAGGTAGCGCTCGCCATAACCCTGCGTCGCCAGGTTTTCCGGCGCGATGCCGTAGACATCGGAGAGCACGTTGGCGACCGACTCCGCCCGCTGGTCGGAGAGGATCAGGTTGCTCTGGTCGGAACCAACCGCATCCGTATGGCCCTCGATCAGGAAGGTCTCGCTCGGATCCTTCTCCAGCACTTGGTTGATCGCGTCGGCGACCTTGCGCAATGTGCGTGCCTGGGCCATCGGGATTTCGGCGCTGCCGGTGGCGAAGGTGATCGTGTCGAGATCGATACGACGCACCTTGTCGCGAATACGGGCGGAATACTTCACCTCGTCAAGCGAATAGACGCGCTCTACCTGCTCGACGGGCGGCTCTCTGAGGAACTCGTAATAATCCCGGTCCGGATCGCTGCTGGTGTCGATGATATAGTCGTTGAGCGGCACGCGCAGCCGCATCGGCGGCAGATCGGCGCCCGGATCTTCGAAGTAGTCGCGATCAGGGTCCTCGTAGAGATCGGGCGAGTAGTAGAGTACGTATTCGCGCCCGCGGGCATCGACGCGCGACCGCTGGATGATATCGCCGTAGCGGTTGCGGATCGTGACGATGCGATAGCCCTCCGGCCGCGCGATCGTCTCGCGATAACGATCGCCCGACAGTTGCTCATAGCTTGGCCGTTCGCCGTCGCGCAGAAACCGCCTGTCGTCGTCGCTGCGCACGATCACTTGATTGTTGTACTGAATGATCACGCGGCTGTCGTCGGTGCGGTCGTCGATGCGCGCGCCCTCAGGTCGGACGAATTGCGGCCGGGTATCGAGCCTCGTGCCTTTCTCGCTGGTCACTGCCTCGAGCTTGATCGCCGGTGCCGCAGCGGTGGCAGCGGCCTGCGCATCGGCGTCCGAGGTCGGCACCTTCACTTCCTGGCTCTCGGCGCGCAGCTTGTCACGGTCACGGCGACCTTCCCGCCCCTTGCTGCGGTCGGCATCCTTGTCGCTGTCGAGCACGGCTGCACCGTTTTCGACCGGCAGCACGACGGTCTCGTTGCTCTTGGCCGGATCTGCGGCGATCTTCTTGCGGCGCTCCAGCTCCTCGGGCGAAACCTTTTCCGGCGCCGGAATGGCCTGCTCCACCTGCTGACCACTGCTGGCATCCGGTAGCGGCTGGGCGGTGTCGGTGGCGGGCGCAGCCGGCTGTCCGCCGGCGGGCTGCTCGCCGGTGGGCTGTTTGGCGGCAGGCTTTGCAGCCGTGCCATCCTTGGGCGTTTCGGCGGGCGCGGCTTCGGGAGCGGCCGCCTTGTCTTCGGTTGGCTTCTCTGTGGGTGCTGCAGCCTCGCCCTTTGTCGGCTTCTTGGCAGGCGCTTCGGCAGCGGGTTTTGCCTCCGGCTTCACTTCGGGCTTTGCCTGTTCCTCAGCTGGCGACACTGCCTCGGGAGCGGCAGTTTCGGTCTTAGTCTTGCCCTTGTCTCGGCCCTGGGCCTTATCCTGCCCTTTTTCCCGCTTACCGCCTTCAGGCTTGGCCTCGGGTTGGGCCTGTTTCGTCTCCGGCTGAGTTTCCTTGGCGGCAGGCTGCTGCTCGGGCGCCGGCTGCGCCTCAGGCTCGGCTTGCTGCGTCTCCTGCTTCTTCGGCTTTCTCGGCTTTTCCTGCGTTACGGGTTGCTCTTCCTGCTGCGGCTCGGCTTCCGGCTGAGCTGCCTGCTTGGCTTTCCGCTGCGGTTTGCTTTCGGGCGCAGGCTCCTCCCTCGGCGCTTCGGCCTTCGGCGGTTCCGGCTCTGCCTTGGGTTCGGGCGCAGGCGCCTCCTTCCGCTCGGCCTTCGGCTTCTCGGCGGGCGCCTCCTTCGGCTGCTCGGCGGCCGGCGCCTGTTCAGCCGGTGCTTCCTCCTTCTGCTTGCGCTTCTTCTTTAAGAGCTCCTCCTCGGAGGGCGCGTCCTGCGCCACTTCGAAGCTGCCCTGTTCAATCTGCCGCACGGCTGCAGTCTCGGTTGCGGCGCCGCGCGCGGCGGCCATTGCCGATGCCGGCTGCAGCGCCAGCGAGAGGGATAGCAGCGGGAAGGCTGCGCTCGCAAACAAACTTGATTTCTTGCCCATCGGGTTTCCTCGATCCTGTTTGAGCTTCTTGAGGCCGCCAGGCCCTGGTTCCGCCCCTAGCGTCGCAATGAGGCGAAACGGCGAAATGGCAAAGCGCCAACCCACCGATTTGTTCCGGTTCTAGAAAGCTCCGGATTAACCTCCCGTGAATGTTGCAGTCTGCTTTCGTTCATCTCGCCTGTTATTTGCACAGCACAATTGCGCGGGAATTTCTGTTGCAATTCCATGAAAAAAAGTCTGATTATCGCCACAAGGCGGTGTCGACACCGTTGAACTGCAGCCGTCAGCCCAACAGAAAAACGAGCGACGGCTACCAACAGAGAGGATCCTCATGCTTAACCCTACCCGTATCTTCGCGGCAGCCTCGATCGCGGCAATGTCTCTCTTTGCCGGCTCGGCCATGGCCGAGGGCGAGAAATACGTGATCGGCACCGATTCGACCTATCCGCCCTTCGAATTCGTCGATGCCAGCGGCACGATCCAGGGCTTCGACATCGACATCACCAAGGCGCTCTGCGCTGAAATGAAGGCCGAATGCACCTTCGTCAGCACCGACTGGGACGGCATCATCCCGGCCCTGAATGCCAAGAAATTCGACATGATCGTTTCCTCCATGTCGATCACGCCGGAGCGTCTGAAGCTCGTCGACTTCTCGAATAAATACTACAACACCCCGCCGGCCATTGCCGTGCCGAAGGATTCGACGATATCAGACGTCGCCGGCCTCAAGGGCAAGGTGATCGGCGCGCAGACCTCCACCACGCACGCCAACTATGCCGAGAAGCATCTCGCCGACACCGAGCTGAAGCTCTATCCGACCGCTGACGAATACAAGCTCGACGTTGCCAGCGGCCGCGTCGACGCCGTCATCGACGACGTCGTCGTTCTCTCCGAATGGGTCAAGTCCGACGCCGGCGCCTGCTGCAAGATTCTGACGACCCTGCCGGTCGACAAGGAAATCAACGGCAACGGCGCGGGCATTGCCATCCGCAAGGGCGACCCGTTGAAGGAAAAGCTGAACACGGCGATCGCTGCGATCCGCGCCAGCGGTGAATACAAGAAGATCCAGGACAAGTACTTCGACTTCGACGTTTACGGCGAATAAGAAATTCGTTATCTCGCCGATGAAGGTAATGGCGGAAGGCTTGCTCTTCCGCCATTTTTGTTTGACAAAGATAGCAAGATTAAAACGGCAAAAGCCGTGAGGGGAATTCTCGCATGGGCGGATTATTTTCCGCGCTGGGCTCCTTCTGGAGCTGGATTGTGCACATTTTCGATCCGCTGTGCGGGCCCGTTGGCATCTTCACTTGGTTCGGTCAGTCGACGATCCTTGCCTGTGGCGATACCGGCTGGGGCGACGAGATTGCGCTTGGCCTGCAGGTCACCGTTTCGGTGGCGATCGTCACCCTGCCGATCGGCCTCGCCATCGGCTTCCTGGTGGCGCTCGGCCAGCAGTCGGAGGAAAAGTCGCTGCGGCTGGCGGCCGGCATCTACACGACGATCTTCCGCGGCCTGCCGGAGCTTTTGACGCTCTTCATCATTTACTACGGCATGCAGATGCTGATCCAGTCTCTGCTTGCCTTCGTCGGTTATGACGGGCCGCCGATCGAGATCAACGCCTTTCTCGCCGGCGTCATCGCGCTTTCGGTCGTCTTCTCCGCCTACTGTTCGGAAGTGTTGCTCTCGGCCTTCCACGCCATTCCCAGGGGTCAATATGAAGCGGGCGACGCGCTTGGGCTGCATCGCGGCCGCACGCTGCGCCTGATCATCCTGCCGCAGCTCGTGCGCATCGCGTTGCCGGGCCTGACGAACCTCTGGATGGTGCTCCTGAAGGACACCTCCTACGTCTCGATCATCAGCCTCGCCGATATCCTGCGCCAGACGAGTGTCGCCGTGCGCGTGACAAAGGAGCCCTTCTTCTTTTATGGTGTGGCCTGCTGTCTCTATCTGGTGCTTGCCATCCTCTCCTCCTTTCTGCTCGTCTATGTCGAGCGTTGGGCCAAACGTTCGGAGGTCCGTCGATGAGCTACGCCGAAACGCTGATCCCGCCGCAGCCAGCGCCCCGCGAGTTGATGAAGCCGATGACGCCGGCGCGCGTGGCCGGCTATATTCTCGTCGCCATCTGGGCCGTGCTCGCGGCTCTTCTTGTCATTTCCGTCATCAATGGCTGGGATCCGGAAAAATTCATCCGCTACGGACCGCGTTACCTCCATGGTCTCTGGATAACGCTGAGCCTCGTTTTCATTTCCGTTATCTGCGGCGCCATCCTGTCGTTGCCGCTTGCCGTGGCGCGAATGTCAAACAATCGCGTGCTGAACGCGCTGGCCTACGGCTACATCTATTTCTTCCGCGGCACGCCGCTGCTTGCCCAGCTGTTCCTGGTCTATTACGGCCTCGGCGTATTCCGGCCGCAGCTTGAGGCCGTCGGTATCTGGTGGTTCTTCCGCGAAGCCTGGTATTGCGGCCTTTTTGCCATGACCATCAATACCGCGGCCTACCAGGCGGAAATCCTGCGCGGCGCGATCGAAAGCGTGCCGCACGGCCAGCGCGAAGCCGCCGCGGCACTTGGCATCCATAACAGCATCGCCTTCCGCAAGATCATCCTGCCGCAGGCCTTCATCGTCGCACTTCGCCCTTACGGCAACGAGATCATCCTTTTGATCAAGGGCTCGGCGGTCGTCGCCATCATCACCGTGCTAGACCTGATGGGCGAAACCCGCTACGCCTTCTCCCGCACTTTCGACTACCAGACCTATCTCTGGGCGGCGATCTTCTACCTCACCATCGTAGAGGCCTTACGCCATCTCTGGGCCTGGTTCGAGCGCCGCCTGACCCGGCACCTCAAGCGCTGATGCATGACGCCCAAAACTGTGTCGCGGCTTTGGGATAACTGCATTCATCAAACAAAAGCCCGTTTGGCAGCACTCTTGGGACGATGCTGCCAAGACATTGATATTAAAAATAAATTGTCCTTTTACGAAGTATCTGTAAAGCTTCCGTTAACCACTCGCATGTTTCCATATCATGTAGCGCTAATAAGCGCGCGAGTGGGAACAAGAAGAAGCGGAATACGATGCACAAGGACATGGAAAAACAATTGAAGGGCTATGGTCTGACGACCGCCCAGATCCTCTACCGTCTGCCGGACCACCCGGTGATCTTACAGACCTATGTCTGGCAGGATTACGACCTCGCTCCTGATTTTCCCGAAATGCGCGGTTTCCTAAAATTCTGGGAAGAGAAGCTGGACGGGCCGCTGCATTCGGTGCGCTACATCCACCGCAAACTGATCTCGGCAACCGAGTGGCGGGCACTGAAGGGCGAGTTCATCCTGCACTGATCGGCTCTGCAACATGATGCCGAAAAGTGTGAACGGTTCGGGCGATATGTTCTGACCGCGTCAGACATGCGCCTCGCCATGGCCGAATTCGCCTTCGTCGCGATCCCGGCGAAGCGCGAAACCGAGCATGCCGAGATAGAAGGCGACGACGATGGCAATGACCGCAAGGCCGGGAATCGGCCCGAGCACCGCATTGTCGATGACATAGTCCCATGACTGCGCCTGCAGCGCCGGCATGCCCTCCGTCTGCAGCTTCGGCGTCGAGATCTTCAGGCACCAGGCGAGCAACAGGATGAAATACATCCAGCCGTAATTGCGTTTGAGCCGGCGGTGCATCGCCTCTTGATAGCTGAGCAGGAAGCGCGGCTTGCGCAGGCTGCTGGCGACCACAACCGCCCATTCGCTGCCGGCATTGGCATCAGGCGCCAGGATTTGCGCGAAATAGCAGCGCTCGATCTGGCGAATGCGGGCGCGATAGATATCGAAGAAGCGGTAGCGCCGCGCCTCGATCATCAGAAGCAGTGTCACCAGCATCATCCCGAACAGCAGCACCCCGTGATGCGAATTCGGCGTCGACAGCGACACCGAAAGCAGTGCTGCGACCACGGTGATCGCCCAGTTGGACGTCCGGTCGATGCGGTCGCGCCAGCTCGTCATCCGCCCGAGTTCACCACGGTAATAATGGCTGAGCGTGTTGGTGACCTCGTTTGGTGTCGCAGGTAGCAGTAATGCCCGGCCGGCATCTCCTTCCCTCGCCGATGAGGTCCTCTCTGGCTCCGTTTTCATGGCCTCTCCTCCCTTGGTCTTGTTTTCGGCCATTCTGCGCCCGCAATCGCGCCATTGCAAAACATCGAAAGCCGTCTTAGACGCATGCCTGAAACAAAAGGACGGCCTGAAACAAAAGGACGATGGACTGCGATGGCAAAGAAGATCGACGAGGAAGCTCTTGGCGAGGCCTATAACCGGGCGCTCGCGCTGGAAAAGGCCGGCGATGTCGACGCCGCCGTTGCAGCCTATGAGGAAGTCCTGGCGATCGATCCCGACGATCACGGTGGTGCGGCCGTGCGCATTGCCGCGATGGGTCGCGGCGAAACGCCGGTCAAGGCGCCCGACGCCTATGTCGAGACCTTATTCGACCAGCATGCCGAGGTTTTCGAGGATGTGCTCGTCGAGCAGCTCGGATATCACGTGCCGATGCTGGTGCGCCAGCGCCTGCAGGCGCTGAAGCTCGGACCGTTCAAGCGGCTGCTCGATCTCGGCTGCGGCACGGGCCTCACCGGCGGCGCGCTGCGCGACCTCTGCGCTGATATGACCGGCATCGACATATCGGAGAAGATGGTCGAGATCGCCCATGAGAAGGATCTCTACGAGACGCTCTTTGTTGCCGAGGTCGAGGATTTCCTCGACGACAACGACGAGGAAGCCTTCGACATCATCGCCGCCACCGACGTGCTGCCCTATCTCGGCGCGCTCGAACCGCTGTTCTTCGGCACCGCCGAGAACCTGACGCCGGGAGGCCTGTTCATCTTCTCCTCAGAAACCCTGCCCGAGGAAATACTCGCCGGCCGCGCCTATATGGTCGGCCCACACCAGCGCTTCGCCCATGCCGACGCCTATGTCAGAGAACGCCTGACGGCCACCGGTTTCGAACTCGTCGAGATATCGGATATCAACGTGCGCATGGAAGACGGCCAGCCGACACCAGGCCATTTGGTGATCGCCCGGTATAATGGCTGACGCCAACACCTGATATATCGGCTGACGGAAGACTTGCCCGGTTGGCGAAGTATCTGTTGCAAAATGCGTCACGACCTGATAGTTAGTCGATCGGTAAAGTTTACCACAACGATAGGAAAGGTCGCCGCATGTCGCTCGTGCTCTATGGGCATCCGCTCGCCTCTTTCTGCCACAAAGTGCTGATCGCGCTTTACGAAAACGGCACTCCCTTCGAGAATCGCATCGTCGATCTTTCCGACGAGAGCTCGCGCGCCGATTTCTTTCGCTTCTGGCCGATCGGCAAGATGCCGCTGCTGCGGGACGAGGCGCGCGACAGCACCATTCCCGAGACATCGATCATCATCGAATATCTCGAGCAATACTATCCCGGCCCCGTTCGCCTGCTGCCGCCGGAGATCGATCGGGCGCTGCAGGTTCGCCTCTGGGACCGCTTTTTCGACAACTATGTCCAGGCACCGATGCAGACCATCGTCAGCAATCGTCGGCGCCCCGAGGGCACGGCAGATGAAATGGAGGTGGCAGCCGCCAAAGCAACACTCGCGACCGCCTATGCGATGATCGAAAAGCAGCTCGCCGACAAGCAATGGATATCAGGCGACGGCTTCACCATGGCCGATTGCGCCGCCGCCCCCGCCCTGTTCTATGCCGAGACTCTGGTTCCGTTTTCATCGGAACAGCCGAACCTTCGCGGCTACTACGATCGACTGCTGGCCCGCCCGTCCTTTGCAAGGGCACTGGAAGAGGCCCGCCCCTACTTCAAATTCTACCCCTACAAAGAGAGACTGCCGGCTCGCTTCCGGAATGCGGCGGAATGATGGACGGCCAGGCGGATCTCGACCGCATGTTCCATGCACTTTCCGATCGCAGCCGCCGCGGCATGATCGATCGTCTCGGCCGCGGCCCGGCCTCCGTCACCGAACTGGCCGCGCCGCTCGCGGTTGCCCTGCCGACGGTGATGAAACATCTGCAGGTGCTGGAGGAAAGCGGCCTCGTTTTCTCCGAAAAATCCGGCCGGGTGCGAACCTACCGCTTGCAGCAGGACGCGCTTGCCGCCGTCGAGCGCTGGGTGGAACAGCGGAAGATCCAATGGACGAGCACCTTTGACAGGCTGGACCACTTTCTCACCGACGAGACGGAGACCCTCCCCGAATGACGACACGATCCGCCGAACACGCCACTCTCGTCATCGAACGCCACCTCAAGGCGCCGATTTCCCGCGCCTTCCGCGCCTGGTCAACACCGGAATCCAAACGGCAATGGTTCGCGTGCCATGGCGAGTGGGTGCCGCTGGACTACGGGCTTGATTTCCGCCCCGGCGGCACGGAAAGGAACTACGTCGCCGATACTGACGGCCTCCTGCACGCCTATGACGCCCATTACATCGATATCGTGCCCGATGCCCGCATCATCTATGCCTATGAGATGAAGCTTGGGGAAAGCCGCATCTCCGCGTCGCTCACAACCGTTGCCTTCGAAGCCGCACCCGGCGGCACCAGGATGGTCTTCACCGAACAGGTGGTCTTCCTCGACGGCTACGCCGACAACGGCGCCCGCCTCCAGGGCACCGAGATCGGCCTCGACAATCTGCAACTCTTCCTCGAGCGCGAGGAAAGCCCGATCCACTGATCGCATGTCACGCAAAACCAAATCGCCTCGCATGAATCAAGTTTGACGCGACGCGTTTCAGGCGAAATAAGCCAAGCCTCAAGCGCTGCTTGGTTTCTTGCCCGAGCCGGCAGGACGAGCGGCGGTCCGCTTTGAGGTGTTGAGTGCGACAGCACCGCGAATGAGCGCCTTCAACGCCTCCTCGTCAATCTCGTCGCCCTCACGAAAATCGATGGCGCGCCTGGTATTGCCGTCAAGGCTGGAGTTGAAGAGGCCTGAAGGGTCCTCCAGCGAGGCGCCTTTGGCGAAGGTCAGTTTCACCACGCTTTTGTAGGTCTCGCCAGTGCAGATGATCCCGGCGTGCTCCCACACCGGAACGCCTCTCCACTTCCATTCCTCGACCACGTCGGGCTCGGCCTGTCTGATGAGAGTTCGGACGCGGGCGAGCATCTCGCCGCGCCAATCGCTCAACTCCTCGATTCTCGCATCGATTAAACGAGAAGGAGAGTCTCCCACCTTCTCTTCGCTGGAGTCGCTCTTCTTCAGGGTTGCCGTGACTTTCTTCATCGATATCTCCCCTCCATCCCTTAGGTGCTGATGGCCTAGAGCGCTGTGTGTCCTTTCGGACGCACAAAGGACGCTCTACTCTTTCAATCTTCGTCTCCGCTCACATTCGTTCGCCGGGCAATTGGCTGGCCTGCTCGACCCAGGCGGCGAACTGAGCCTCGTCGAGTTGGTCGTCTTCATGGATGTGGAAGTAACGCACTTCCTTTTGTTTGGACTCGCCGGGCGGGATGGGGCTGAGCGACGTGCCGCGGAAGAAAGCAACCTTGATATATTTCGCGAAGCAATGGACACCGAGGAACCAGCCCTGCCCTTCGATGCCGTAGAGGGGCGAGTTCCATTTCACGGCCTTATACACCCCGGGCACCGTGCGCGTGATGAGCGCATCGAGGCGATGCCCGACATCGCTTTTCCAGCCGGGCATGGCGGCGATGTAGGCTTGCACGGGAGCGTCGCCGTAACCCTTGGCGATCTGAGGATTGCCGCCCGAGAGAAGGACCGGCTCCGCGGTATCAGGCTTGGCGACTGTCTTCTTCGTGACCTTTGCCGCGGTCTTGGATGTCTTCCCGGACATTGCCTTCACTCCTACCCTCCGCTGCGTCCTGCGCCGCGCCACCTGGTGGCATATGGCAGCGCGAACAAGTAGAGACCGGTGAGCAGCAGCAAGGTCAGCGGCAGCAGCGCCATGAGGCCCACCCAGACGGACGATTTCTCTTGCACCATCGCGATGATATTAATTATGACGGCCAGCGTAAAGGCAATGGACAGCCAACGGTGGATCTGCCGAAGCCAGTTATTCCAGTTCAAGGGAACCTCCTGCGAAAACAAGCGAAGCGGATGGCGTGATCCGTTTTGGCAACGGTCTCACTCTATCCGCGTCAGCACCTGCTCCAGCTTTGCGAAGAACTGCTGCCAGCCGCGTTTGGCGCCCCCGTAAGCCTGCCGCTGATCCGGCCGGAAGCCCGACTGCTCCATGCGCAGCTGCGTGCCCGCGCCCGTGGGCGTGAGAGTCCAGGTGACGACACTTTCGAGATCATAGGCAGCCCAGGTGTAAGACAGGGTCTTGTTCGGCTCGACTTCCAGGACCTGGCAATCGACGGAGCCCCAATCCCCGCTCAGCTTGAAACGGTGATTCGCGACCGGCACGAAGTCGTTCTTCATCAGCCAGTCAGCGATCAGATGCGGCTGCGTGAGCGCGCGCCAGATCTTTTCCGGCGGAAAAGGGATCTCTCGTTCGACGATGACGGAACGGGTTTCGTTTGAAATTTCGGTCATTGGTCCATCCTTTTCAATAGATCTTCCAGCTGGTCGAACCGATTTTGCCAAAAGCCCGCCATCTCACTTGTCCAGTCGACCAGCGGTGCCAGCGCACCGAGCTGGGCACTATAGTGGGTCTGGCGACCTTCGTGACGATCACGCACCAATCCGGCCTGCTTCAGGATTCCGAGATGTTTCGAGACGACCGGTTGCGAGACCCCGGCCCGAGCCGTCAGAGCCCCGACCGTCTTCTCCCCTTCGCGGCACAGCCGTTCGAAAAGAGCCCTCCGGGTCGGGTCGGCGAGCGTTCTGAAGAGCACATCCTGGGTGTCCGACATCTACAATCCATACCCCGTTAGCTATGGATTAACGTATAGCCATGGAGATATGAGTAAGTCAAGCTGGACGTAAAACAACTCGAGAAAATATTGCTGCATCTAGTGCGCGTGGCAGAGGTGAGTAAATTTCACATACCCAAGCGGCTATACATTTTCGCCATTAGACATGCATGCTTGCGCGAACACGCCTCGCCTATGCCGAGGTCATGTAGCGTCGCGAATAGACTTGGGATCAATGGCCGCCGTCGGTGCCGAGAATCGCGGCAAGCAGCCGGCCTTCCAGCTCGGCGAGGCCAGGATGGCCGTGCCGGCGCGGACGCGGATACGGAATGGGAAGATCGAGTGCGATCCGCCCCTCATCGAGCACGATGACCCGATCGGCGAGATGAACCGCCTCGCTGACATCATGAGTGACGAGCACTGCGGTGAAGCCGAGTTCGCGCCAGACACGGTTGATGAGCTCCTGCATGCTGATCCGCGTTAGCGCATCGAGGGCACCGAGCGGTTCGTCGAGCGCCAGCACGCCTGGCCGGCTGACCAGCGCCCGCGCCAGCGCCACGCGCTGCCGTTGCCCGCCGGAAAGCCGCGCCGGCCATTCCCCGGTTTTTTCGCCAAGCTGGACTTCGGCAAGCACGGCATCGGCCGCCTTTACCGCCGCCCGGCTGTCGATGCCGTCGCCGAGCCCGACCACGACATTGTCTGCGACACTGAGCCAGGGCAGCAGCCGCGGCTCCTGAAAGACGATACGCGCGTTCGGGCTCGCCGGCGCGCCGTCGGCATCTTCGAAATGCAGCTCGCCGGCAGTCGGCTCGTCGAGGCCCATCAGGATGCGAAGCAGCGTGCTCTTGCCGCAGCCGCTCTTGCCGATCACGGCGACGAACTGGCCGGCCGGAATATGCAGGTTGATGCCGCGCAGCACGCGGTTGGCCCCAAAACTCTTTTCAAGCCCCGTCAGGCTGATCGCCGCGGGCGCACTACGGCCCACTGCCGGCGCGTTTTCGCGCGCATAAGCTGGCTCTTCGGCGACGGCGTGAAAACGCTCATGTGCGATCGATGTCATGGCGTCTCTCCTATTTCTGATAGACCGGGTTCCAGGCAAGCAGCCGCCTCTCCAGCACCCGGGCGATGACATCGGCAAGCTTGCCGAGCACGGCATAGATCACGAGGGCGAGAACGACGACGTCGGTCATCATGAATTCGCGGGCATTGTTGGCCATGTGGCCGATGCCTGACGATGCGGCGATCGATTCCGATACGATCAGCGTCAGCCACATGATGCCGAGCGCATATCTGAGGCCGACGAAGATCGACGGCAGCGCACCTGGAAAGATCACCTTGCGGAAAAGCGTCCAGTTGCCCATGCCATAGACCTTGCCCATCTCGATCAGATCGCGATCGACATTGCGCACCCCGTGATAGGTGTTGAGATAAACCGGGAAGAGCACGCCGAGCGAGGTCAGAAACAGCTTCGATTCCTCACCGATCCCGAACCACAGGATGACAAGAGGGATCATCGCCAGATGCGGGATGGTGCGCAGCATCTGCAGCGTCGTATCCGTCAGCTGTTCGGAGATGCGCGATACGCCATTGGCAATACCGAGCAGGAAGCCGATCGAGCCGCCGACGAGAAGACCGGCAAAGGCGCGGCCGGCGCTCACCAGCACGTCATTCGGCAACTGGCCGGAAACCATCGTCGACCAAAAGGCAAGGCCGACATCGGCCGGCGACGGCATGATCCGCGATGAGATCCAGCCGGCCGAGGAGGCAAGCTGCCAGAACGCCACGATCGCCACCGGCACCAGATAGGGCGTCAGCTTCTCCAGGCCGGGTAGCGGCAGGCGCAAACCCGCCTTCCCGGCCTTTTCGGAAACGACAGACCGTACGAACGGAGTATCGAAAGTCGACATGCATTATCCTCGCGCTTATCGAAAGCAGGATGCCGCAAGCCTTGAACGGCTTGCGACATGTCACGCTCTGTTCGAGATCAGGAGCCGGAGACGACTTTCAGATTGCCGCCATGGCTTCCGCCTGCGAAGACCTGCTTGCGGCCGAACTCGTTGTTGAAGCCCAGGCGCTGCTGCTCGCGGCTAATGCCGAGTTCGGGGAAAAGCAGCTCGGCGACGCGATAGGCCTCTTCGAGATGCGGATAGCCGGAGCCGATCACCGTATCGATGCCGATCTCCTGATACTCGCGAAGGCGCGCGGCCACCGTCTTCGGCGAGCCGACCAGCGCCGTGCCCGCACCGGCGCGCACCAGGCCAACGCCGGCCCAGAGGTTCGGCGAGACTTCGAGCTTGTCGCGCCGGCCACCGTGAAGGGCGGCCATGCGCTTCTGGCCGACCGAGTCGGACTCGTGGACAAAGCGCTCCTGCGCCTCGCGGATCGTCTCGTCGTCGAGATGGCGGATCAGCCGCTCGGCCGCCTCCCACGCCTCCTCGTCGGTTTCGCGCACGATGAAGTGCAGACGGATGCCGAAGCTCACCTCGCGGCCGCGCTCGCCGGCGGCCTTGCGCACCTTGGTGATCTTCTCGGCAACCTGTGCCGGCGGCTCGCCCCAGGTCAGGTATTTGTCGACGCGTCCGACGGAGAAGTCGATGCCGGCATCCGACGAGCCGCCGAAATAGAGCGGCGGACGCGGGTTCTGCACCGAGGGAAAGCCGAGGCGCGCGTTGGTTGCCTTGATGTATTTGCCGTCGAAGCTTGCCGTTCCCTTTTCCAGCAGTTCCTCGAACACGGTGAAGAACTCTTCGGCATGGGCGTAGCGCTCGTCATGCTCGAGATGGATGCCATCTCCGGCAAGCTCCGCCGGGCTACCGCCGACGACGATGTTGAGCAGCAGGCGGCCGTTGGAGATGCGGTCGAGCGTCGTAGCCAGACGCGCATAATAGGCAGGAGACGCCGTGCCCGGGCGGATCGCCACCAGGAACTGCAGCTTCTCGGTCTTGGCGGCAAGGGCAGCCGCTGTCACGAAGGATTCTTCGCAGGCAACCCCGGTCGGCAGCAGCACGCCGGAATAGCCGAGCCGGTCGACGGCCTGGGCGATCTGCGTGAGATAGCCGATCTCGGGCGCGCGGTTGAGATCGGCGGAGCCGAGATAGGTGCCGTCCCCCGATGTCGGGATGAACCAGAGGAAATTGATGGGCTCGGATTGGCCAGTATGGGAGATGGTGGTCATTGGAAGACGGTCCTTTAGCTGCGGAATTCGAAAATCAACTCGCTGGTCGAGATGGCTCTCTGTCTGCCTTGCATAGCGCCGCCGGACAGATGCTTGGGAGGATCGTAGTGGCGGCGGAGGCGGCAAGAAGGCCGGCTGTCTTTCTATGTGCGAGCATCTGAAATATCCCTGTCGATCGGATGGCAGCAGGTAGATACCTTTCGGTGTCTGCTCGATCATGAGGATAGTGACATAGACCACCAATTAGATCGACAATATCAATTTGCTATTCTAATCCGTTTTGGGGAATATTTTTCCGGTTCGGCGGCATGGGGCCCTCTCCATGCCGCCTCGCGGAAATCTTGGCCCGGCCGGAAAATCAGCTTGCCTTGGGACGCCAGACGATATCGCCGGTCGTAAGCTTCTTCGGCAGGATGCCGAGCCCGTGGAACTCGTCGGCGAGCGCCTGCTGATAGGCGGCGGCGGCATCGGTGATGGTCGAGACGCTGCCGAGATCGGCACCCTTTCGCGTCAATGTCACGCGCGTCACGTCAATCGGCACGCCGGTGATCTCGGAAAGCTCCTTCACCGTCTCGTCGATATTGCTCTGAGCCGACGTGCCGACCTTGGCAAGCTCATCGATCACATCGACGACCACCTGCCCGTTGGCATCGGTGAAATCGCGATTGGCGAGGAAGAAACTGTAGGAGTCGACGATGCCTTCGGCGGTCGTCAGGATACGCGTCTCCGGATCGGCTTCGGCAATCGCCAGATAGGGATCCCAGATCGACCAGGCGTCGATGCTGCCATTCTTAAAGGCGGCCGCGGCATCCGGCGGCGAAAGGTCGAGCTGCTCGACATCTTCGGGCTTCAACCCCGCCTGGCGCAGAATCTTGACGGTTACGTTATGCGCGCTGGAGCCGCGCTTGAAGGCAACCTTTTTGCCCTTGAGATCTTCAAGCGTCTTGATGGGCGAATCCTTGCGCACGAGGATGGCCGACGCTGCCGGGCTGCCCTTGTAGAGACCGACATAATAGAGCTGCCCGCCGGCCGCCTGGGCAAAGAGCGGCGGCACATCGCCGGTCGCACCGAAATCCAGAGCCCCGGCACCCAGCGCTTCGAGAAGCGGCGGACCGGAGGTGAATTCCAACCAGCTGACGGTAATGCCGCGATCGGCAAGCCGCTTCTCAAGTGCGCCACGCCGCTTGGCGAGCGCCAACACGCCGTTCTTCTGCCAGCCGATACGGAACTCGCTGGTGGCAGCCCATGCCGCTCTGACTGCCGGCAGGATTGCCGTGGCCGCAGCAGCTCCAAAAAGCCCGAGCGTTTGTCGACGTGAAATCATGACTATCCCCTTCTTGTACGGTGTCGGGCCTGCCTTCGGCTGGACGACCTGTCAGTTACGAGCTTCATGATGATGAAATCGATAATTTATATCGACAAATTTATTTGCAACATATGGCCTTTGCTGAAATTTTGCAGCCGGGAAATCGGCCTCAAGCGGATTTTTTTCGCGCGTCCCTCACTCCCGACCTTCGCCGGCCAGGCGCTCACGGATGAAGGTGGGCCCGCCGGCAAGACGCTTCGCAAGCAAGCTTGCGGGATCGACCATGCGCCAATAGGGCGTAACTGTCGAAACCGGCTCGCCCTTCTCCAGCGCGCCGAATGACAACTCGGCGATCGCACGCAAATGCCGCTGCACGGTCACCGGACAACAGGCGTCCGCCCCGTATTGAGCGGCGAGACGGCGACGGAGAGTGCCTACTTCGGTGATGACACCTTCCGGTGCCGATCGAATCTGCTCTGCGACCATCTGCTGCGATGGAATGAGCATCGCCTGCATTCCGCTGCGGCCTTTGCGCCGCGGCTCGATCGTCGGAATTTCCGTCATGTCACCTCCCGGAAACATTTTGCCTTCTCCCGATCTAGGGCTCGGCCGAACGGCGGCCAGCCTCATCTGCGTCAATCGGAACGAAGTCCGCCTTCACGGGCTTTTCTGCTCCCGCCGTTTCGGTTAATCCTCGGGCCTGCACTTGAGGAAAAGGATAGGACATATGGCAAAAGTCGCGTTCATCGGTCTCGGCGTCATGGGTTTCCCTATGGCGGGGCATTTGAAGACGAAAGGCGGCCACGATGTCACCGTCTATAACCGCACGCCGGCAAAAGCCGCCGCCTGGGCCGAGAAATTTTCAGGCCACGCCGCCCCCACCCCGGCCGAGGCCGCCGCCGGTGCCGATTTCGTCTTCGTCTGCGTCGGCAATGACGAAGATCTCCGCTCGGTGACATTGGACGAGAACGGCGCTTTACACGGCATGAAGCCCGGTTCGGTGCTGATCGACAACACCACCGCCAGCGCTGAGGTCGCCCGCGAACTTTATGCCGCGGCCAAGGAAAAAGGCGTCGACTTCATCGACGCTCCCGTCTCCGGCGGCCAGGCCGGCGCCGAAAACGGTATCCTGACCGTCATGTGCGGCGGCGACGAGGCCGTTTTCGAACGCGCCAGGCCTGTCATCGACGCCTATGCCCGCATGGTTGGCCTGATGGGGCCGGCAGGCTCGGGCCAGCTGACCAAGATGGTCAACCAGATCTGCATCGCCGGTCTCGTCCAGGGACTTGCCGAAGCGCTGCATTTCGGCAAGCGCGCCGGCCTCGATATTGAAAAAGTCGTCGAGGTGATTTCCAAGGGTGCGGCCGGTTCCTGGCAGATGGAAAACCGCCACAAAACCATGAACGCTGGCAAATACGACTTCGGCTTCGCGGTCGACTGGATGCGCAAGGATCTCGGCATCGTGCTCACTGAAGCCCGCCGCAACGGCGCCAAACTGCCGGTCACCGCCATCGTCGATCAGTTCTACGGCGACGTGCAGTCAATGGGCGGCAATCGCTGGGACACATCCTCGCTGCTCGCCCGCCTCGAGAAATGATCGGCCCCTCCTCCGATGCGGCAGAATTGATCGCGCATCTCGAAACGCTGCGTTCGGAGGAGAATGTCGCCAGCATGGCGCGCTTCGGCATCGCTACCGGCGGCGCCCTCGGCATCTCCAATCCCGATATCCGGGCGGTCGCCAGACTGGCGAAGAAGGATCACCTCAGGGCAATGCAGCTCTGGCGAAGCGATATCCGCGAAGCCCGCCTGCTCGCCCTCTACACAGCCGAACCGAAGCGGTTGACGACGGAAGAAGCCCGACATTGGGCCGATGATTTCAACTCCTGGGAGATCGTCGATTGCGCCGCCGATCTCTTCGTCGAGGCGGGGCTGGACGAGCTCATCTCAGACTTCGCCGCCGACGAGCGTGAATTTATCAGGCGCACAGCCTTCGCCATGATTGCCGGTGCTACGGTTCACTTGAAGAAGGAACCTGATGCGACTATTCTCGCATGGCTGCCGCTGATCGAGACTCATTCCGGCGACCCTCGAAACTTCGTGCGCAAAGCGGTTAATTGGGCGCTGCGCAACATCGGCAAACGCAATCTCGCCTGCCATGCGCCGGCGCTGGCACTCGCACAGTCCCTAGCGGAAAGCCCTGACAAAACCGCCCGCTGGATCGGCAAGGATGCGGTTAGGGAGCTAACCGGCGAAAAGCTGCGGGCACGGCTGAGATAAGCCCGAGGCCGTCAATGCTGCCTGGATTTTTCGACCAGAAAATCGATCAGCACCCGCACCGCCGGCGCCATGCCCTTGGCCGTCGTGAAGACGATATAGAACTGGCTCTCCTCCGACTGCCAGTCCGGCAGCACCCGCACCAGCTTGCCAGCCTGGAGATCGGCCTCACAGGCACTTTCGAGTAAAAGTCCAAAGCCGAGGCCAGCACGAGCCGCGTCGAGGATGGCGGTCAGAACGGATCGATAGCCGTCCGCACGGTCGATCCAACTCGTTGAAAAAATTAAAATCCGGGTGCTTCAAGAAACGAGGCTGGCAGGGATGCCGACATACGATACGCAACGCCGGTTCGGCTCACCTGAAGGGCCATCGTGATCGACTGCCTTGAAGACTGCAACACTAAAAACGCTGCAAGGACGGTCCGGCAGGGAAGACCGGACCCGTCCCCGTAGCTGATCGGAGGTCACTCGGATCAGAAACTGATTGTAGTGCTCCCGATCCGAAGACCGGGAGCATCCACCAAGTGGATTAGAACGAACGCTGCAGGCGGAAGTAGCCCGAAGTAGAGTCCTCACCATCATCCGGATCGAGGTACTGAACCGAAGCCTTGGCGTAGAAGTTGTCGACGATCTGGTAATCAACCGTCAGACCGACCTTCCATGCATCGCCGAGACCGTCGAAGTCTTCCGGAACTTCCGTGCCACCGCCGAAGTAGTTGCCGTAGTACTGAACGGCCGGGGTGATCTTGAGCTTGTCGGTTGCCTTGATAGCGTATTCGGCAGCAACAGCCCATTCAGCCGAAGAGTAGTACGAGTTCGGGCCGGAAGAGTATACGCCGGCGAGGCCGAGCGTGCCGGGACCGATTTCAACCGTACCCATCGCACGGATGGCGCCGTCTTCGTTGTCGAAGTCCCAGCCGCCAGTGACCTGGTAGCTGAATGCGCCGGCAGTGCCGCCAACGCCGAAGGCAACGCCGACATTGTTCGGACCATCGTCCGCAGTAAAGTCGCCGGTGACGGGGTCCACGGTACCCTGGTAAACGCCGTCTTCCAGTTCATCGACGCTGAGGCCAGCGTAGAAGGTGCCGCTTTCGTACTGATAGCGGAGGGAGTTGTGCAGGGTTACGACGGAGCCGATGTCGTCGGTTTCACCGGAGAGACCATCGTCCCACCAGCTGTAGAACAGACCGGCGCGGAAGCCCGCGACGTCGAGGTAAGCGGAGTCGAGGATGGCATCCTGATCGGTGGCATTGTCAGCATTGAACTGCATGACGATGACGCCGGTCAGCGGACCATACTCGGTGTCGCTCTTGGCCGTGAACTGAACCTGACCGCGAGTTACTGCATCCCAATCAGAATCGTTGTCACCACCTGGCTGGTCGCCAACGTTGACCTGGAAACGGATGTAGCCTTCGATCTTGAGGCAGGTTTCGGTGCCCGGGATGTAGAAGTAGCCGGTGCCGTAGGCGTCGCAGACGCGAACATATTCAACCGGTTCCGGCTCGGCAGCAACGATAGCGTCAGCTGCAAGAACCGGCGTCGATGCAGCAAATGCTGCTGCTGATGCAAGCAAAACCATTCTGATGTTCATTTACCAATCCATTCCTTTGTCGATCGGGGCTGGCTTCAGATCGGGTAGTCGATTTGAAGCCGGCCCAGTTTGAACAGCCATCTCGGCGTGCGGATCGATCGAACCGCCAAACCGTCATCACATACAAGGCCCTATCAAGCAATTCTCGATACACGCCAGATGGGTTCTCACGGGCTACTTTCCTCGACAACGTGATTTTTATACAACAATTTCAAATATTTATAGAAAAAACACGCCAAACGGCTTCGCGACGGAAATCCTCCATCGCAAGCCGCAAACGCTACACCCCATTTGTCAAATTCTCCACCGTCCGACCCCCGTCGAACATGCTGGTGAAGCGCATAAACTCTACCGCCGGCTAACAAGCACAAACAAGGTGGCGGCTTAGAACATAGTGTCCTGAATTCGATACCAATGAGACAAAATTATGACACATCGCCCATTGGTTACATCGACCATAACCCCGGAATCCTTACCAGGCTATTCATTTTTTCAGGAATTAGGGGCGATTTGAGCGTTTTTTCGCTATTTTTGAGGCTTTTTTTCAATCGGGGGACCACACATCACCAAACTCGGCCTTGCTAACTGGCATTCCCAGGTGCGGCCAGGATGTCACAAGTCGCCTCCAACGGGCATATCCGAGGTCGCAGACTCACGCCTGATATGAGGCCCGCTGAACCCTTGCAGTGTCGCGTGCGGTCACGGCCGCACGCTTGATCTCAATCCTCGTTGGACTTGGCATTGTCGAGAATCATGTAGTCGAGCGGCAGTTGCGTCGAATACTTGATCTGCTCCATCGCAAAGGCGGAGGAAACGTCGCGAATCTCGATCTTGGCGATCATCCGCTTATAAAAGGCGTCATAGGCGGCGATATCGGGCACGACGACTCGCAGGAGATAGTCGACATCGCCACTCATCCGGTAGAATTCGACCACTTCGGGGAATTCGGCGACCACTTCGGAAAAGCGGCGCAGCCATTCGATCGAATGGGTGGCAGTGCGAATCGACACGAAGACGGTGACCTTGGTGTTGACCTTCTCCGGATCGAGGATGGCGACTCGGCGCTTGATGACACCGTCTTCTTCCATCTTCTGGATGCGCCGCCAGCATGGCGTCGTCGAGAGACCCACTTTCTTGGCGAGATCGGCAACGGCAAGCGTCGAATCTTCTTGCAGAAGACGCAGTATTTTTCGGTCGAGGCGATCCATGCGCACAACAGTCCTTTCGAATTATTTTCTTTGTATAACTCGATTCCGCGCAACGAAAAGAATTTTGTTTCAGGAAAGCAGCATTTTCGTCCGTTCCTGCAGGATCGGGAGCAATTCTTTCTCGAACCAGGGATTGCGCTTCAGCCAGCCGCTATTGCGCCAGCTCGGATGCGGAAGCGGCAGCACCGCCGGCGATCGGTCGGACCGAAGACTGTCGCGCCACGCTCGCACCGTCTCGGTCATATTGTCCTGTCTTTCACCGGCCATATGCCAGGCCTGCGCATATTGGCCGATGACCAGCACCAGTTCGATCTGCGGCATGGCCGAGATCACTCTTTGCCGCCAGAACGGCGCGCATTCGCGCCGCGGCGGCAGATCCGCGCCCTTGTCATCATAGCCGGGAAAGCAGAAGCCCATCGGCACGATGGCGAATCGGCCGCGGTCATAGAAGCTTGCCCTGTCAACGCCGAGCCATGATCGCAGCCGGTCGCCCGATGCATCGTCGAATGGCAGGCCGCTCTCATGCACCCGAAGCCCGGGCGCCTGCCCTGCGATCAGGATGCGCGCGCTCGATGAGATCACCGCCACTGGCCGCGGCTCGTGCGGCAGCCGGTATTCGAGGCCTTTCGCCGGTGCGTCGCGACAGATGCGACAGCAGGCGATCTCCCGTCGCAGCGTCTCCAGCATGGCTTCGTCGCTCATGGCTTTACTCCCACCCGACGATCTGCCCGATGAAGCGCAGGGCGCCATCGAAGCCGGAACTCTGGCGCGCATGATCGCGCACATCGCGCGGCCGCTCGAAAGTCCCGGCCCAGAGACCGGCCTTCTCAGCCTTCGCCTCGGCCTCCTCCTTGCCATAATCGCCATAGGAGATGGCCATGCCCCGGCGCACCATGGCGGCATTGATGTCGCCGCCCGCCCCGCTCCGGCAGACGACGAGCAGCCTTTCGTAGCGGTCGTGCCGGCTGCCCTGACAAAGCGTTCCCGATGCCAGCACCATGTCCTGCAGCGCCTCGCGCGCCGCCCGCCCGCAGGCCCAGCCCTTCCCCGCCCGCTCGCAGCTCTGGTTGAGTTCCGGCGCATCGATGCCTTCGAGGCGCAAACGTTCGTCTCCCAATACCAGGCTGTCGCCGTCGGCAGCATGGAAGGCGCCCGCATGCTCGATTTTTGCTGCATCGTTGAGCTTGGCAGCGATCAGCGCCACGAGCGCCAGCAGGGCAAAAGCGGTGACGCCGTCGCGAATCAGGCGCAGGCCCCGTGTCACGCTTTTGCCTCCTTAAAAAACAAATCCTTGGCAAAGATGGCAAACATCTTCTTAAGAATTGCCGGTTAAGCTCTTATCCACCCTGGGATGAAGTTTCAACGTGCACATGAGTACCGGCGTAAGCACATCGACCGACAAGATCATCGTCGACAGGTCGCGCAGCCACCGCAACAAGGCCGTTTCCAAGGCCGTGCGGCAGACGCGCGAACGTCTTCAGTCCGGTCATGCGTCCAATTCCTCCTTCGATCGTGACGTGCTCGACATGTATGTGGCGTCGGTGCTGCAGGGCGCGACGATCATGCCGCTCTTCGTCGTCATCATCACCGCGCTTGGCGTCTATTTCACTGAAGATACGCAATTGCTCTTCTGGTCGCTGCTGACAGTCACCTGTCACGCCGGCAATATCCTGCTTGCAAGGCGGGCGCGCCGGCAGGAGATCACCGCCGAGAGCGCCCGCAAATGGCGCCGCCTGCTGCTCACCGGCCAGTTCCTGCTCGGCTGCTGCTGGGCCGTCTTCGCGCTGCAGGGCTGCGACACCTGCGAGCCATCGAGCTTCATTCTTTATAAGGGCGCCACGCTGCTGATCGCGCTCTCCATCACGGCGATGTCGAACTTCATGCTGACGCCCGCCGTGCTCGCCGCCTTCTCGCCGGCGGTCCTGGCGCTTGCCGCCAAGAGCGGCCTGTCGCGCGATCTCCTCGAAATCAGCCTGACGGGGCTTTTCATCACCACCCTCGTCTTCTTCAATTATATCAGCGACCGGCTCTTCAAGTCGAACCTCAGGATCCTTTCCTACCAATCGGAGAAGGACGACCTGATCGCCGAGCTGGAAGTGGCGAAGTCGATGTCGGATGAGGCTCGCCGCCGCGCCGAAGAGGCAAACCTCGCCAAGTCGCGCTTCCTTGCCTCCATGTCGCACGAGCTCAGAACCCCGCTCAACGCCATCCTCGGCTTTTCCGAAGTGATGTCTGCCGAAGTCATGGGGCCGCTCGCCAATCCGACCTACAAGGAATATGCGGGCGACATTCACCGTTCAGGCCAGCATCTGCTCGATCTCATTAATGAGATCCTCGACCTGTCGCGCATCGAGGCCGGCAAATACGAGTTGAGCGAGGAGGCGATTTCGCTTCTTGATATCACCGAAGATTGCATCGGCATGGTCCAGCTGCGCGCCCGCGCCAAGAACATTGCCATTTCGGACCAGTTCGAGCGGCAACTGCCGGCCATTTGGGCCGACGAGAAGTCGATGCGCCAGGTGGTGCTCAATCTTCTCTCCAATGCCGTCAAGTTCACGCCGCAGGGCGGCGAGATCCACGTCAAGGTCGGCTGGACGGCCGGCGGCGGACAGTACATCTCGATCAAGGACAACGGCCCTGGCATTCCGGAAGAAGAGATTCCCGTCGTCCTGTCGGCCTTCGGCCAAGGCTCGATCGCCATCAAGAGCGCCGAACAGGGCACCGGCCTCGGCCTGCCGATCGTCCAGGCGATCCTTGCCAAGCATGACGGACAGTTCCTGCTGAAATCGAAGCTGCGCGAGGGCACCGAAGTTATCGCCATCCTGCCCGCCAGGCGCGTGCTCCAGAGCCTGCCGGCCGTCGAGGAGGCCCAGGCCGTCGCGCGCAAGCGCAAAAGTTTTGCCTGATTCAGCGAAAGCATGATGCCGAAAAGTGTGAGCGGTTTTCGGGCAACATCATGCTTCAATTCTTAGACTTGGATCCGGATGACATTCGGCCGATCCAGCGTGAAATCATCCGGATCCAAAGAACAGATGCTTGCCGAGAACGAAGCCGAGATAGAGGCAGCAGGCGGCGATCATGCAGGTCACCGCGAAGGAGCCGAGATCCTTGGCGTGTTTGCCGACGATTGAAATCTCCGGCGAAATCCGGTCGATCACCTCTTCAACGGCGGTATTCATCGCCTCCATCGAAAAGAGCCCGAGAAACAGAAGCACCGCGACGACGATCTCGCCAGCACTAGCTCCCACCAGCGCCAGCGCCGCGATCGAAACGACGAAGAAGCCGAGTTCCTGGCGGAAGGCTGCCTCTTTCAGCACCCTCAGGAAGCCCGCCCAGGAATAGCTGGCGGCGGCGATGAAATGCCGAAGTCCGGTCTCTTTCGTCACCGCAGGCTTCGTCAAGATGCCCTCTCCTCTTTCCGTTGCATCACAGACCGGGAGAGGCTTTGCCGTCTCCTTTTTGATGAGCGAATACGCAAATACCGAATCCGCTTAGGCCGCGCAAGCGAACGCGTGCGGATCGACGGCGCCTACCGCGGCCTTAATGCTTATTCGACACGCCTGCCTGGGCGAAGGTCGCCATGCCGGAATGGCAGGCGGCGGCCGCCTTGACGATGCCGGCGGCTAGCGCCGCACCGGTGCCTTCGCCGAGCCGCATGCCGAGCGCCAGAAGCGGCGTCTTGCCGAGCATCTCGATCGAGCGCAGATGTCCGGGCTCGCCGGAGACATGGCCGATCAGGCAATGATCGAGTGCCGACGGATTGGCCGCTTTGAGGATCGCCGCCGCTGCGGTCGCGACATAACCGTCGATCAGCACCGGAATGCGCTCTATGCGCGCAGCAAGGATCGCGCCGGCCATCGCCGCGATCTCGCGGCCGCCAAGCCGGCGCATGATCTCGAGCGGATCGTCGAGATGGTCGCTATGCAGCGCCACCGCCTTTTCCACCGCCGCGATCTTGCGCTCCAGCATCTCGCCTTCCGAGCCGGTGCCCGGCCCCACCCAGTCACGCGCCGAACCGCCGTAGAGTGCATAGTTGATCGCCGCCGCAATCGTCGTATTGCCGATGCCCATCTCGCCGATGCAAAGCAGGTCGGTACCGCCGGCGATCGCCTCCATGCCGAAGGCCATGGTCGCGGCGCAATCGCGCTCGGAAAGCGCTGCCTCCTCGGTGATGTCGCCGGTGGGATAATCGAGGGCCAGATCGAAGACTTTCAGCCCGAGATCATAGGCGACACAGATCTGGTTGATTGCAGCACCGCCGGCTGCAAAATTCTCGACCATCTGTTGCGTCACCGTTGGCGGAAAGGGCGTGATGCCCTGCCTGGTGACGCCGTGATTGCCGGCAAAGATCGCCACCAGCGGCCGGTTGACGGCAGGTGTGCGGCCCGTCCAGGCAGCAAGCCAGAAGGCGATTTCCTCGAGCCGTCCGAGCGCGCCGGGCGGCTTGGTCAGCTGCGCGTCACGCTCGCGCGCCGCCACCAGCGCGCGGGCATCCGGCCCCGGCAGGTCACGGAGCAGGGTACGGAAATCGTCGAACGGCAGGCCTGAAACGCTCATCTGTGCGGTTTTCCTATGAATCCGGGTATTCTTGTTTTTTTCCCGCAAATCAGCTTCTTTGCGGGTGGCCACTCTCTTAAAGCGGGCGGACGAGGCGAACAACTCCAAAAGCGCCGCCGCGACCATAAGCCGAAACCTTCGGCAGAACGAAGCAGAATGAAGATCAAGGACTATGCGGTCGATACCGCCCGCGCCGTCGCCTTCCTCAGCCGCATTCCCATGCCGCAATCGCTGTTCAAAGGCTATGACGGCAGGCTCAGCCGGCTGGTGCGCGCCTTTCCCTTCGCCGGCATCGTCATCGGTTTCGTCCCCGCACTCGCCATCCTCCTCCTTTTGGGGCTGCGTGCGGACCCGCTGATGGCGGCCCTGATCGCGCTTTCCATCCAGGCCCTCGTCACCGGCGCGCTGCACGAGGACGGCCTGGCCGATACGGCCGACGGCATCGGCGGCGGCAAGAGCCGCGAACAGAGCCTCCTCATCATGAAAGACAGCCGGATCGGCACCTATGGCGCGATAGCGCTGATCCTCTCCTTCGCGATCCGCGCAGCCGCGCTTGCCGCCATCGCCCGCCATTCCTCGCCGCTCGCGGCAGCCCTCGCCATTCCCGCTGTCGCGGCCCTCAGCCGCGGTGCCATTGCCTGGCACTGGCAGCGGTTGGCGCCGGCAAAGGCCGACGGCGTGGCCGCCTCGACCGGCCAACCAGACGAGGCGGCGATGCAGTTTTCGCTCGCCTCAGCCTGCCTTGTCGCAGCGCTTCTGATCTGGCCCGCCTTCGGCTTGCGGCCGCTCATCGCAAGCCTGCTCGCCACCGGCATCGCAGGGCTCGCCTTCACCGCCTTCATCCGCCGCAAGCTTGCCGGTCACACCGGCGATACCTTGGGCGCAACGCAACAAATTTGCGAGATCGCCACCCTTTGCGCCCTTGCCACCGCTCTTTGAAATTCCGATATATCCTCCATGCAAACACCCTGCGTTCACGTCTGCTCCCTGGTTTCAGCCACCGGATTTTGTTCCGGCTGCGGCCGGACTCTTCAGGAAATCGGCAGCTGGACGAGCTATTCCGACATTGAGCGAAGGCGGATCATGGCGCTGCTGCCGGCAAGGCTTGCAGGTTCCGCCACGGTGCCGAACCATATGAAATCAAGCCTCGTCGCCGGGCCGGAGCGGCCTCTATGATTCGTTTGACCGTCTTCCTCGTCGTAATCGGCATCGGCCTTGCCGTGCTGATCCTCAACAGTGACAACAGCCGCATCCTTGGCCTGCAGAGCGATGACTTCGGCCGCGTCGTCTATCTGCTGCCGATCGCACTGATGCTGTCTGCCGGCATCTGGGCGAGCCGGCGCAGTGTCGGCGAAACGATGCGCCAGATGATGATCTGGCTGGTCATCATCCTGGCGCTCGTAACCGTCTATCTCTATCGCCAGGAAGCGCTCGGCGTCGGCAACAGGCTGCTCGCCGGCCTCGTTCCGGGCCGCGCAGTCGTCGTCACGACAAGCGAGGGCGGCCAGGAGATCATTCTGCACAAGCTGCTGAACGGCCATTTCGAAGCCGATGTCGCGGTCAATGGCCAGACGATCGAGATGCTCGTCGATACCGGCGCCAGCATGGTGGCGCTGTCGCGCGAAGATGCCGAACGGATCGGCATCGATCTCTCCCGCCTCACCTATTCCATGACTATCATGACAGCCAACGGCCGCGGCCGTGCAGCACCCGTCACCCTCGACCAGGTGGCGATCGGCCCGATCGTCCGCAACAATGTCGCAGCCAGCGTCGCCGAGGACGGCCGGCTCGACCAGAGCCTGCTCGGCATGAGCTTCCTGGAAACGCTGGGCTCGCTGCAGATGCAGACCGACGAACTCCGCATGCGCGATTAGCCTCGCAGCGCTCATGATCCGCTGCCGCTGCAGGCGCCTTTACGGCAACGGTCGGATCTGTCACTTTCAAGGGCAACAACAAGACTACAAAGAGCAAAAAGAAACTCCTGCCGCATAATTCCTTAAATCGGAATCGATTTAAGGAATTATGCAACAATTCAAAGTGCTACAGCGTCCTTTGCGCGTCTGAAAAGACGCGCGGCGCTGTAGTCTGGTGGCACCACAGTTCGGCCGGCCTTCGCCCGCAGCGAGGCCTTGACCCATGGGTGCGACAGGAGCTTCGCAATGAATTCACTCTGGCCGATCGTTATCGGCGGCGTTCTGCCCGCCCTGTTCTGGGGCATTACCGCCATCTTCCAGAAGCAGAGCGCCACGGCTGCCACCGGCTCGGCCGTCTACCTGATCGCCTTCGGCGCTACCTGCGCGCTCGCCGGCCTGATCGCCGCCTTGATCTGGCGCCCCGCCCCCTGGACCGCCGAAGGTCTCGGCTTTGCCGCTACATCAGGCGCCTGCTTTGCCGTCGGCACCGGCCTCATCAGCTTTGCGCTTTTCACTTATGGTGTCCCGGTCTCGAAACTCGCCCCAATCTGGAGCTGCAACGTGCTGGTGACACTGGCGATCGGCGCCGTCTTTCTCGGCGAAGCCTCCGAGCTCGACATCGTAAAGCTCGTCGCCGGCACCCTACTCATCATCTCCGGCGCCCTTCTCGTCAGCAGCGCCTGACGGAAAACTGGCGCAATATGCAGCAGCAGAAGACGAGCAGTTCGCCGCCACATGCTCCTGCGTTGCAGCTCCTTCAGCTTTGTTGATATCCTGCCGTCAAGGCGCTTCTGCGCCCATACCGGAGCCCGACATGAACCCAAGACAGTTGAAATCATTCCTCGCGGTGATCCGGCACGAAAGTCTCACGCGCGCCGCTGCCGAGGTCAATCTCGCTCAGTCAAGCCTCAGCGACCAGATACAGGCGCTGGAAGAGGAATTGGGCGCAGAGCTCTTCCTCCGCTCCCTGCAGGGCGTCATCCCGACACCCGCAGGTGCAGTCCTCAAGGCCTATGCCGAAGAGATATTGGCGCTGAACGACGAGGCGAAGGCTGCCGTCAGTGCTGCAGCCGGCAGCGCCGGACAGTCCATCACCTTGGGTACGCTCGAAACCATCGCCTCCGGGCGGCTGGCGCCCTGGCTGTCACTGTTTCGCAAGGACAACCCAGACGTCGGCCTCAAGCTCAAGGTCACCAGCAGCGGCGAATTGCTTGCGCAATTGCAGCAGAGCGCGATCGACATCGCCTTCACCTTCGATCGCGGACAGCAGGATGAGCGCTTCTTGACGCGCCGCATCTGCAGCGAACCGCTGGTGCTGATTGCCGGTCGCGATTTTCAAGCCCGGCCACCGGAGAGCCTCGCGGCGCTGAGCACCGCCCCCTTCGTCGCCACCGAAACCGGCTGCGTCTACCGTCACCTGTTCGACGCTGCCTTTGCCGAAGCACATATTGCAGCACCACCAATCGTGACTGAAGCCGACAGCATCGCGACAATCGTCCGGCTCGTTGCATCCGGCGCCGGCTTTAGCCTCGTCCCCCGCATTGCCGTCGGCCCGGCGGCAATGCGGGACAACATCGTCGAACTGCCATGGCCGGGCAAACCACCCGCAGCCTCGCTGGTGATGATGTGGCGGCGCAGGCGCGTGCAGCCGCCGGCGCTTACCCTCCTGCTGCAATCGGCAAGCGAAGAACTCTCGCCGCTCAGACCAGGCGATGCCCGCCTTCGACATGCAGGATAGTGCCTGTCGTGAATCCGTTGCCGATCAGGAAGCGGATCGCATCGGCAATATCATCGGGCCGTCCAACGCGTCCGGCCGGCAGGCGCTGCGCCATCGCATCAAGTGTCGCCTGTTTGGCGTCGCCGGCGACGAAGCTCCAGATCGGGGTATCCACCCATCCGGGCGACACTGCGTTGATCCGGATCGGCGCCAGCTCGACCGCCAGCGCCCTGACCAGGCCTTCGAGCGCCGCATTGACGGCTGCGACCACCGATCCACGCGCCGCCGGCCTGTAGGCCGCGACACCTGACGTATAGGTAATCGATCCTGAGGGCGGCAGATGGACGGCACCATATTTCGCCAGCAGCAGCGGCCCGTAGAACTTGCTTTCGACCACCCTTTGCGCCGCCGCAAGTTCGATCGACGGCAGCAGCTGATAGGCGCCTTCGATATCGGCCGCCGTGCTGACGATGTGATCGACCGGCCCGCTATTGCAAAACAGCGCCGCGACTTCTTCCTCGCGCGATATATCGACGGCAACCGTCGCCAATCCAGGATGCTCGCCGAGATCGCGACGGGCCGCCGTAAGCTTATCTTCGCTGCGTCCGGCGATCGTCACCGCCGCCCCTTCCCCGAGCAAACGCCTCGCCAGCGCCAGGCCCATTCCGGAACTGCCGCCAACAATAACGATCTTCGCGCCTTCGATCCTGATATCTGTCATCTGCCATCTCCTTCTCGGCTGATGCAGCAGATGCCTCGGATCAGAGTCGAAGAAAAACGGAAGAAACCGATGGTGTCATCGGGTTTTCCGATGGCGCGTGTTCGCGTGGATTGATCAGTTCCGCAGCCGGTAGCCGGTCTTGAAGATCCAGCCGAGGGTTCCCAGGCAGATCACCAGGAACACCGTGATCATCGCCAGGCTGATCGCCGGGTTGACGTCGGCGATCCCGTAAAAACTCCAGCGGAAGCCGCTGACGAGATAAAGCACCGGGTTGAGGTGGCTGACCGCCTGCCAGAAGGGCGGCAGCATACTGACCGAATAGAAGCTGCCGCCGAGGAAGGTCAGCGGCGGCACGACCAGCATGGGAATGAGGTTCAACTGCTCGAAATTGCCGGCCCAGATGCCGATCATGAAGCCGAACAGGCTGAAGGTGATCGCCGTCAACAGGAAGAACAGGATCATCATGAAGGGATGCTCGATCCTGACGTCGACGAAGAGAGTGGCGGTGAGGAGGATGATGAAGCCGATGATCATGCCCTTGGTCGCCGCCGCACCGACATAACCGAGCAGGATCTCCGTCATCGCCACCGGCGCGGAAAGCACCTCGTAGATCGTGCCGGTGAATTTCGGGAAATAGATGCCGAAAGAGCCGTTGCTGATGCACTGGCCGAGCAGCGTCAGCATGATCAGGCCGGGCGTGATGAAGGCGCCGTAGGACACGCCCTCCACCTCCTGAATGCGTGATCCCACAGCGGCACCGAAGACGATGAAATAGAGCGAGGTCGAGATGACGGGCGAGATGACGCTCTGCAGCAGCGTGCGGCGCGTGCGCGCCATCTCGAAGAAATAGATCGATTTGACGGCCTCGACGTTCATTTTTCCGCTCCCACCAGCGCCACGAAGATGTCCTCGAGCGAGCTTTGCCGCGTCGAGAGATCCTTGAAATGGATATTGTTCTCGCCGAGCCTGGTCAGCAGAGCTGCAATGCTCTCCTGCTCGTCGTCAGTGTCGAAATCATAGGTCAGCCGGTTGCCGTCTGCCTCCAGCGTCAGCCCGTTGCCGGCAAAACAATCCGGCAGCCGGTTGAGCGGTTCGGTGAGATCGAGGATGAGCTGCTTGCGGCCGAGCTTGGCCATCAACGCCGCCTTGTCCTCGACGAGCAGCAACTCGCCGCCGTTGATGACGCCGACACGGTCGGCGATTTCCTCGGCCTCTTCGATATAATGGGTGGTCAGGATGATGGTGACGCCGGAGGCCCGAAGCTCTTCGACGACATGCCACATGTCCTTGCGCAGCGTCACATCGACGCCGGCGGTCGGCTCGTCGAGGAAAAGAATATCCGGTTCATGGGAGAGCGCCTTGGCGATCAGCACGCGCCGCTTCATCCCGCCGGAGAGCTGGCGCAGCATATTGTCCTTCTTGTCCCACAGCGAGAGCGCGCGCAGCACCTTCTCGATATGGGCAGGATCGGCTTTCTTGCCGTGCAGCCCGCGCGAAAAGCTGACTGTATTGAACACCGTCTCGAACTGATCGGTGGTCAGCTCCTGCGGCACCAGCCCGATCATCCCGCGGGTGGCGCGGAAATCCTTCACGACGTCGTGGCCGGCGACCAGCACCCGGCCGCCGCTTGGATTGGCGATGCCGCAGATGATCGAGATCAGTGTCGTCTTGCCCGCGCCGTTCGGCCCGAGCAACGCAAGAATCTCACCCTTTTCGACGTCGAGATTGATGCCCTTCAGGGCCTCGAACCCATTGGAGTAGGTCTTGGTGAGGTTCTGAACGGAAATGATGGGGGCCATGCGGGACTCTTGCGGATTCTCGGAAGTTACTTCGGCCCGCTATATAGTCCCTTTGTAACGCTTTAACATCCTTAAGCGCATGAACACTGCATTCGCGCGCCGTTAACACAGTTGGCCCGGAGGGCTTAGGCGACCCACTGGTGAGATAGCCGGCATCGGGTCTTCCCAGGAAGCCGACCTCACCGGCGAAAAGAAAAGCGGCAGCTGGTTTCAGATGTCATCATCCGGTGATCTTCGTGCCCGATAAGAGAACCGAGGCCAGCACCGGTATCCGCCCCGCCGCCCACCCCTTTGCGGAGCCGTCTTGGGTGTTCTCGTTGCGCCCCTTTTTTGCTGCCTCGGCTTGTAGTGAAAGTTATTGTTCAGTCACGAAGTGCTTGGAACCGGCCAGTATCCCTGTTCAGCCGCGTTCGTCTTAGCCGGCCCTGTGCCGGCTTTCTTTTTTCGTTCCTCCGCACCTCGCTCTTTCCGTGACTCGCTGCGGATGAAAGGGACTAAGGGTATCCCTCACAGCTCGTCGTAATTGAACCAGTCGAAATCCGCGGCCTTCGCCCGGCCTGAGGTATCGAAGGCAAACACGCCGGCGAAAGCGCCGGTGAAGGAGCCGTGTTCGCCGCGCCCGCCCTCGTCTGAGATCACGCCGGCATCGAGGACTGGGCCGATCGGTTGCCAGGCGCCCTTGCCTTCGGTCTGCCAGAAGAATTGCAGGTCGTTCTCCCGGATTTCCATGGCGAGCTGGACACGACCTTCGGCGGCAATCGCCACGCCGCTTTCGGCGGGAAAACTCAGGCGTCCGTTCGGGTAGTCGCCGTTGCAAGAGAGGATTGTCACGCAGCGGCCGAGTGTCTCGTGCCGCGTCACGGCGACGGCGTGGAATTTGTGGCGGTTGTAGTAATGCGTCAGCCCCGCCACCTGCTGGTAGGTGTCAGGCGAGAATTCGACCACGGTCTCGGCACGGAAACTGTGATGCTCCTGGCGGCGGGCAACCAGCGACTGTTCGAACCAGGAGCCGATGCTTTCGCGCGCAATCAGGCGCAGATGGCCGGGACGATCCGTCAGGTTGAAGATGCGCGCGGGCTCTGGCGTGCGCAGCCATTGGAAATCGGCGGGCAGCGTGCCGCCATCGAAGCTGTATTCGCTGCGCATCGGCTTTTCCACCGGCACCGCGCCAAAGAGGCCCGGCACATCGACATCGGGCACTGAGGTGCCGTTTTCAAGATAGAGCCAGTCATCGTCGCGCCAGACGCATTTCTGTAAAGATGTCTCGCGCCCCAGCGTGCAGCGCCGCTTCGGCGGCAGCGGGCGGCCGCATAGATGGGTGTGATAGGCCTCCCCCTCCGGCGTCTCGACATATTGGCCATGCCCTGCCCGTTGCAGCACTGCGCCCGGATGATCCTTGGAGGTGATGAGATGCATGTTCGGATGCATCTCATAGGGTCCGTCGATATCACGCGACCGCGCCATGGTGACGGCATGGTCGTAGCCGGTGCCGCCTTCGGCGGTGGTCAGATAATACCAGCCGTTGCGCTTGAAGAGATGCGGGCCTTCGACGAGGCCGAGCGGGCTGCCGGCGAAGATGTTCTTGATCGGCCCCTTCAGCGCCTTTGCCACCGGATCCCATTCCTGCAGCAGGATGCCGTCGAAGGCCGGCGATTTCGGCGAGCCGCCATAGCTTTCGGTGCGGTGGTTCCACTGCATGTTGACGAACCATTTCCGGCCGTCATCGTCGTGGAACAGCGAGGGATCGAAGCCGGAGGAATTGACATAGACCGGCTCGGACCATTCGGCCTCGATCGTGGGTGCCGTGACGATGTAGTTCGGCGCATCCTTGAAATTGCCGTCGTAGCGCTTGACGTCGGTATAGACCAGCCAGAACTGCCCGTCGGCATAGGACAGGCACGGCGCCCAGATGCCGCAGCTATCGGGATTGCCGCGCATGTCGAGCTGCGATCTCCGCTCCAGCGGCCGGCGCACCAGCGTCCAGTTCGCCAGGTCACGCGAATGGTGGATCTGCACGCCGGGGTACCATTCGAAGGTCGAGGTGGCGATGTAATAATCCGCGCCAACGCGGCAGATCGACGGATCGGGATTGAACCCGGGCAGGATGGGATTGCGGATCATGACAGGGTCTCCTCCGACCGGCGGTGCTTTGCTGTACGTACATCAGATTATAGCAGAAAAAGGCCCGGAAGACTTGCCTCCGGGCCTGAGATGACTATTCGCGTTCGGCGGACTTGGCCCAGAGGTTGATGTCGGCCTCGCGGGCATAGACATCGATCTCTGCAAGCTCCTCGACGCTGAATTCGAGATTGTCGAGCGCCTTGACGCAATCGACGATCTGCGACGAGCGGCTTGCGCCGATCAGCGCCGAAGTCACACGGCCGCCGCGCAGTACCCAGGCGATCGCCATCTGCGCCAGCGTCTGACCGCGTCTTTCGGCGATCTCGTTGAGCTTGCGGATATTGTCGATGATCGAGGGGCGGATGTAGTCGCGCTTGAGAAAGTGGTTCTGCGCCGCGCGGCTGTCTTCCGGAATGCCACCGAGATATTTCGTCGTCAGCATGCCCTGGGCAAGCGGCGAGAACACGATCGAGCCCATGCCGACCTCATCCAGCGTATCGAGCAGCCTGTCATCCTCCACCCAGCGGTTGAGCATCGAATAGCTCGGCTGGTGGATCAGGCACGGCGTACCGAGCTCCTTGAGGATTGCGGCGGCTTCTCGCGAGCGCTGCGAATTATAGGAGGAAATGCCGACATAGAGTGCCCGGCCGGAACGGGCGATATGGTCGAGAGCGCCGCAGGTCTCTTCCAGCGGTGTTTCCGGGTCGAAGCGGTGTGAATAGAAGATGTCGACATAGTCGAGGCCCATCCGCTTCAGGCTCTGGTCGCAGGAGGCGATCAGATACTTGCGGCTGCCCCATTCGCCGTAAGGGCCGGGCCACATGTCGTAGCCGGCCTTGGAGGAGATGATCAGCTCGTCGCGAAGCCCGACGAATTCGGTGCGCATGATTTCGCCGAAGGCGGTCTCGGCGCTGCCGGGAGGCGGGCCGTAATTGTTGGCGAGGTCGAAATGGGTGATGCCGAGGTCGAAGGCCGTGCGGCACATATCGATTTTGCGGTCATGCGGCGTGTCGCCGCCGAAATTATGCCAAAGGCCGAGCGAGACAGCCGGCAGCTTCAGGCCGGAACGGCCCGTGCGGTTATATTTCATTTTCGAATAACGGTCTGCGGCCGGTTGCCAGCTCATCTGAATGTCTCCTCAACTTATAAAAATTGCTTCTCTTTCGTATCCGCCTAGAGCGGCGGTCGAAAGCTAAAAACGTCGCCGCCCTCATGTCAGACCGAGCGCGTCGGCACTGGCAGGCCCTGCCCTCAAACACCGTCATCCTCGGGCTTGTCCAGAGGATCTGCCGCGCCATCAGTAGGTCCTCGGGACAAGCCCGAGGATGACGACGCTAGCGTGGTGCCCTGATGATGATCCGGGACCGGTTTTAGCCAAGCCCCAAACCAAGCCTCACCTCTACTTCAAAAGCGCCTGCGCTTCTTCGATACCAAGCGCGGCCGGTTGCGTGCAGGTCGTGGTCAGGTCGATGAAACGGCCCTCTTCGCCCGACTTTAGGATCGAGGTCATGACGTCGACGCCATGCAGCGTGCGGTCGAGCGAGCAGCGCGCATCGCGGCCCTCGATCAGCGACATGGCCATGTCGGCCAAGCCGGCGGTGCGGTAGTTGGCGCGCGATCCGCTCGGGCTTTCCTGGTTGATCTTGCCGAACGGATGCTCCCAGGCATCGAGCGGCTTGATGTCCTTGTCACGGCCGCTTGCCTCGACTACGCCGCCGAAGAAGTTCGGATCCGGCACGTAGAGCGAGCCGTCGGTGCCATAGAGTTCCATATTGGCATGGCGGTGCGACCACACGTCCCAGCTCGCCGTCAGCGTCACCGTGGCGCCGTTGACGAATTCGAGCAGCGCCTGGATCGTCGTCGGCGTCTTGACCGGGATGATTTCACCGTTGCGCGGCTGGCTGGTGATGGTGCGGGTCGGCGACGCCATCGAGGTCATGCTGCCGACACGTTTGACCGGACCGATCAGGTTGATCAGGTTGGCGATGTAATAAGGACCGAGATCGAGGATCGGGCCGCCGCCCGGCAGGAAGAAGAAATCCGGGTTCGGATGCCACATTTCCATGCCGGGGCTCATCACGTAGCAGGCGCCCGAGGTCACCCGGCCGATGCCGCCGTCGTCGATGAACTTGCGGGCGAGCTGATGGGCGCCGCCGAGGAACGTGTCAGGGGCGCAGCCGACGGCGAGGTTCTTTTCCTTGGCGATGCGACGAAGCTCCTCGCCCTCTTCGAGCGAAAGCACCAGCGGCTTTTCGGAATAGACGTGTTTTCCGGCCTCGAGGATCGCCTTCGATACCGGGAAATGCGCATCCGGGATCGTCAGGTTAACGACGACGTCGATCTCGTCATTGACGAGAAGCTCGTCGATCGTCTGCGCTTTGACGCCATATTCCTTGGCGCGCGCTTCGGCCGCCTGCACGTTGATATCGGCGCAAGCCAGCACCTTCAGCCCCTTGAAGAGCGGTGCCAGCGAAAAGTAAGTGGTGGAGATGTTGCCGCATCCGATGATGCCGACGCCAAGTTCCCTGGTCATGATGAAGCCTCAGTAGGTCTGGAAGGATGCGATCGAGCGGCTGATATTGCGGTCGATGTCATTCGGGTTATCGTGTTCGACGACGTAGTGCTTGGCCTTGGTGGCGCGCAATGCCGTCATCAGCCTGGCCCACTCAACCTTGCCGTGACCGACATCGGCCCAGCCGTCCTCGTCCTTCGCTTCGCCGGCCGGCGCGATGTCCTTTACGTGCACGGCGGTGATGCGGGACCCAAGCTTCTCGACCCAGCCGAAGGGATCGGCGCCACCGCGGATAACCCAGGCGATGTCGGCTTCCCAGGAAATATCGGGCGCGCCTTCGAAGATGCGCTCGATCGGCCGCGAGCCGTCCTGCAGCTTGAAGAATTCGAAATCATGATTGTGCCAGCCGAATTCGTAGCCGGCAGCCTTGTAGGGCTTGGCTATCTCCTGCAGACGCTTGCCGAAGGCGACCCAGCCGGCGGCGTCGGAGGGCCGCTGGTCGGCGGCCAAATGCGGCGCATAGATCGAATCCATGCCGAGAATCTTGGCAATATCAAGCGACTTCTCGACTTCCTTCTCCAGAAAATCAGGGCTGAAATGGCCGGTCGCCATGACCAGGCCATTCTTGTCGAGGTCGGCGCGAAGGCTCTTCAGCCCGGCATCGTCGAGATCGGCATAGATGCCGCCGAAGCCCTCGACTTCGGCATAGCCAGCCTTGCCGAGCTTTTTGAAGATCGCCGAATAGGGCTGGAAGTTGCGGGCGCTATAGAGCTGGTAGCTGAGTTTCGTCATCATGTTCTCCTTGGGCCTCGTGCCCATTCTTGCAAGATCAATCCGCCGACTGGCAGGAATACAGGTCGTAGAACCGGAACTCCGGAAGCGCGCCACGATCAAGCGGTCGTGCCGGGGTAAAGGTGATGCGGCGGCTCTCGCCGGCCGCAAGATCGAAGGCGTTGTCGGAATATTTGCCGTCGGTCTCGGTTTCGATCATCACGAAAAGCGCAAGTCCCTTTGCGGTGACGTTGATGTCGACGGAGCCATTCTCCTCGACATATTCGTGGGTGACTGTCAGCCCCGCAGGTTCCAGTTCCAGCGCCTTGTAGGTACCTTTGACATGGTGCCCCTCGCCGCCGGTGCCGTTCGATGCGGTGAAACGCCAGGCAAGCAACGTTCCCTCGGGAATATCGGAAACGTCGATGCTCGTCGCTGTGACGGCCGCATCCGGCGAACATATGGCCTGTACGTCTCTCAGGTGCCGGCGCTCGCCCTGCGTCGTCAGCAGCGATATCGAAAGGTCGACGCTGACATCGGCAAGCGTATCGTTGACCAGCGAGAAGCGGATCGTCTTCTCGTCGTCGGAAGGAATGGCAGCGACCGCGACCGGCTGGAAGAAGCGCTTGACGAGATAGTGCATCGCCTTCCAGCGGCCGCCATAATCGAGGCTCGACCAGGAGGCGACCGGCCAAGTGTCGTTGAGCTGCCAGTAGATCGTGCCCATACAATGGGGTTTGAGCGACCGCCAGTATTCCACCGCCGTCTTGATCGCCAGCCCCTGCTGGATCTGGGAGAGATAGACGAAATTCGGAAAATCCTTGGGGAATCGGAAATAACGGAACATCGTGCCGGCGATGCGCTCGTTGCCGCCGGCATTCTTCTGGTGCAGCTCCATGACCGGGGAAGCGACGTTCATGTCTTTCGCCTCGGCATAGGTCTTGATCACAGGCAGCGACGTATAGGACTGGAAACCGAATTCCGAGCAAAAGCGTGGACGCACCGAGCGGTAATTGTCGAACGACTTGTTCTCGTGCCAAACCGACCAGTAATGCATATCGCCGGACCCGTCCGCATGCCAGGCATCGCCGAAATCGAGATAACCGGAAGCCGGGCTCGACGGCCACCACAGCGCGCCGGGCAGCGCCTTTTTCACTGCCTGCTCGATCGTGCGGTTGAGGCGATCATAGGAAACGAGATAGCGGTCGCGGTCCTTCCTCGATTCCTCGAACCAGGTGAGCGCCCCGACCAGTTCGTTGTCGCCGCACCAGAGCACGATCGAGGGATGCGAGGAGAGCCGGCGCACCTGGTAATCGACCTCGATCGTCACATTGTCGAGAAAGTCCTCGGTCGACGGATAGAGGTTGCAGGCAAACATGAAGTCCTGCCAGACCATCAGGCCCAGCCGGTCGCAGAGATCGTAGAAATGATCCTGCTCATAGAAGCCGCCGCCCCAGACGCGGATCATGTTCATGTTGGCCGCTTTGGCCGATTGCAGCAGGTCTTCGGTCTTCTCAGGCGAAGACAGCGAAAACAGCGCGTCGGCCGGTATCCAGTTGGCGCCGCGGCAGAAGATCTCGCGGCCGTTGACCTTGAACGCGAAGCGGCTGCCGGCCGCATCCGGCGTGGTGACCAGTTCGACGGTGCGAAGACCGATCTGCTTGATCACCTCATCCGTCGGCAATTCGACGGAAAGCCTGTAGAGCGCCTGCTCGCCGCTGCCGGAGGGCCACCAGAGGCGCGGATTGTCGATATGGAAGAGATGGTTGACATGGGTCTCCCCATTGACGCCGACATCCAGGCGCACGCGTTCGCCATCGAGGTCGAAATAAACCTGAGCAATGTCTGGCCCCTTGGAAAACAGCGTCGCCGTCACTTTGAGGTCGACCGAGCCATCGTTATTGTGGGTCTGGCGGGTGACCACATGTTCGATGCGCGCAGTTTCGAGCTTCTTCAGTGCGATCGTCCCGTAGAGGCCGAGCGGGGCAATGGCGATGTTCCAGTCCCAGCCGAAATGGCATTGCGGCTTGCGCAGCATGTTGCCGTCGGGGATCGGCGAGTTGCCCGTGCTGTAGGGAATGTAGAAGGGCTGCTGCTTCTGTCGCGCGGCGCCGACGGCGACGTTGGAGGCAAAGACGATGCGGATGCTGTTATCGCCTGACTTCAGCATGCTGGAGACATCGGGCCGGTAGCGGCGGAAGCTGTTATCGGCTTCGAGCGCCAGAAAGCCGTTGACGTGGACGCTGGCAACCGTGTCGAGATAGTCGATATCGAGATACCAGTCGCCCTCGACCTCCTGCAGTGTGAAGCTACGCTCGACCGCCCATTCGCGCTCGGCGACCCACTGCACCTTTTCCTCGTTGCGGCCGAAATAAGGATCGGGGATCAGCCCTGCCCGGTGAAGCGCCGTGTGAACGTCGCCCGGCAGCATGATCGCTGTGCGGATCTCGCCGTCGACAGAGGCGAGCTGCCACGAACCGGAAAGGTCGATGTTGGGAGTAGTTGATCGATGCGTCACGATATCGTTTCCGATTTACGTTTTTGAAAGAGACGGCGCATGGTCGTCGTCCGGTAGCTGTCGTTCGTCAGGGTCCGGTGGATGACTGAGGTTCCGGCTTGCTCCCCTCTTCTCCCCAGCGGGGAGAAGGTGGCCCGAAGGGTCGGATGAGGGGGCCACACGGCACACCCTTCATTGCCCCTCGCTTACGCTCAGTGCATTCGCTCCTGTCGTCGCTCACCCCCTCAACCGCCTGCCGGCACCTTCTCCCCGCTGGGGAGAAGAGATGTGTAGCAGCGCCTTGGTCCCCTTCTTCTCCGCTGGAGCCAGGGGAGCGGACAGGAGCGGTGGGAGGCCCGACGGCCAATCAAATCCTGTCCTCCGTTTCGGCATCGAAGACCGAGGCGACCGACATGTCGAAGCTGAGCTTCACCTTGGCTCCGACGTTAAAGCGGCGCGCGCCGTTGACGCGTACCGACATCGTGTGACCGGCATGTTTCAGCCACAGAAGATTGTCCGCGCCCATCGGCTCCTCGATATCGACGGTGGCGTCATGTTCTTCGCCGCCGGTGTTCTCGTTGACCTTGATGTGTTCCGGACGAACGCCGAGCACCACCTTGCGGCCGGGCTGCAGCGCCTCGCTAGCGTCGTAGGCAGCGAGCGAGAAAATGACGCCATTGGCCGAAAAGGCAATGCCGTCGCCTGACTTGACCAGCTCGCCGCGCAGGAAATTCATCGACGGCGAGCCGATGAAGCCCGCGACAAAGAGGTTACGCGGCCTGTTGTAGATCGTCGTCGGATCGTCGAGCTGCTGGATGATGCCGCTCTTCATGATAGCGATGCGGTCGGCAAGCGTCAGCGCCTCGATCTGGTCGTGGGTGACGTAGATCATCGTGTTCTTCAGCGACTGGTGCAGGCGCTTGATCTCGACGCGCAGCTCCGAGCGGAGTTTGGCGTCGAGATTGGACAGCGGCTCATCGAACAGGAAGACATCGACATCGCGCACCAGTGCCCGTCCGATCGCCACGCGCTGGCGCTGGCCGCCGGAAAGCTCGGCCGGCTTGCGCTTCAGGAGCGGCTGAATCTGCAGGATTTCGGAGGCACGCGCCACCCGCTTGTCGATCTCTGCCTGCGGCACCTTGGCGACGCGAAGACCGAAGGACAGGTTCTTCTCGACGGTCATCTGCGGATAGAGCGCATAGGATTGGAACACCATTCCGATGCCGCGGTCCTTCGGCTCTTCCCAGGTGACGTTCTTGCCCTTGATGAAGATCTGCCCTTCCGAGGCGTCGAGCAGGCCGGCGATGCAGTTGAGCAAGGTCGACTTGCCACAGCCGGACGAGCCGAGCAGAACCAGGAATTCGCCGTCGTTAATGTCGAGATTGAGATCCTTCAGCACGCTGACCGAGCCGAAGTTCAGGGACAGATCCTTGATGGAGACGCTTGCATTCATATTCATGAGATCAACCCTTCACTGCGCCGGCGGCGATGCCGCGGACGAAAAGCCGTCCCGACACGAAGTAGACGATGAGCGGCACGAGACCGGTGAGGATCGTTGCCGCCATGTTGACGTTGTATTCCTTCACGCCCTGGACGGAATTGACGATGTTGTTGAGCTGCACGGTCATCGGATAGGTATCCGGCCGGGTGAAAACCACGCCGAACAAGAAGTCGTTCCAGATGCCGGTCACCTGCAGGATCATCGCGACGACGAAGATCGGCAGCGACATCGGCAGCATGATCCGCAGGAAGATCTGCCAGAAGCCCGCCCCGTCGACACGCGCCGCCTTGAACAGTTCCTCCGGCAGCGACACGAAATAGTTGCGGAAGAGCAGCGTCAGGATCGGCATGCCGAAGATCGAATGGACGATGACGAGGCCGGTCAGCGTGCCGTAGATGCCGATTTCGCGCAGGATGATGACGATCGGATAGATCATCACCTGATAGGGAATGAATGCCCCGATGATCAGGATCGAGAAGAAAAGCTCGGATCCCCTGAAGCGCCAGTTGGCCAGCGCATAGCCGTTCACCGAGGCGATTGCGATCGAGATGATGACCGACGGCACTGTGATGCGAACCGAGTTCCAGAACCCACGCGACAGACCATCACAGTTCAGGCCGGTGCAAGCCTGCGCCCAGGCCTTCACCCAGGGTTCGAAAGTGATCTCTACCGGCGGCGAGAAGATGTTGCCGAGACGAATTTCCGGCATGCCCTTCAGCGAAGTCACGACCATCACATAGAGCGGCAGCAGATAGTAAAGCGCTGCGACGATCAGCGTACCGTAGAGCATAATGTTGCGCGCCGACAGCGCCGGGCGTGGCTTCGGGCCACTGGGGCCGTCGCCAAGCTTCGGCGCAACGGCGTCGATGCCGGCAGCAACGGTGTTGAGAGCTTCTATATTAGCCACGCTTGCGCCCTCCACCGAATTCCAGATAGGCCCACGGAACGATGATGATCGCGACCGTGACCAGCATCATCGTCGAGGCGGCAAAGCCCTGCCCCAGGTTCTGTGCCTGAAACATGTAGTCGTAGACATATTTCGCCGGCACTTCAGAGGAAATGCCCGGTCCGCCCGATGTCTGCGCGACCACGAGGTCGTAGACCTTGACGATGCCGGAGGCGATGATCACGATCGTGGTGATGAAGACCGGCCGCATCATCGGGATGACGATGAAGAGATAGGTCCTCCACATCGGAATACCGTCCACGCGCGCCGCTTTCCAGATGTCCTCGTCAATGCCGCGGAGGCCGGCAAGCATCAGGCACATGACGAGACCCGTTCCTTGCCACAGCGCCGCGATCAGAATGCCGTAGATGACGATTTCAGGCGTATAGAGCGGATTGAAGGTGAAGCTCGTCCACCCGATAGAGCGCACCACCGCTTGAATGCCGAAGTCAGGGTTCAGAACCCATTGCCAGACGAGGCCCGTCACGATGAAGGACAGCGCGAAGGGATAAAGAAAGATGGTGCGGAAGGTGTTTTCGAAACGGATCTTCTGGTCCATCAGCGCGGCGAGCATGAAACCGATGACCAGGCTGAAGATCAGCGAGAGGATGCCGTAGACCGCCAGATTCTCGATCGCCGTCACCCAGCGGGGTGCCGCCCAGAGGCGCTGGTACTGATCGAATCCGACAAAGCTCAACCGCGGAAGCAGTTTGGAATTGGTGAAAGAATAAAAGATCGTCCAGAACGTGCCGCCGACAAAGATCACCAACGCTGTCAGGATCATCGGGATAGACGCAATCTTAGCATTCAGATTGCGCAGTAACTTGTTTGGCCGGCCTGCTCGCGCTTGACCCGTCATAAACACTTCTCCTCAATCGCAACTGCGACAGTAACAAAACGGCAAGACGCCGTCTGTCGTCCCCATCTCCGAACCTGTTGAAGATACCGGAGAGACGCCGCCACCCTCCGGACGATCACCGGCCGTCCGGACCGATCCGGCCCCATAGGAGCCGGACCGCAAGGCAGCAAGTCTGCTGATCAGTCAGCAGAAGCGATGATCCCGGCGAAACGCTTCTGAGCGTCTTCCGGCGTCATCGACGGATTGGCGAAGAATTCGGAGAAAAGGTCTTCCTTCTGCTTCTGGCTGTCGGCCGAAAGCAGCTGGTCGGTACCTTGGATCACGTTGCCCTTCTGAAGGATTTCGAGACCCTTCTTCATGCAATCGTTGGCGGCAGCGAGATCGACGTCGCTGCGAACCGGCAGCGAACCCTTCTTCAGGTTGAAGGCAACCTGGGTCTTGGGATCGAGCAGAGTCTTGGCAAGCACGCCCTGCGCCTTGGACTTTTCTTCGTCCTTCAGCAGCGGGAAGTAGAAGGCGTCGCCACCCGTCGAGATGATCTCGTTCACGCCGAGGCCCGGCAGGCAGGTGTAGTCGGTACCGGCCTTCTGACCGGCCAGCGCAAATTCACCCTGCGCCCAGTCGCCCATGATCTGGCCGCCGGCCTTGCCCGTGATGACAAGGTTGGTGGCCTGGTTCCAATCCTGGACGTTGCTGCCTTTGGCCATGCGCCGAGCATCGTCGGCGGCCTTGAACACCTTGGCGATTTCAGGACCGGCAGCAACTTCCGCATCCTTGTCCTTGAAGACCTTGTTGAAGGTATCCTTGCCGGCAACCGCGACCATCAACACGTCGAAGGCGCCTGTCGCCTGCCACGGCTGACCGCCGACCGCGAGCGGAATGATGCCGGCCTTTTCGAGAGCCGGAGCCGCAGCGACGAACTCGTCCCAGTTCTTCGGAACCTCGACGCCGGCTTTCTTGAAGGCGGCGTTCGAAAGCCACAACCATTGCCAGGAGTGGATATTGACGGGAGCGCAGTAGATCTTGCCGTCGATGGTGCAGGAATCGAGCAGGCTCGACGGACGAATGATATCCTTCCACTTCTCGGCGGTCGCCACGTCGGTCAGATCGCGCATCAGGCCGGCCTGGACGAGTTCCTCGGCCTGGCGCCCATGGTTGAACTGGGTCGCGCCCATCGGGTCGCCGCCGGTGATGCGGCTGATCATGATCGGGCGAGCAGTGCCGCCGGAGCCGGCGATCGCGCCGTCGACCCAGTGGTTGCCGGTGGCGTCGAATGCCTTGGCCAGCTCGGCGACCGCTGCAGCTTCGCCGCCAGATGTCCACCAGTGGGTGACTTCAAGATCGGTGGCGTTGGCGGCTCCCAGCGGAAGCGCGACCGAAGTGGCAAGCAGGGCTGCCATTAGACGGATTTTCATGAGTTTTCCTCCCTCACTGAAACGTTGCCGGAAAAACTTAGATCAATCGATTTCTTCACGCAACTGCTCGCCTGCAAATTTTTCCGTGAGCACTACAGTTGCTACTTATGCCTGTTGAAAGGCTGGCATTCGCGTGCCTTGAATCGATTCTCGACCAAGCGCCATCGCGCTTGCGTTTCCTGGTATAAACTATTGGATTTTAACCATATATTCCGAACAATGTTTGCGTTCCGCCTATTATCCTTTTCGCAACTGCAGAAAAACGGGTCATAAATCACCGATTCAACCTATGCGTGGCATCCAGCAATGCACACAAGAAAAAGTCCTCGACATTTCTACTGTATCGTTACAGATTGCATTCCTTAGGGAGGCGCGATTTTGGCAGGTGGGCGGGCTTAGCGCGCTTGAGAAAGCCTCTATAAGCGACACCAATTCGCGCGAGGCAGGCTTACAGGGATGGAAAACAAGGGAAATTTCGGGCAGGCGGCATCGGCACCGACGGCGCGCGAGCGCCCGACATTGAAGACGATCGCCTTCATGACCGGCCTTGGCGTGACGACGGTGTCACGCGCGCTGAAGGATGCGCCGGATATCGGGGCCGAGACCAAGGAGCGCGTGCGCATGGTCGCCCGCCAGCTCGGCTACCAGCCGAACAGGGCGGGCGTGCGCCTGCGCACCGGCAAGACCAACGTCATCGCCCTTGTTCTCAGCATCGACGAGGAGATCATGGGCTTCTCGAGCCAGATGGTCTTCGGCATCTCCGAGGTGCTGTCCGGCACGCCCTATCATATCGTCATCACGCCGCATTCCCACAGCAAGGATCCAATGCAGCCGGTTCGCTATATCCTCGATACCGGCTCGGCGGACGGCGTCATCATCTCCCGCATCGAGCCGGATGATCCGCGTGTGCGGCTGCTGACGGAGCGTGGCATGCCCTTCGCCACGCATGGGCGCACCGATGCGGGTCTCACCCACCCCTTCCACGATTTCGACAACGAGGCCTTCGCTCATCAGGCGGTGGAAAAGCTCGTCAAGCGCGGCCGCCGCCGCATCGCCCTGCTGCAGCCACCGAGTAAGCTCACCTACTACGCCCATATTCGCATCGGCTTCCAAACCGGCCTGCATGATTACGGCGCCGAGGAAGTGCCGCTGCGCGTCAACACCGACGCACCGCTCGCCGACATCCGCGACATCGTCGAGGTGATGATGCGCTCGGCCAACGCCCCAGACGGCATCGTCTGTTCGGCCGGTAGCGCGGCGATCGCCGTCAATGCCGGCATCGAAGCCGCCGGCAAGGCGCTCGGCCGCGATCTCGACATGGTCTCCAAGCAATCGGTACCGATCCTGAACTGGATCCGCCCCGAGATCATCACCGCCCAGGAAGACGTTCGCCAAGCCGGCCGCGAAATGGCCAAAGCCGTCATCGCCCGCATCGACGGCGTCGAGCCGGAGCTGCTGCAGAGCATCAGCCAGCCGACCTGGCCGAACAGCGGCAGATAAGGCTCACCGCCGCCGAATGCCAAAACGCTTGAGGTTCCAGGTCAATCTGCTGCATATAGCGGCAGGACGGGCGCGGAGGAGACGTCATGAACCTCAGACATCAGATCATCGCACTGACGGTCATCCCGCTCGTGATCGCGATTTTGACCGTCACCGCTTTCATCACCTGGCAGTCGGCCACCCTTGTCGGCAGCAGTATCGGCACGTTCGAGCGCAACATGCTGAAAGCCAAGGAAACCGAGCTGCTCAATCTGACGAACCTCGCATTGTCGGCGATCCAGAGCACCTATGATGCGGCCGGGCCTGAAGACGAGGCGGCCAAGGAGAAGGTGCGGGAGATACTGACGTCGCTCGATTACGGCAAGGACGGCTATTTCTTCGTCTACGACTATGAAGGCAAGAACATCGTCCACCCCCGGCAGGCGTTCCGCCCGGGCCGCAACTGGCTCGACCTCGTCGATCCGGACGGCGATCCCGTCATCGCCAACCTGATCGAGAAAGCCAAGGAAGGCGGCGGCCTCCATCAGTACAAATGGCAGAAACCCTCCTCCGGCGAGATGGCGGACAAGCTCTCTTTCGCCGTCGGGCTCGACAAGTGGCAGTGGATGCTCGGAACCGGCGTCTATCTCGACGACGTCTTCGCCCAGACCGCCGCCGCCAAGGCGGATCTTCGCGCCAATATCCGCAAGACCTTCATGGTCGTGGCGCTGATCGCGGTTCCCTCCGTGCTTCTGGTCTTTGCGGCCTGCATGCTGGTGACGCTAAGGGAGCGCCGAATGGCGGACGGCAAGCTCAAAGAACTGACGAAGCGGATCATCGATACGCAGGAGCAGGAGCGCGCCCGCCTTGCCCGGGAGCTGCATGACGGCATCTCCCAGAATCTCGTCGGCGTCAGATATGCGATCGACCTGGCAAGCAGGAAGGTCCGCAGCAAAAGCGACGACGCCTCCGGCGCGATCGATCGGGGCGCCGAGGCCCTGAATGGAGCGATCAAGGAGGTCCGCCGGCTGTCCCACGATCTTCGTCCGCGCGCGCTCGACGACCTCGGTCTTGCCGCCGCACTCCAGGCGCTGCTTGCGGCCTTCACCGAAAGAACCGGCATCGACATGTCCCTTGATGCCACGCCCTTCCGCGGCAATCTCAAGCCGGAGGCGGCGACAGCGCTTTACCGTGTCGCCCAGGAAGCGCTTCACAATATCGAAAAGCACTCGGGCGCCACTGCCGGCTCGATCAGGGTCTGGACCGTTCGCGGCCGCGTTCGGATGATCATTGCCGATAACGGCCTCGGCTTCGATCATGGCGCGGTAAGCCAGGCTTCACCAACGGGCGGGCTCGGGCTGCGCAACATGCAGGAGCGCATGGCGCATTTTGGCGGCGTCCTGCTGATCAACTCCACATCGGAGGGAACGACGCTGACTGCGATGCTTCCGAAATCCGCCGGGGCAAATCCCGACGGGGCTAAGGAGGCTGCATGAACGCGCCGGGAACCATCAGGGTGCTGCTGGTGGACAACCACCCGCTCGTCCTGGAGGGGCTGGAAGCGCTGTTGAAGACCTATGATCACATCGAGGTCGTCGGCACAGCCGGCATGGCGCGAACCGGACTGGAGCTCGCATTGCGCACCAGGCCCGATGTCGTCCTGATGGACATAAACATGCCGCAGCTGAGCGGGATAGACGCCATCGAGCTCTTCAGGGAGAGCCTGCCGCGAACGCGTATCCTGATGCTTTCGATGCACGACAGTCGGGAATATATCTCGACCTCGGTGCTTCATGGCGCCGCCGGCTACATCCTCAAGGACGTCTCCACCGATGAGATCGTCTCCGCCATCGAGGCGGTCGCTTCGGGGAAGACCTATTTCTCGTCAGGCGTTTCCGAGGTCTTGCTCGAAAAGCGGTCGAATGCATCGCCGGTGCCTCTGACAACCCGCGAACATGACGTCCTGCTGCTGATCGCAGCCGGCCGGAGCAACCGCGACATCGCCCAATCGCTCGGCATTTCCGAAGCCACGGCGGAGACGCACCGCAAGAAGATCAAGAAAAAACTCGGCATCGCCACGACGGCCGGCCTCGTTCGTTTCGCGATCGACAACGGCCTCACCTCCCCGGAGGCAGACATACCCACTACTGGGTAGGCTATCGGTTTTTGCCCGGAACGGCTCCTTGTTCGGATCTCCGCACGCCGATAGCACTTGGCGGACGGCGCGCTTCGTGCTGCCGTCGGGAGGATTATTCGATGTCTGGCTTACTGACGCTATCGCGTGCGATCGACGCGTTGAACACCTTTTTGGGCAAGGCTGTCTCCTGGCTGCTGCTCGCCGCCGTGCTGATCAGCGCCGTCAACGCGACGACCCGCAAGCTCTTCAATCTCAGCTCGAACGCCTGGCTCGAGGCGCAATGGTATCTGTTCTCGGCGGCTTTCCTCATCGCCGCCGCCTGGACGCTGCTCGGCAGCGAACACGTCAAGGTCGATCTGGTCTACGGTCATTTGCCGCGCCGCGCGCAGCTCTGGGTCGAGGTTTTCGGCACGATCTTCTTCCTGCTGCCCTTCTGCCTGGTGACGATCTATCTGTCCTGGCCGATCGTGGTCGCCAAATTCCAGAGTGGCGAGGTGTCGAACAACACCGGCGGCCTGATCCTCTGGCCGGTATGGGCCCTGATCCCGGCAGGGTTCGGGCTGCTTGCCCTGCAGGGTCTGTCCGAACTCATCAAGCGCATCGCCATCCTCACCGGGGCAATGCCTGACGCCGTCGCCTTGGCCGACGCCGAAGCACAAGCGCTCTAAATCCAGGAACATGCCTATGTTTGCCTTCTTCGCGGAAAACCTCGCGCCGATCATGTTCCTGTCGCTGATCGTCGTGCTGCTGCTCGGCTATCCCGTCGCCTTCGCGCTCGCCTTCGTCGGCTTCGTGTTCGGCTTCATCGGCATCGAGATGGGCCTGCTGCCGATCAACCTCTTCGGCGCGATCCCGGATCGCATCTTCGGCCAGATGTCGAACGAGACACTGCTCGCCATCCCCTTCTTCACCTTCATGGGCCTAATCCTCGAGCGAAGCGGCATGGCCGAAGACCTGCTCGACACGATCGGCCAGCTTTTCGGCCCGATCCGCGGTGGCCTCGCCTTTGCCGTGATCTTCGTCGGCGCGATATTGGCGGCGACGACAGGTGTGGTTGCTGCCTCCGTCATCTCGATGGGCCTGATCTCGCTGCCGATCATGCTGCGCTACGGTTATGACCGGCGTGTCGCCGCCGGCACGATCGCGGCCTCCGGAACATTGGCGCAGATCATCCCGCCGAGCCTGGTGCTGATCATTCTCGCCGACCAGCTCGGCAGGTCCGTCGGCGACATGTACAAGGGCGCGCTTGTTCCCGGCCTCCTGCTCGTCGCCGCCTATGCCGGCTACATCATCGTCATGTCGTTCATTCGCCCGGCAAGCGTTCCCGCACTGCCGCCGGAAGCCCGATCCCTGCGCGGATGGAAGCTGCTCGGCAAGGTCGTCACCTCCCTCGTCCCGCCGCTCGTCCTGATATTCCTGGTTCTCGGCACGATCTTCATCGGCCTGGCGACGCCGACGGAAGGCGGCGCCATGGGCGCGGTTGGAGCACTGCTGCTTGCGGCATTCAACCGTCGTCTCAATCTCACGATGATCAAGTCGGCGCTCTACGCGACCGCCAAGCTCTCGTCCTTCGTGATCTTCATCCTGCTTGGCGCCCGCGTCTTTTCGCTGACCTTCTACGGCGTCAACGGCCATGTCTGGGTCGAGCACCTGATGACGTCGATCCCCGGCGGCGAGGTCGGCTTCCTGATCGTCGCCAACCTGCTGGTGTTCTTTCTCGCCTTCTTCCTCGATTATTTCGAGCTGGCCTTCATCATCATCCCGCTGCTGGCACCCGTCGCCGACGCGCTCGGGATCGACCTGATCTGGTTCGGCGTGATGCTGGCGATCAACATGCAGACCTCGTTCATGCATCCGCCCTTCGGCTTCTCGCTCTTCTATCTGAGATCGGTCGCCCCGAGCCGCGCATACAAGGACCGGATCACCGGCGCGACGATACAGCCGGTCACATCTGGCCAGATTTACATGGGTTCCCTGCCCTTCCTGGCGATCCAGCTGGTCATGGTCACCATCGTCATCGCCTTCCCCGGCCTCGTCACCCACTACAAGGCGGGACAGGTGACCGTCGATCCCTCGACGATTCAGCTGAACGTGCCGATGCCAGGCCAAGGCGGAGAAAACCCGTTCGGCACCCCTACCCAGCCGTTCGGCGCGCCCGAGCCTTCCACCGGCGAGCCGACCGCACCGTCATTCGACGCGCCCGCACCCGATTTCGGATCGCCAACGCCGAGCTTCGGCGCACCGCCTGCAGAACCTACGAAATGAATGCCCAGGTGATCGCCTGAGCCCATTGATCAACCCGAGGAGGACGACATGACCAACACGATCAATCGACGTAACTTTCTGACGAAAGGCGCGATCGGCGGCGCAGCCACGGTGGCCGGCGCAGCACTTGCAGCACCTGCCGTTGCGCAGGAACTGCCGACGATCAAATGGCGCCTGACATCAGGCTTCCCCAACAATCTCGACACCATCTATGGCGGCGCGGTCGTCATGGCCGATGCCCTGTCGAAGATCACCGAAGGCAAGTTCCAGATCCAGGTCTTCCAGGCCGGCGAACTGGTTCCCGGTCCGCAGGCGATCGACGCGGTCAAGGCCAATACGGTCGAAATCGCGCACACCTGCGGCTATTACTTCACCGGCAAGGATCCGACATTCGCGATCGGCTCGACCATCCCCTTCGGCCTCAACGGCCGTCAGCAGAATGCCTGGCTCTATCACGGCGGCGGCAACGAGGCCTATAACGAGTTCCTCGCAGACTATGGCGTGGTCGGCATTCCGGGTGGCGCCACCGGCGCCCAGATGGGTGGCTGGTTCCGCAAGGAAATCAAGAGCGTCGCCGATCTCAAGGGCGTCAAGATGCGCATCGCGGGCGTTGCCGGCGAGGTCATGTCAAGGCTCGGCGTTATCCCGCAGCAGCTGCCGGGGGGAGACATCTACCCCGCCCTCGAGCGCGGCACGATCGATGCGGCAGAGTGGATCGGCCCCTATGACGACGAACGTCTCGGCTTCTATCAGATCGCTCCGAACTACTACTACCCGGCTTACTGGGAAGGCGGCCTGACCATCCACTTCTTCATCAACAAGGCCCAGTACGAAGCCCTGCCGGATGCCTACAAGGCCGCACTCGACGCCGCCTGCAAATCGGCCAACGTCAACATGCAGTCGCTCTACGACGTCAAGAACACCACGGCGATCCGCTCGCTCGTCGGCAAGGGCGTCAAGCTCCGCCCGCTGCCGCGCGACGTCATGGACGCCGCCTACAAGGCCTCCTTCGAACTCTATGCGGAATACGGAGAGAAGCACCCCGCCTGGGCGAAGATCTATCCCGGCTGGAAAAAATTCCGCGACGAATCCTTCGAATGGTTCCGCGTCGCCGAATACAGCTACGACAGCTACATGTACGCCGCGCAGGCCGCCGGGAAATGACATGGAGGCCGGGCGAATTGTCTGGCCCGGATTGCTGCCAGACCCCCGGAGAAATCCGGGGGTTTGTGATTCGTGGGGGGTGTTTACGAAGTCCGGCCGCCGCGGCTGGCGAGAACCGACCGTCGGGGCTCAATCCGACGATCGGCTTGCGGTATCACGGGTCCTCGACGACGAAATTCACCAATCGCCCCGGGACCACGATTTCCTTGACCACCATTCTGCCGTCGAGCAAGGCTATGACGGCAGGGTCGGATCGCACGGCTGCGAGCAGCGCCTCGCCAAGATCGGCGGCGGCTTCGAAGCGGTGGCGAACCTTGCCGTTGATCTGCACCACGTAGTTGCGGGTCTCCATCTCGACCATTGCAAGGTCGAAGGCCGGCCAGGAAACCCATGTCAGCGTTTCCCGATGACCGAGCTTACCCCATAACTCCTCCGCGATGTGAGGCGCAAAAGGTGACAGCAACAGCACGAACGTCTCGACGACCTCCTGCGGTCGCACGATCTCCGCCGTCAGCGCGTTGGCCAGCTCCATCAGCCGGGCAATGGCGGTGTTGAACCGCATTGCTTCGATATCCGAGGTCACGGCCTTCACCGTCTGGTGGCGCAAGCGCAGAAGCTGTGGACTCGCAGTTTCCTCCCGCACCGCCAGCGAGAGTTCGTCACGCTCGTCGCAGACGATGCGCCAGGCGCGCTCCAGAAACCGGCGCACGCCGATCACGCCGGCGGTCTGCCAGGGCTTTGCCGCATCCAGCGGCCCCATGAACATCTCGTACAGCCGCAACGCGTCGGCCCCGAACTGTTCGACGACAACGTCGGGATTGACGACGTTCAACTGCGACTTCGACATCTTCTCGACGGCGCGCTGCACCTCGACCGGCCCGGCGAACCATCTGCCCTTCCCTTCGACGACGGAAGACGGCGCGTAATACCGGCCTGCTGCATCGCGGTAGGAATGGGCAAGGATCATGCCCTGGTTGAACAGCCGCTCGAACGGCTCTTCCGTCGAAACGACGCCGATATCGTAGAGCACCTTGTGCCAGAAGCGGGCATAGAGCAGATGCAGAACCGCATGCTCGGCACCGCCGACATAGAGATCGACCGGCATCCAATAGCGCTCGGCCTCGCGCCCGACGGGTTCGCTGGCGTTCTCCGGATCAAGGAACCTGAGATAATACCAGCAGGAGCCCGCCCATTGCGGCATCGTATTAGTCTCCCGCCGTGCCGGAATGTCGGTACCCGGCACGATCGTTTCGACCCAGGCCTGCGCACGGGCAAGCGGCGGTTCGCCATCCGGCGTCGGGGCGTAATCGTCGAGTTCCGGCGGCAGCAGCGGCAGGCATTCTTCAGGCAGCGGCATCACCGAGCCGTCCGCCAGATGCAGCACCGGTATCGGCTCGCCCCAGTAGCGCTGGCGGGAGAACAGCCAGTCGCGCAGGCGGTAGGTGACCTTCGGCCAGCCCGCGCCGTTCGCCTGCAGCCAGGCGATGATGGCGGATCTCGCCTCCGGCGGGCCCAGGCCATCCAGGAAGCCGGAGTTGACCATCGCCCCCTCGCCCTCATAAGCCGCCTTATCGATATCGCCCTCGCTGTCGATCACGCGAATGATCGGCAGCTCGTGCGTATGGGCAAAAGCGTAGTCGCGCGCGTCATGAGCCGGCACCGCCATCAGGGCGCCGGTCCCATAACCAGCCAGCACGTAATCGGCCACCCAAACCGGCAGCCGGGCTCTGTTGGCAGGGTTGATCGCATAGACGCCGGTGAAGACGCCCGTCTTCTCTCGCCCGGCATCGGCCCGCACCGTCTCTTCCAATTCTTCGGCCTCGGCAATATAGGCGGCCACCGCCTCGCGCATTGCGGGCTCGACGATGGCGGCAACTGCAGGATGCTCCGGCGCGAGCACGATATAGCTTGCTCCGAACAGGGTCTCGGGGCGCGTCGTGAAGACGGTGATGACCTCTTTGCCGTGCTCGAGCGGAAACCGGATTTCGGCGCCCTCGGAGCGTCCGATCCAGTTGCGCTGCATGGTTTTCAGGTTTTCGGGCCAGTCGAGGCCGTCCAGTCCCTGCAGCAGCCGATCGGCATAGGCCGTGATGCGGAGCATCCACTGGCGCATCCGGCGGCGAATGACGGGATCGCCGGTCTCGACATAACGCCCGTCCTTGACCTCCTCGTCGGCAAGCACGGCGTTCTGGGCCGGGCACCAGTTGACCGCGACCTCCGCCTGATAGGCGAGGCCCTTCTCGAACAGCTTCAGGAAGATCCACTGCGTCCAGTGCACATAGGCGGGATCGGTGGTGGCAAACTCGCGGCTCCAGTCATAGGAGAAGCCCAGCCTCTGCACCTGCCCGCGAAACGTCTCGATATTGCGCTTCGTCGTGATATCGGGATGCACACCAGTCCGCATCGCGTGGCGCTCCGCCGGCAGGCCGAAACTGTCCCATCCCATCGGATGCAGGACGTTGAAGCCGCACATGCGTTTGTAACGGCACATGATGTCGGTGGCCGTGTAGCCAAGGGGATGGCCGACATGCAGGCCTGCGCCTGAAGGATACGGAAACATGTCGAGCGCGTAGAATTTCGGTCTGGCCGGATCGATTTCCGCTCGGAAGGTATGGTGGTCGGCCCAATAGGCCTGCCACTTCGGTTCGATCGTCTTGGGATCATAAGGCATGCATCACTCCTGGCGCCGGCCGGCTATGCGGTGGCGTGTCCTGAAAAATGGAGGCGTTCTTTGGTTCAGGAGCAGCTACGGCTGCCGGTGCTCCGGTGACGTCCGGCAGCCGCGGCTAAGTCGAAACGCGCCCGGAGTTGCGGCACGGAATCTCAGTACCGCCTGCAGAACGGAAAAGGCACAATACGGCTTGGGAAACGATGTGATGTCCATGGACGGTAACTCAGGCAAATAAACGGAAAGCAAACGACAGCGTTGACCCGGCTCCGATCAGGAGGCCGTGGTGATAAGTCGTGCACCGCTTCTGCGGGCGATTGGTGCTTGAGTTGCCATGGTCATAGGCCAAGAGTGCCCGATAAGATCGCTCATGCCAAGAGTGTATTGCACGAAAAGCTCCGTTCAGATCCGCCAGGTTTCTTACCAGCTGATCGGAGCACCGCCGCGATCTTCGGGTGACTGCCTCGCCCGCCGCGTCACCGCAGGATAGCGCGGTGGACGGATGGCGCCAGCGACTAGATGATCAGGGTGTGCCACATCGGCTCGAAAAAGCCCAGATTGCCCGCCATCTCAGAGACGAGCCACGGGGGAATCGACAGGATGCAGCAAAACGGTGTGCCCTATTTTAGCCAGTGGGAAACACCGGGCATGACGCTGCCGGTGCTTGCCCAGGGATCGCAGGCCTTGCTCAGCGACCCGCTCTGGCGCCATTCGGGAGCCGCGACGATCGAGGAATATGCGCGCTGGGCGGTCAATGTCTGCGGCATGGCCTGCCTGAAGATGATTCTTGCCGCCCGCGGTGAAATCCATCCGACCATCGAGCTTGCCCACGCCTGCACCGCCTATGGCGGTTATGTGGTCAACGAGATCGACGCCTCGATCAAAGGGCTGATTTACGCGCCCTTCGTCCGCTTCGCAGCCGAGCGCTTCGGACTTAGCGCGGAGACGATGACCGGCGTCGAGACATCGGCCATTCCCGGGCATCTCGCGAAACGCCGGTTCTTCATCGCCTCGGTGAACTCTGGCATCCGCTGGCCGGAGCGAGAACCGCCCTCGAAGGGCGGACACCTGGTGCTGGTGACGGCAGCCAGCGACGAGACAATCCGCTTTCACAACCCGTCCGGCCATGACGAGGCGAGCCAGGCTGACGTGACGCTGCCGCTTGCCGTATTCGACCGCTTCTTCGCCAATCGCGGCATATCGGTCGACGCCTGACCCTTTTCACACCAGATCGTTTCGGAGGCTTTCATGACCCCATCCCCAAACAGGCTGCGCATTGCCGTGCTCTTCGGTGGCCGCTCGGCCGAGCATGAAGTTTCCGTGCTCTCGGCAACCAATGTCATGGGCGCGCTCATGCCCGAGAAATACGACGCAGTCCCCGTCTTCATCACGCGCGACGGACAGTGGCTGCTGAGCAGTTTTGAGGATGGCGTGCTGGCGACACCTTCATCAGGCACGGAAATCTGCCTGGTGCCGGGTGGGCGCGGCCGGGTGCTGGCGATCCCAACTCATGGCGCGCCGCATGACCTAGCAAAGGTCGACATCCTGTTTCCTGTCCTTCACGGCCAGCATGGCGAAGACGGATCGGTACAGGGCGCGGCGGAGGTGGCCCGCGTTCCACTCGCCGGTTGCGGCATCCTCGGTTCGGCCACGGCGCTCGACAAGGACATCGCCAAACGCCTGCTGAGGGCGGCGGGCCTGCCGGTGGCGCGCGCGGTGACGATCCATGAGAGTGCCGCCCCTTCACTGGCAGCCTTGGAAGGCGAGCTCGGCCTGCCGCTCTTCATCAAGCCTGCGCGCCAGGGATCGTCGGTCGGTGTCGCCAAGGTCCATGCCAGCCAGGAATTCGCACCCGCCCTTACTGAAGCCTTCCGCCACGATCGCACGCTGCTCGCCGAGGAATTCGTGCGCGGCCGCGAGATCGAATTCAGTGTGCTCGAGGATGCGGCAGGCGAACTCTTCGTCTCCCGGCCGGGCGAGATCGTGCCGGCGGAAAGCCACGACTTCTATAGCTACGATGCCAAATATATCGACGAGAACGGTGCGGCGTTGAAAGTGCCGGCCGAACTGCCGCAGGAGGTCGAGACCGCCATGCGCGACGTGGCCGCAAGAGCCTTCCGGGCGGTCGGCTGCGACGGCATGGCCCGCATAGATTTCTTCCTGACGGATGACATGCAGTTCCTCGTCAATGAAATCAACACCATCCCCGGCTTCACCGATATCAGCATGTATTCCAAGGCGATGGCGGCAAGCGGCGTCACCTACGCCGAAATCATCGACCGACTGGTGGACCACGGCCTGGCGCGCGCCCGACGAGCCGCCTGAGACGGGAGCTTGAAGATGAACGGGTCGGTCTTGATTTCGGGATGTTCCGGCGGCGGAAAATCGACGCTGCTTGCTGAGCTTGCTGCACGCGGTCATGCCGTCGTCGAAGAGCCCGGCCGACGGATCGTCAAGCAGGAGATCGAGAGCGGCGGCACCGTCCTGCCCTGGGCCGACATGGCGGCGTTTGCCCGCCGCGCGATCGAGATGGCGATCGCCGATCACAAGGCTGCGCGTGAGCAGGCCGGCTGGACGTTTTTTGATCGCGGGCTGATCGATGCCGCGGCAGCGCTGCAGCACCTGACCGGAGAACCGGCCCTGGAAAAATTGAGCGCCGCTCATCGCTATCACCCGAGGGTTTTTCTCACGCCGCCATGGCCCGAAATCTACACGACCGACCCCGAGCGGCGCCATGGCTTCGACGAGGCGGTCGCGGAATATGATCGACTTGTCGCCGTCTATCCGACGCTCGGCTACGACGTCGTCATGCTGCCGAAAATCGCGGTCGCCGACCGGGCGGATTTCATCCTCGACTGCCTCCCTCGGGAAACGAGGCAGCAGTAGACGAGATCGCTAGGGCGTCTCTCCGCCGCCTTCTCAAAAGGGGCTCAGCGCCTCCGAAAAATGCACCACTGGAACGACTGCCGGCCACCGCCGGGTGTCGTGTGTTCCTCCCGCCAGTCACGCTGAAGCGCGAAGGTGGACGAGAATTCGGTCGCAAGCGCCACCGCGTCGTAACGCTGGACCGGCAAGCCGCTGCACCGTTCCGGCCCGTCCGGCGCGAAGGTCGCGATGATCACGGCGCTGCCCGCCGCCGTGCCGGTTTCGAGCGCGCGGCGATAGGCCAGCCGCTGCTCGGGCTCGGTGAGGAAGTGAAAAACAGCGCGGTCGTGCCACACATCGTAATGGCGGTCGGGCTGCCATGAAGTGACGTCGGCAACCACCCAGGTGATGCGGGCGGCTTCATCCCGCAGCCGCGCCTTGGCGACATCGAGCGCCGGCGCGGCGATGTCGAGGACGGTGAGGTCGGACCAACCGCGCTCGACAAGACGGTCGACAAGGCTCGATGCGCCGCCGCCCACATCGATCAGCGAGGCCGTGGCCGGCAGTTGCAGCTCGTCAAGCGCCCGCAAGGAAGGCCCGGGCGTCGGCTGATACCAGCTGACGCTGTCGGCAGGTTTCGTGCGATAGACCTCGTCCCAGTGTTCCCGCTTCTCGCCCGTCATCGGATATGCCCATCTCTTGCGGAACTCGATTCCCTAGCTGATCAACATGTAGGGACTGAGACGTCTGCAACCAATCACAGTGCGCCCAAGACCATGTTCTCCGTTCAGGAAGCGAGGTGACGGTAAACGAGATCGGCAGGATCAGTTCGGGGTGCTGTGGGATCGAGACGCGCGCCCAGCCGTTCCGCAACGGCGACAGATGCAGCATTGCCGGGAGCGATATAGCTGACGAGCGATGGCAGCTTGAGCGTTGCGAAAGCCCAGTCGCGCAGCGCCAAGCCCGCTTCGGTCGCATAGCCTTTGCCCTCATATTCTTCATAGACGAACCAGCCGAGCTCCTTCTCCGGAAAGAGAGGCCCGTGATTGATCCCCACCTGACCGACGCATTCGCCGGTTTCGCCAAGCTCGATCGTCAGCGCTCCGTGCCCGAAAAGCTGCCAGAGAGCCACGTCGTGGCAGAACATCCCCCACGCCGCGCGCAGATCGAACGGGCCGCCCATTCCGACGGATCGCGGCGATGCCATGATCTCAGCATAGGCGGCGAAATCGCCGATAACAGGCATGCGGAGCTTGAGACGCTCGGTTCGAATGGTCATCGCGCCCGCTTGGGACATGTCGTCGCCTTCTCTGTCAGCTTGAGTTTGGAGTTTCAGCCGTTGAACGGAATATTCTAGCTTTCAAATGCTGGGGCGAATTGCAACGTCCCGCTTGGCGGAGATCCGCGAAAGACAATCCTCTGCACCAGCCGCCTATCGAGGTCGAGATACGTCAACTGTCCGTCGCTGCTGAAACCGACACGGCTGTAGATCTCGGGATTGCCGATCAGCGCGCATCCGCTGGCGCCGATATCGTTCAACAATTCGAGACCCCGTGCAATCATCGCCTTGCCGATACCCTGCCGCTGTCTCTCCGGCTTGACCGATATCGGCCCCAGCCCGAACCAGGCATCATGCGCGCCGTCGATCGTCACCGGCGAAAACGCGATATGCCCGAGAATCTCGCCATCCTGCTCGGCTACCAGCGATATCTTGAGATCGCCCGCCGCGCGAAGTCTTCGGACAATTTCCGCTTCCGTACCGTCGCTGTAGGGCATCGGCTTGAAGGCGGTCGAGGTCAGATCATGGATCGCATCGATATCATCAGGCGTTTCGTCTCGGATGAACATCTCTGTCAACTCCTCAAACGTGATAGCTCGCAGATGCTATGCAGGGAAAGTCGAAGATCAGCAAGCCGGGCTCCTCCAGCGGGAGCTGCGCCACGACATGCCCTTGCCGGTTCAGCACGGCCGTCGGTCCCCAGGCGATGCGCCCGTCGCGCTCACCCGCTACGTCGGACGATATCAGCCACAGGCCTGCCTCGCGGCATCTTTCACCGCGAACGGCATTATGCAGCGGCTTGAATATTTCCGCCTTCTCCCGTGGCATCATGTTGTTGGACAGGCATAAGATCAGCGATGCGCCAGACGCAGCAACCTTTGCGGCTGCCTCCGGAAAATTGGTGTCGTAGCAGATGTTGATCCCGAAGCGCAGCGCACCCGTCGCAAAGAGCGGACTGTCCTTTCCTGCCTCGAAAGCCCGTTCGCCGGGCAGCAGGTGGGTTTTCCGGTAGCGACCGAGGAGAGCGCCGCGCTCGACGACGACGGCGGTGTTGAACAATCGCCCGTCATCGGTCTCGATCAGCCCCATGACCAGCATCGGTCCCGACTTCGGCAACCGATCCAGGACTGCCGCGAACTCCGCCGATGCAAGATCGAGGGCAACACGCCGCGCCGATGGTTCATCGATCAGGTAGCCCTGCAGAAAGCCTTCTGGAAAGACGAGCAGGGCCACGCCATCAGCCTCGGCGAGCGCCGCAACCTTAACCGCATAATCCAAGGCCGCCCCAACATTCTCCCGAAATTCCGGCGTCTGCGCGGCGGCTATCCGAATGCTCGTCACTTAGATCTCCGGGTTCTCGGCCGCGGCATTTCAGCAAAAGGCCCGGCACTATGGCCGGGCCTCTCATTGAAAAATCTGTAAACCTCAGAAGGTCGAGGCACCGCTGCCCCAGGGGCCGTGGTGGAAATCCCTAGCATCAAGGCGGTCGAAGCCGTGGGCGCCGAAGAAGTCGCGCTGTGCCTGGATGAGGTTTGCCGTTCCCCTGCCCTGGCGATAGGCGTCGAAATAGGTCAGCGCCGAGGTCAGCGCCGGCACCGGCAGGCCGGCGGCAATCGCGGCACCGACGACACGGCGCAGCGCCGGGATCGATTCCTTGACCATGTCGGAGAAGGCTGGCGTGACGATGAGGTTTGCAGCGTCAGGCGACTTGGTGAAGGCCGAGGTGATCTCGTCGAGGAACTGCGAGCGGATGATGCAGCCGGCGCGCCAGATCCTGGCGATCGTCGGCATCGGCAGCGACCAGTTGAACTCGCGCGACGCCTCCGCCATCACCGCGAAGCCCTGCGCATAGGCGCCGATCTTGGCGGCGAAAAGCGCCAGCTCCAGATCCCTGTTGAGCTCAGGACCGTAAGCGATCGGGAAGGACACGGCCTGCGTTCCGAAGATCTTCTCGGCGGCTTCGCGCTGCGATTTCATCGAGGAGAGGCTGCGGGCGGCGACCGCGGCTTCGATCGCCGTTGCCGGAATGCCCATGTTCTGCGCCTCGATCGCCGACCACTTGCCGGTGCCTTTCTGGCCGGCCTTGTCGAGGATCATGTCGACCATCGGCCCGCCGGAAACAGGATCGGTTGCGGCAAGCACCTTCTCGGAGATTTCGATCAGGTAGGAGTTCAGCCGGCCCTTGTTCCATTCGCCGAAGATGCCGGAAATTTCCGAGGCACTCTTGCCGAGGCCGTCGCGCAGGATGCCGTAGATTTCGGCGATCATCTGCATGTCGGCATATTCGATGCCGTTGTGAATGGTCTTGACGAAATGGCCGGCGCCGTCATTGCCGAGCCAGGCGACGCAGGGCTCGTCATTGTAGCGGGCGGCAATCGAGGTCAGCACCTTCTCGACGCGCTTCCAGGACTCTTCGGTGCCGCCGACCATGATCGACGGGCCGTGGCGCGCACCTTCTTCGCCGCCGGAAACACCCATGCCGATGAAGGTCAGATCGGTATTCTTCAGCCGGTCGAAGCGGGCGACGGTGTCGCGGAAATTGGCGTTGCCGGCATCGATCATGATGTCGCCCTTGGAGAGATGCGGGCGCAGCAGCTCCATCTGCTGGTCGACGGGCTCGCCCGCCTTGATCATGATGATGATCGGACGCGGCGGCCGGATCGAATCGACGAATTCCTCGATGGTCTTGCAGGGAATAATCTGCTTCTTCAGATCGCCGGCGCTTTCGTAGAATTCGTCGGTTTTCTCCGGCGTGCGGTTGAAGACCGCGATTTTATTGCCTTTCTCCGCGATGTTGAGCGCCAGGTTGGAGCCCATGACCGCAAGGCCGATCAGTCCGATTTCTGCCTTTTCCACGACAAACCTCCGATGTGTCATTTGGACCGGTGTTGTGGCACTGTCTCGGTCAAACGGCAAGTCTCGCAAGGGTCTAATCGGTTCGCAAAAGCCAATGAAATGAGGCTTGCAAAATCCCCGCTTGTCCGACAACCCGCCAGCCGCCGCTTGATCCGAAGCCGCAAGTTTTTCGCGCGTCCTGCCCGTAATGCCCTATCTCATGTTATCATCAGTGGTTCGGGAGATATCGCATTGGCATCGGGAAAACGAAAAGAGGCGGCCCTCCTGGCGGCCCGCGCCGGCCGCTACCGCGAATATGCACCGCCGCCGACACTGCGACGCCATTTCAGCCGCCTCTGGTCTCATGCGCTTCACAACGGACCGCCGGCAATGGTGGCGATCGTACCGGATGGCTATTGCGATCTCCTCTGGATCGACGGCCGGCTGGTCGTCGCCGGCCCCGACAGGACGGCGGCCTTTCCCGTCATCCAGCCGGGCGCGACCGTCATCGGCGCACGTTTTGCACCTGGCGCTGCAGCATCCTGGCTGAAGACGCCGCTCTCGGCGCTGATCGGCTGCTCGGTGCCCCTTGCCGAAATCGGCCGGAAGGACACCGCCGAATTCGAAGCGCGGCTTGCGGATTGTCCCGACCCCTCGGCCGCGATGGCACTGTTTGGACGCCTGCTTGAAGAGACCGCGCGCGATGCGGAGGAGCCCGCCCGCGACGCCGTCATGATCTTCGCCGCCGCCGACGGCGGTCGCCCGGCATCCGGCCTGCTCGACCAGCTCGGCATGAGCGAAAGGCAGCTGCGCCGTCGCTGCCACCATCATTTCGGCTACGGCGCAAAGACGCTGGAACGGATTCGCCGGTTCCAGCGTTTCCTCGACCTCTGCCGCAAGTCGGGCACGATGCCGCTTGCCCGCCTTGCGCTGGAAGCGGGCTTTGCCGACCAGCCTCACATGACGCGGGAGGTCGGCGAGCTTTCGACGTTGACGCCCGCCGTCATTTTCGACCAACTCGGCATGCGGAAAAGAGGCGACTGACCGTTTTGTTCAAGACGCTGCCGGCCGGTCTGTTATTCTGACGAAACCAAATGACAGGGACCCGCAAGCCATGACGACAATGCCCGCGAAAATCATCCACCGGTCGATCGAGCGCGATTGGCGCGACGTCTATGAATTCGCCGGCAAGCCGGAGAACATGCCGCTCTGGGCCTCCGGCCTTGCGACCGGGCTCGATCCTGATGGTGCCGACTGGATCGCCGATGGCGCCCTTGGAAAAATCAGGGTGAGCTTCGTGCCTGCCAATGAATTCGGCGTGATCGACCATACGGTGACGATCGAATCCGGCCTCAGGGTCTATAATGCCCTGCGCATCGTGCCGAACGGCGATGGCTGCGAGGTCATGTTCACGCTGCTGCGTCTGCCCGGCATGACCGACGCGCAGTTTTCCGCCGATGCCACCCATGTCGAGAAGGATCTCGCCATGCTGAAAGCCCTGATGGAGAGATAGATGGCCGAGAAGACAGAAAACCACGACCGCCGCATCGACTATGTCGAATTCAACGTCGCCGACATCGCTGCCGCCAAAGCCTTTTATGGCTCGGCCTTCGGCTGGCGTTTCACCGATTACGGCCCGAATTATTGCGAATTCGACGACGGCCGGCTGAAGGGCGGCTTTACCGATTTCGGACCGGTGCGGACAGGCGGCGGCCCGCTGGTCGTCGTCTATGCCAATGATCTGGAAGAAGTGCTGACCTCAGTCGAAAGAGCTGGCGGCACGATCTGCCGGCCGATCACCGATTTTCCTGGCGGCCGTCGCTTCCACTTCCTCGACCGCGACGGCTACGAGCTCGCCGTCTGGGCGGCCGTTTAGCCGGATTACCCGAGGCTGCCGAGTTGGTCAGGCCGCCTAAGGCTGCCCACCGGGATCAGGCAGCCTGCGACAGCCGGTCGAGATCTTCCATGACGAGCAGGGCGCCGATCACCGTGCCGCCCGCATCGCGTAGCGGCGACATGCGACAGCGCACCTGCCGCGACCCACCGCTGCCGTCCGGGCGCTCATAGGTATAGTCGATCTGGTCACCGGCAAAACAGGCGTCGAGCTTATGCTTGGCGCATTCGGCAAACCGCTCCTCGCCGATGAATTCGGAAAGGTGGCGGCCGATGAGTTCCATTGGCTTCCTGTTGAGATGGGCGCTGTTGGCTGGATTGGAATAGAGGTAGCGATAGTCCCGTGTCAGCACCGCCACGCGATCCGGCAGACTTTCGAGGATCGCCGCGTTGAGGAACTGGCCATTGTCGGTATCCGGCACATAGGCCGGCGGCGGCTCTATGCGCACATCCTGCGGAGAAGGCACGCGCCAGTCCGGCCCATGCGCCCCGAAATAGCGGTCGAGCAGATAGGAAAGCACCGACGTATGCTCCGTGACGCTGGCGCTATCGTCGGCATCCTGGCTGATCAGGTGGCTCACGAACTGCAGCTGCATGTAGACTTCGAGCAGATTGGCTGCCCGGCAGGCGAGGATTGCCTCGACCAGCGGCTCGACATGACGGTCGAGCGCCGTGACGCGCTGGTCGTCGCCCAGGCGTATGGCTTCCTCGATTTGCACGCAACGCAAAGAAAAAGCTCGAAAAAGCTCCAGCAAGACGCCTCCCACTCCCATTGTGCCAAGAGACGAGTCCGAAACCTCACATGGCCGCATTTCCCAAAAATGCGCCTTCCGGTAGACATTATTCGCGCCTTGGTGGTGACGGGTAACATGAAGCGCCCTCAGTTTCAATCCGAGAGCACCTGCCGCTTTTCACCGCTGATAAATGGGGGTGGACCTTTTTTGAGTGTGATGCCGAAAAGTGTGAGCGGTTTTCGGGCGACATCATGCTCCAACTATTCGTTTGGAGCATCCTATTCTAAGGCCCGAGCGTCTGCTTGATCTGCCAGCGGTCGTGATACCAGAGCCACTGCTCCGGATATTCCCGTACCCAGCTTTCCACCTTGTCGTTGAGCAGCTGGGCGGCGGCCGGCAGGTCGAGATTGCCCTTGGCGTCGCGCGGCATGTTCAGCCGTGGCTCGATTTCCAGCCGGTAGCGATTTCCCGGCAGCCGGATGCAGCGCGCCGGATAGACCTCGCAGTCGAACTGGCGCACCAGCTTCGGCAGCAGCGGATTGGTCTTGACGTCGCGGCCGAAGAAGGTGCCCTTCAGCCCCTTGCGGAATTTCTGGTCCACCAGTACGCCCACACCCTGGCCTGCTTCCAGCTGACGGGCAAGCGCGAAGGAGGAGCCGGCATGCGACGGCACCAGCTTGCCCATGCGCGCGCTCCTGAAGTCGAACACCTTCTTGGCGACATAAGGATTATTCGGCGGCCGAAAGAGCACCGTCACTGTAAGCCCGAAGGCGGCACCCGCCACCGGCAGCAGCTCAAAATTGGCGGTATGGCCGGTAAAGACGATGAAGGGGCGCGGATTATCGCGCAGGTCGAGGAAGATCGGGACGCCCGATACCTCCACCCTGCCCGGCTCCGACTTTTCGGGATCATAGTCGAACAGCTGGTCGAGAAAGACGTATTCGGCCGCAAGCCGGCCCATATTGCCCCAGCTAGCGAGTGCGATCTCCTCGATCTCGGCCTCGCTCTTCTCAGGGAAGGCGTTGCGCAGATTGGCCAGCATCAGTCTGTGGCGGCTGGTCAGCCGGCCGAGGCGGCGCATCATCCTGTCGGCGAAGCGGATCGCGCCATCGGCCGGAAACAGCTTCAGGAAATTCAGGAAGCCGAACATCATCTGAGCCACCAGCCATTGCTGAAAATTCCTCAGCGCCAGAACGATCCGGGTGATGAAGAGCTTCACGCGGTCAGTCCATCTTCAGGATGATCTTGCCGAAGATCTGGCGCGATTCCATCCGCTCCAGCGCCCGGTCGATATCGCTGAAGCTGACCTCGGTATCGATGACGGGATGGACGAGCCCGCGGCCCATCTTCTGCATCGCATCCGCCATGTTCTCCATACGGCAGCCGAAGGAGCCGAAGAGCTTCAGCTGTTGCTGGAACAGCATCATCAGGTTCATCTCTGTCGAAACACCCGAGGTCGAGCCGCAGGTGACGAGGCGCCCGCCGCGCTTCATGCAGAGCATCGAGCCTGCCCAGGTGTCCTTGCCGACATGTTCGAAGACGACGTCGACGCCCTTCTTCTTGGTGAGCTTGCGCACCACGCCTTCGAAACGGTCGGTGCGGTAGTTGATGACGTGATCGGCGCCGAGCGCCTTGGCCTTTTCGATCTTGTCGTCCGAACCGACCGTGGTGATGACGGTGCAGCCGATCTTCTTGGCGAGCTGGATCGCCGCCGTGCCGATGCCGGAGCCGCCGGCATGGACAAGGATCGTCTCGCCCGGCTCAAGCTTGGCATTGTCGAACAGCATGTGCTCGACCGTGCCGAAGGTGACCGGAGCAAGCGCCGCGCCGATCGCGTCGACACCGGGAGGGGCCGGCACCAGCAGGCGCGCCGGCAGGTTGACCTTCTCCTGGGCGAAGCCGTCGAGATGGAAGCCGTGCACGCCGGAGACATGTTCGCAGAGATTGTCGCGGCCTTCGCGGCAGCGGCGGCAGAGGCCGCAGGTGCGCGCGCCGTAGATCGCGACGAGTTGGCCCGGCAGCACGTTGGCGACGCCCGGCCCGATGGCCTCGACGACGCCAGAAGCTTCCGCACCGATGACCAGCGGCATCTTGCGCTTGGCGAATGCCATGCCGCGCCAGCCCCAGACGTCGATATGGTTGAGCGCCACCGCCTTGACGCGCAGCGTCACCTCGCCGGCACCAGGAGCGTCCGGTTCCGGCAGGTCGGTGATCTCAAGCTTGCGGTCATCGATCAGTTGCAAAGCGCGCATGGCAAAATCCCTCGCCTTCAAGACGGTCTTCTTGTTTTGAAATTGTCGCGAACCGCTTAAGCCGGTTCAAGCGCCATGACAAGGCTGGCATTCTGCCCGCCGAAGCCGAAGGAGTTGGAAAGCACGGCTGAAACCTGGGCTTCCCGCTTCTTGTTCGGCACGACATCGAGAACGATCGACGGATCGGGGTTGTTATAGTTGATCGTCGGCGGCAGCGTCCCGGTCAGCATCGTCTGCAGCGAGAACACCGCCTCGACGGCGCCCGCCGCCGTCAGCGTATGGCCGATCATCGACTTGTTGGACGACACCGGAATGCCGACGAGCCGATCGCCGAACACGGCCGACATCGCGCCATACTCCATCTTGTCGTTCTCCGGCGTCGAGGTGCCGTGCGCATTGATGTAGCCAATGCCGCTCTCGTCGATGCCGGCATCGGCAAGGGCCGCGCGGATCGTCGCAATTGCCGGGCCGCCATCGGGCGACGACCGGGTGCGGTGGAAGCTGTCGGCCTTGTCGCCGGCGCCCTTCATGATGCCGAGCACCTTGGCGCCGCGGGCAACTGCTGATTCCAGCGATTCCAGCACCAGGGTCGCAGCGCCCTCGGCGATGACGAAGCCGTCGCGATCCTTGCTAAACGGCTTGGAAGCCTTGGTCGGCGGATCGTTCTGCGTCGAAAGGGCTGACAGCAACGAGAAGCGGATCAGCGCTTCGGCACTCAACGATCCGTCGGTCGCGACCGTCAGTGCGCGATCGGTGCGGCCTTGGCGGATCGCCTCGATGCCGAGCTGGATCGCCGTGACGCCGGAGGCGCAGGCGGTCGACAGCGTGACGGGAAGGCCGCGGGTGCCGAACCGGTCGGCAAGGCGCTCGGAAATCGCACCGAACAGGGCCGCCTCATGGAAGGCCGGATCCGGACGCTGACGCAGCGCCGTCAGGAAGCGCTCATAGGCATCCCCCGGATGGTCGGAAGCCGGCGAACGGTCGGCAAGCTCGAAACGCGCGCTCCATTCCGGCTCGATCGGCGGGGCGGCGAGGAACAGCGGGCCGTTGAAATCGCCGGAAAGGCCAGCATCGGCAAGCGCCTCGATCGTCGTTTCGCGGGCGAAGGCATAGGAGCGCTCGACGGCATTCGGCACCGGGATGCCGATAAAATCGACGGTGCCGGCGATCCGCGTCGACAGTCCCTCGGTCGGGAATCGATTGATCTCGTGGATGCCCGACGTGCCTGACGAAAGCGCTGCCCAGTTGTCGCTGAGGCCCTGACCGAGCGAGGTGATGATGCCCATGCCGGTAACAGCCACGATCGGACGGCCGAGGTGATCTCTATAAGCGGAAGCTGTCATATTTCTCACTCCTCACGCATCTGCGGAAAGAACGGCAACGCCCTCGCCGCGCTGGTGTCCGACCGTGGTCACGACGGCAGCTGTGGCGCCTGCGCGCATCGGCGCCTCATGGGCGGCATCGAAGGGCGGAACCTTGGCCTTACCGTCGACGGCAAGGGCGGCAAGCGCCAGACCCAGCGTGAACTGCGTCTCGATAGTGTGGCCGGTGACGCCGCCGAAGCCGCGGATTGCGACGTCGGGCAATTGATGTTCGAGCACCGCCCGCTCGCGGGCGGCAAGATCGTGCATGCCGGTCGATCCGGAAAAGATCGCCGTGCTCTCAGTGGCAAGCCCGGCAGCCGGCGCCAAAAGCCGCTCCAGCCGGACTTCGAGATTGCCGGAATTGCGGTTGCCGCGGTCACCCTCGACCGCGTCGATGACGGCATAGATATGGGCGCCGCGAGCTCTAGCGTGTTGGCGCGATTCCAACACCAGGAAGGCGCCTGCCGAACCGGTGATCATGCCGCCGCCGTCGCTCGGCCTGCGCGACCAGAGCGGCACCCAGTCGCCGCGCGCATGGGCGCCGATCGCTTCGGTGAGCAGGATCATGTCAGGCCGCTCGGCCGCGAAGGCGCCTCCAACAAGCGCATGCGAGGATTCGCCTGATTTGATGCGGTAGAAGGCGGTCTCGACGGCGGATATGCCGGCCGCTTCCTCGCCCATGAAGGTACGCGACGAGCCGGTGACCTTGTGCACGATCGAGATGTTACCGGCGAGCAGGTTGGAGAGCTGGGCGAGGAACAGTGTCGGCCTCAGCTCGGTCGTCAGCTTCTCGTTGAGCAGCAACTCGCGGTCATTGCGCTTCAGCGCTTCGTCGACGATCAGTGTGTCAACATTGATGTCGCGCTCGCCGCCGCCGGCCGCCACGATCATGTCCATCGTGCCGCAGGCTTCGATATCATCCTTGAAGCCGGCATCGTCGAGCGCAAGGCCGGCGGCGAAGACGCCGATGCGCTGCCAGTTCTCCATCTGGCGTTGATCGCCGCGCTTGGCGATCTGCTGCGACCAGTCGATCTCGGGCAGCGGATGCACCGGATAGGGCTTGAACTTTTCGGTCTCGACAATCGCCTTCGGCGTGCTCGCGGCCGAAAGCAGCGCGATATGCGCATCCTTGCCGACGCCCTGACAGGTGACGATACCGATGCCCGAGATAACGACGTCGTTTGCAGCCTTGCTCATCCAATCACTCCCTGCGCCGCGATCGCTTCGAGAAGCCCGATCTCGCCGGCACGTTTCTTCACGATATCGCCGAGCGGCACCTCGGAAAACGGCATGGTGCGCAGTTTCAGCTGCGCATCGCAGACCTTTTTGCCGCCGCTCGTGATTTTAGCCTTGGTGACCGCGAAACCCGAACCGTCATGCTCCAGCACCGCCTCGATGTCGAGCACGGCTTCCGGTTCGACGAAAGTGCGCATCTTGGCGCCGTCGACGGTCATCAGGAAGGGCATGGCGGCAAAATTGGTGACGGCAAGCACCAGCATGCCGGAGGCCTGGGCCATGGTCTCGATCAGCAGCACGCCGGGAACGAGCGGCATGCCGGGGAAATGACCCTCGAAGACGGGGCTCTTCGCCGGCACGACGGATCGCGCCTTAAGCGTGCCCTTCTTCAGGTCCACCGCTTCGACGCGGTCAATCATCTGGAAATATTCCAGCAGCATTCGGATCCTCCGGCCCGACAGGCCAGATCCGCCCGCCGGTGACGCCTAAAGCGCGTCTGGTTCGCACTTTAGGTCTTTGTTTTTATGCATGCCGCCCAAAACCGCTGCGCACTTTTGGGCGGCATGCACTAGTTAGGAACGAAACCGCCCGGCCGCCATATTCAGGGCGGCAGGGCGTTCAAAAAAGACTTTTATGGCGCTCAGGCCTTGGCTGCTTTGAGCTCGTCGATCTTGGCGCAGAGGTTCTTCAGCACGAAGTATTCTTCGGTGGAAACCTTGCCTTCGTTGACTTCCTGCGTCCACTTTTCGAGCGGGATCTTGATGCCGAATTCCTTGTCGATCGCAAAGACGATGTCGAGGAAATCGAGGCTGTCGATACCGAGGTCGTCGATCGTATGGCTCTCCGGCGTGATCGTCGCGCGGTCGATCTCGCTGGTTTCTGCAATAATGTCGGCAACTTTATCGAATGTAGCGGTCACGCGCTGTACCTCATGAAATGACAATTTAAACCCCTCATAGGCAAATCCTTTTCAAAAGCCAATGCTTTCGTCCCAGCGCTGCGGCAATTTGCCGGCTGGGTGTTGCCTAAACAGCAATGGAATGCCGGCCTTTGCCGTCACCCAGGGCGCGAGACGATGCCGCTGCAGAAAACCCGTTCGCCCACCGGGCGAAGAAGCCCTCCGAATCAAACCCGCGGACGGCCTCTTCTCGGCGCAAGCGCTTCGGGCGTAGCCATGGCATGGAAACTTTGATCTGGATCAACTCGCGATCCCGGCAAAATTGATAATCATCAAGCCGCGCTGGAAGAAATCGGGATAGCCGAACCCGCAATCGCGGCGTAATCGTCTACGGTATGCCTGGCATGCGCAGCTACGCCCGGCACACGCGGATTTCGAAGGGATCAGGGTATGGACGTCGCACACAGTGGGGTTCTCGAGGTTGGCATCCCCGTCGCCTGCCGTTCCTGCCAGGCGCGGCACGGCGTCGTTTGCGGCGTACTGTCGAGCCTTCAATTGAAGGACCTCGGCCGCCACTCGCTGCGCCGCAAGGTCGATGCCGGCGGCGAGATCATCGCTCAAGGGTCGGAAAGCTCGTTCTATTCGAATATCATGTGCGGCGTGGTGAAGCTCTGCAAAGTCATGCCGGATGGGCGCCAGCAGATCGTCGGCCTGCAATTCGCCCCCGATTTCGTCGGCAGGCCCTTCGTGCGCGAAAGCACGCTCTCGGCGGAAGCCGCGACCGATGCCGAAATCTGCGTCTTCCCGCGCAACCTGCTGGACCGCATGATATCGGAGACACCGGAACTGCAGCGCAGCCTGCACGGTCAGGCGTTGCGGGAACTGGATGCCGCGCGCGAATGGATGCTGACGCTCGGCCGGCGCACCGCGCAGGAAAAGGTCGCAAGCCTGCTCCACCTCATCGCCACCCATGCCGAACCGCAGACGCCCACGAGCACCGCCTTCGACCTGCCGCTCTCCCGCGCCGAGATCGCCGATTTCCTGGGGCTGACGATCGAAACCGTCAGCCGCCAGATGACCAAGCTGCGCAAGCGGGGCGTGATCCGCATCGAGAACAACCGGCATATCGTCGTCCATGACATGGATGAGCTGGAACGGATGATCAGCGCATAACCCGTTCGGTTAGCGCGTAATGACCACGCGGGTATTGGCAAGGCCGGCCTGCCGCGTCAGCGAGAAGAACTGGGCGGCATTGTCCGGATGCAGGCGAACACAGCCATGCGAGGCCGGCCGGCCCAGGCGCTTCAGGTCGAAGGTGGCGTGAACGGCATAACCGCCGTTGAAGAACACAGCATACGGCATCGGCGCATTGTCGTATTTCCTGGAGCGGTGATCACGCGACAGCCACTTGGCGCTCCACGAACCGGTCGGCGTGACATAGCCGTTGCGCGCAGTCGAAACCTTCCAGCGATACTTGACGAAGCCGTTCTCGGAAACAGTCATCGTCTGCTTGCCGATGCTGATATTGGCTATCAGCGTTGCCGCCTGAGCGGCAACAGGAGAAAACTGCAGCAATAAACTTGCGGCCGCAGCCGCCAAAATCGTCTTCATCATAGCCCCTCTTCGAACACACGCAGCTTAATTGCGCCCTCACGAAAGAGAGACTACGGCAATACTTATTAGATTGCTTTAATCCGAATGGTAATCACAATTTTAACGGCGCATGGCAGCAAGCGGGTGCGCCGCAGGCTTATTGAAGCTTGCGCTTCGCCCCAGCCTGATTGAGCCCTTGGTAGGCCTTGTTCATCTTCTCGCGGATCGAGGCCATGGTGCCGAGATTATGGCCGCAGGCGGCACAGGTGATGATGTCGGTCTCCCGGATCTCGGGACGCTCGAACTTCATCTTGGTGCTCTTGCACTTCGGGCACGGTAATTCAATCTGAACTGTCATCGCTCTGCTTCCGGTCTGGTGGAGGTAGGAGGCGTTTCGCATAAACGTTTGAGTGGGAGCTGTCTACCGAGGCGTGGTCGTACCGTGCCGCCTCTACAGAAAACACAAGAAAAGCCCGAACGTCACACCGGCGAGCACCATGCAGCTGGCGTAGAACACCGATACGCCGTCCTCGATGTCGCCTGAGGTCGCCACGTCGCGGCCGGTGTCGTTGATCATCGGCTCGGCCACGATGACGCCGCCATAGATGCGCGGCCCGGCGAGCTGGACATTCAGCGCGCCGGCCATGGCCGCCTCCGGCCGGCCGGAATTCGGCGAACGGTGCAAGGCCCCGTCGCGCATCGCCACCCGGATCGCCTCGCGCCCGGCGCTTGTTCCCCGCCGGATCCAGGCGCCGGCAGCGATCAGCAGGATGGAGAGCCGGGCGGCCGGCCAGTTGGCGATATCGTCGAGGCGGGCGGCGGCCCAGCCGAAATCGATGTATTTTTCCGACTTGTGGCCGATCATCGAATCCGCCGTGTTCAGCATCTTGTAGGCGAAGAGCCCTGGCAGGCCGAAGACGGCATACCAGAGCGCCGGCGCCACGACGCCGTCGGAGAAATTCTCGGCAAGGCTTTCGATCGCCGCGCGGCAGACGGCTGGCTCGTCCAGCGTCTCGGGATCGCGTCCGACGATGCGGGAAACGGCGGTCCGCCCGCCGGCAAGCCCCTCGTCGCGTAAGGCGACGGCGACGGCCGCGACGTGATCGGCAAGGCTTTTCTGCGCCAGGAAGATCGCCACCAGCCCGGTCTCCAGCAAGATGCCGGCAAGGCCGAACAGCGCGAAGAACCGGTTGAACACGAAGCCTGCGGCCACCGCCAAAAGAAGCAGCGCCATAATGGCGGCGATACCGTTCATTCGGCGTTGCGAGCCCGTGAGGCTTGCCGGGTTGAGCTGCTGGTCGGCATAGGAGATCGCTGCACCGAAAATGACGACGGGATGCGGCATCCGCGACCACAGCCATTGCGGATCGCCGGCGATACGGTCAAGCAGCAGCGCCAGCAGCAGTACGAGAAGGTTTTCGTCGATCGTCATCGCTCAAATCTCTGAAGGGCTTCGCCAAGCCGCCTGTCTGCCGCCGGGTCAGGCGTCAGCCCGAAACGCAGCCAATCCGGCGCATAGTCGAACTTGCGGACGAGAATATGATGGCGGCAGAGATGCGTGTAAATGTCGCCGGCTCTCGCATCGGCGACAAGGGTGAAGAGTGCCGTCCCTCCTGAAATCTGCAACCCGGCGCCCTTCAGTACGTTATGCAGGCCGGCGCAGCGCTCATCGATGCCGCCGCGAATCGGAGAAACGTCCGAGCGCAGCAGTGAACCTGCAATCGAAAGAGCCGGGCCGGAGACCGCCCAGGGGCCGAGCCAGTCGTCGAAACGCGCAAGAATATCGTCCCGCGCAATGGCAAAACCGAGCCGCAGGCCAGCAAGCCCGAAGAACTTGCCGAAGGAGCGAAAGATAATGAGGTTGGAAAGCTGCGGCGCACGGGATGTAAGGCTCGGCGCCGGATCAGTATCGCCGAAGGCCTCATCGACGACGAGAAGCCCGTCCGCTGCTTTCATCCTGTCATGCAGGGCAATCAGCGTTTCGGTCGGCCATATCAGCCCATCGGGATTGTTGGGATTGACGACGATAGCCAACCGATGCCCACCGCCGATCGCGGCAATATCGCCGACCGCATCGACGGCAAACCCCACAGAGGCGAAGGCGCGGGCATATTCGCCGTAGGTCGGCGATACCACGGCAATTTGGTTGTCCGTCACGGCGACCCTGTTGTCCGCCACGGCAATCTTGTTGTCCGTCACGGCGACCCTGTTGTCCGTCACGGCGATCCGTCCGCTCGGATCAACGAGACGCGGCAGAAGCTGGATGACCGACTGCGTACCCGGCACCGGCAGCGGCAGGATCTCACCGCTGCCATAGTAGTCACGCGCTGCACGCCTTGCCTCATCAAAAAGATGCCGGTCCGGCAGGCGATGCCAGGCTCTTGCCGGAATATCCGGCAGAGCGACGGGGCACGGGTTGATGCCTGTGGAAAGATCAAGCCAGTCTTCCGGCCTACCACCGAAGGCGGCGGCAGCGGCGGTGATGCCGCCGCCATGGGCGATCGGTGCGCTCATCCGGCAGCTCCGGCGAGATCGATCAGGTGCATGTAGGAGCCCGCTACCTGGTCGCGCCGGAGCCCGGCAGCCCCCAGATCGGTTCCGAGCGCATCCTGCACCTGAAAAAGCCGCTTGCCCTCGCCCTCGGAGACGACGGTTGAATAGTGGAATTCATGGGCCGTCATCATCCGCGCGAAAAAGGCGCCGTCGAGCGGCACAACACGGCGATAACCGAGATGGCGCTTGCGCTCGGCATAGCTCGTGACGACGGGCAGCAGGCCGAGCATCTGATGGCGCTTGCCCTCCGCGTCGATCAACCCGTCGCCGAGCACCATGTAGCCGCCGCACTCGCCATAGATCCGGATGTCCCGCGCTGCCGCATCGAGCATGCCGGCGCGGAAATTCTGCGCCTCGGCGAGCCGTCCGGCATGCAACTCGGGATAACCGCCGGGCAGATAGATCGCGTCGGCATCCAAAGCCGGCGCCTCGTCGGCGAGCGGCGAGAAGAAGGAGATCGCAGCACCTCGGCGGCGCCAGCCGAGCAGCATATGCTCGTAGGAAAAGGCAAAGGCGACATCGCGCGCCACGGCGATGCGTGCGCCCAGCGGCGGCAGCCGGTCGATATTGGCGGCCGATGGCCGGTTGAGCCCCTGCTTTGCAATGCGCAGCAGGAATTCGAAATTGCATTCCTCGGAGACCGCATCCGCCGCATGGTCGATGAAGTTGTCGAGCGTCGCATGTTCGCCGGCCTGGACGAGCCCGAGATGACGTTCCGGCAGGGAAAGCCCTTTGTCGCTGCCGATGACGGCGATGACGGGCATGCGGATAGCCTCCAGCGCCTGTCGCAGCATCGCCTCGTGCCGTTCGCTGCCGACTTTGTTGAGGATGACGCCGGCGACGCGGACATCGGCGCGGAAGCCGGCAAAACCGGCAACCAGCGGCGCCACTGACTGCGACATGCGCGAGGCGTCGACGACGAGCACCACGGAAAGCCCCAGTTGAGTGGCGAGTTCGGCCGCCGTTCCCTTTCCGTCGGCCGCGCCGTCGAAAAGCCCCATCATCGCCTCGATGACGAGGATGCGGTCGCCGGAACGGTGAAGGGCGGCATTGGCCGAGATCAACTCCGGGCGCATCGCCCAGGGATCGAAATTCAGGCAGAGCGTGCCGCTCGCTGCCGCATGGAAGGCGGGATCGATATAGTCAGGGCCGGCCTTGCCGGGCGCGACCGCGATGCCGCGCCGGCGCAGCGCCCGGAGCAGCCCGAGCGTCACCGTCGTCTTGCCGGCGCCGGAGGAAGGTGCTGCGATCAGGAGGCCGCTCATGCCGTCACCTTGCCGGAACGGCGGAATGGATCGGGTTGCAGGCGCCGTCCGCCGAGGGCGCCGAGCCAGTCGAGCGAGGCCCTGAGCCGCACCACCTCGCCGACGACGACCACGGCCGGCGGCTCCAGGCCGGAGGCGGCAACGGCCTCCGTCGCCTCTCCAAGCGTCGTCTCCAGCACCTGCTGCCGGCCGGTCGCGGCATTACAGACGAAGGCGACGGGCTCGGTCGGCAGCCGGCCGGCGGCGATGAGATTGGCGCTGATCTCGGCGACATGTTTCATCGCCATGTACATGACGATGACGGGCGAACCTCGGCCGATCGCCTCCCAGTTGATTCTGTCGGGCACGATGCCGGAGGAATCATGGCCGGTAAGGAAGGTCACGGCATGGTTGATGTCGCGATGCGTCACCGGAATGCCGGCATAGGCGAGCCCGCCGATACCGGCGGTGATACCGGGCACGATGCGGAAGGGGATATTGTGCTCGACCAGCGTCAACGCCTCCTCGCCGCCGCGCCCGAACACGAAGGGATCGCCGCCCTTCAGCCGCAGCACCCGCTTGCCGGCGCGCGCCAGCTCCACCAACCGCAGCGAGATGTCGCGCTGTTTCGCCGAAGGCTTGCCGCCGCGTTTGCCCGCATATTCCACCAGCGTTTCCGGCCGCGTCAGCGCCAGGCATTCCTCGTTGACCAGCGCGTCGTGGACGATGACGTCAGCCTCGGAAAGCCCTTTGGCGGCGAGCAGCGTCAAAAGCCCAGGATCGCCGGGACCGGCGCCGACGAGCCAGACGCTGCCCGGCTCAAGCGCCGGAAGATGGGAGAATGCGGCATCGATCATGTTGCTGATCTAGGCCCCGCAAAGGGCAAGGTCAACGCCGCGCTCGTCACCTCACTTGAAGTTGCTGAGATGATCGTGACTCACTTCGTGAAGTGTCGGATTCGATTACGCAGAAAAGCCGCGCAACAATATGAATATATTAGAATATTACCCCGAACGGCCAGCCACGGCACGGACTGCTGACAAAGTCGGCCAACTTCTCTTTCGTCATGCTCGGGCTTGTCCCGAGCATCTGCAGCCGGTGCAGCAGATCCTCGGCACACACAAGGCCGAGGATGACGCCGACTAAAGAACGAGGCCTGTCGATGTTGCCGGCCTTCGAGCTTGTCAGGCTGCAAGCAGCGTATTGCGGATGAGGTCCAGGACCCTGTCCGACTCGATGCCGGTGCAGACGATCTGGCTCGGCAAGCCGTCCCAGGCGTCATCAGGCGGAAAACGCCGTGCATCTGGCCTGACGATCGTCTGGCCATCGGCGATGCCGCCGCAGACGACACGCACCGCACCCGATATTGACGAGAACAGCTCCGGCACCACGGCATAGACGCAGGCGCAGCTGTCATGCACCATCATGCCGTCTTCGACCGCATGGCTGTAGAAATCGATGTAGGACTGCGAGAGTGCGTCGAGCTGCTTGACCGCCTTGTCGCCCCTAGCCGCCATCTCGCCGAGATAGCTGCGGCTCATCGTGGTGATTGCGGTGACGTCGAGGCCGATGACGGCGACTTTCCAGGGCGCGGTCATGACGATGTCGGCAGCCTCGGGATCACCGTGGATATTGGCCTCGGCGACCGGCGAGACATTGCCCGGCACATAGAAGTTGCCGCCCATGATGACAACGTCCTTGACCAGAGTCGCAATCTCGGGGTCTTCCCTCAGTGCCAGCGCCAGATTGGTCATTCGGCCGACGGCGACGAGGCGTACCTCGCCCGGATGGGCGCGCACCGTGTCGATGATGAAGCGATACGCCGGCCGCGGATCGAGCGGCAGGTCGACCGTCTCCGGCACGTCGATATCGCCGAGACCGTTATCGCCATGCACCATGGCCGGCCATGGCCGCTCCGCGCGCGAGGAATCGATGGTGACGCTGGCGCCTTTGGAAACGGGTGCCGGAATATTCCACTCGCTCTTGAGGAAGAGCGCATTGCGCGTCGTCGTCTCGACCGAGGCGTTGCCGAAGACCGTGGTGATGCCGAGAAGGTCGATTTCGGGATGACGGTGCAGGAAGAGAAGCGCCATGGCGTCGTCGACGCCAGGGTCGGTGTCATAAATGACCTTGTGCATGAGATATCCTCTAGATGTGAACCGTGAGGCTGCCGGACGGCGCCGCGAATTGGCGCCAACATAACGCCGATCAGGCTTTCTGCAACCCGCTGCGGGCCACTGCCGCCGTCGCATGTGCAGATTTGATCTTGGCGACAGCAAGCTCGGCATCCGGCCCCGCCGCAGCCAGCGCCGCACCCTCGGCGACACCATGGCAGCCGACGCGGGCAAAGACGATCGCGGAGGGATTCGCGAGCCGCGGCGTCTCCTCTTCCAGCCGCCCGGCGGCAAAGAATACCGCCGGCACAGAGAAATGGGCGGCGACTGAAAGCACCGCGGGCTCGTTCGTGCGGCTATCGATCGAGGCGACGGCCGCAAGGGCCTCCCCGCTGACCCCGGCCTCGCGAAGCGCCTGTTCGGCTAGCGCCAACACCTCCTGTGCCGACGTGCCGCGCTCGCAGCCGAGCCCGAGGACGAGGCGCCGGACGGCGTCGAATTTCACTTCACCCATGATGAACGCCCCACCACCAAGGTTTTCGCGCACTATCGACATCAACAAGTCCCGGATGTTTAGAACTCCACACCCGGCTGCCCTTTGATGCCGGAGCGAAAGGGGTGTTTGACGAGCTCCATCTCGGTCACCAGATCGGCGATTTCGATCAATTCTTCCTTGGCGTTGCGCCCCGTCAGCACGACATGCGTCATATGGGGCTTCTCGCTCTTCAGAAAGGCGACGACTTCGTTGATGTCGAGATAGTCGTAGCGAAGCGCGATATTGATCTCGTCGAGCAGCACCATGGAATTGCGCTCGTCGCGGATCAGCTCCTTGGCCTTTTCCCAGGCGGCGGAGGCTGCGGCGACATCGCGGGCGCGATCCTGCGTTTCCCAGGTAAAACCCTCGCCCATCGTGTGGAACTGGCAGAGATCGGAGAAATGCTTCTCGATCAGGTCGCGCTCGCCGGTCCACATCGCGCCCTTGATGAACTGCACGACGGCAGACGGCTTGCCATGGGCGATGTGGCGGAAGATCATCCCAAAGGCAGACGAGGACTTGCCCTTGCCCTTGCCCGTATGGACGATGATCAGCCCCTTGCCATCCGTCTTGGTGGCCATGATTTTGTCGCGCGCGGCCTTCTTCTTCGCCATTTTCTCGGCGTGGCGTGCATCATCCTTGCCGGTTTCGTTTTCCGGGATCTCGTCACTCATAGCTCACCTCATTCTGTTGTTTGCAGCCAGGTGGAACCGGGCCGAATTGCTGCGCGGCGTCCAGAGGCTGCGTTCGATCGCCTCGCACAGCCGCTCTCTCATTTCGTCGAATGCCGCAGGGTTCTTCTCGATCATGAAGTCGCGCACGCCGGCATCGGCGACAAAGGCTTGGTAGACGGCCTCGAAATGATGTTCGCCGACTGCGCCCGTCGTCGCCGAAAAGGCGAAGAGATAATCGACCGTAGCGGCGATCTCGGCAGCGCCCTTGTAGCCGTGACGCATGACGCCCGCGATCCATTTCGGATTGACGACGCGCCCGCGCACGACCCGGCCGATCTCCTCCTCCAGCGAGCGGATCACCGGCTTTTCCGGTCTGGAATGGTCGTTGTGATAGATCGAAGGGCGCGCGCCGGCGAGCTGTTCGGCCGCCGCCGCCATGCCGCCCTCGAACTGGTAATAATCATCGCTGTCGAGCAGGTCATGCTCGCGATTGTCCTGGTTCTGGATCACAGCCTGCACCGAGCGCAGCCGCTCCTCGAACAGGCCGCGTTCGGCCTTGCCCTCCTCGCCGGCACCATAGGCATAGCTGCCCCAGACGAGATAGGCCTCGGCGAGATCGGCGCGCCGCTCCCAGCCCTTTTCGTCGATCAGCGCCTGCAGGCCGGCGCCATAGGCGCCGGGCTTCGAGCCGAAGACGCGGTAGGCCGCCCGGCGCTTTGCCGAGACCTCGTCCACGCCGGCGGCGCCAAGCCTTGCCGCCTCGCCGTGCATGCGTGTTGCGATCGGATTGTCGGTCTCGTCCTCTTCAAGCGCGCCGACGGCACGGATCGCCTTGTCGAACAGCGCGATCTGCTCGGGAAAGGCATCGCGAAAGAAGCCGGAGATCCTGAGCGTCACGTCGACGCGCGGCCGCCCGAGCATCGCCGGCGGAATGATCTCGTAGCCGGTGACACGGCGCGAGCTCATGTCCCAGAGCGGCTTGACGCCGATCAGCGCCAGGGCCTGGGCGATATCGTCGCCGCCGGTGCGCATGTTTGACGTGCCCCAGGCCGTCAACCCGAAGGAGACTGGCCATTCGCCGTGATCCTGCACATAACGGCGCACCAGCAGTTCGGCGGATTTCTTGCCGAGCTCGTAGGCCGCCGGCGTCGGCACGGCGCGGCTGTCGACCGAATAGAAATTGCGGCCCGTTGGCAAGACATCCGGCCGCCCGCGCGTCGGCGCACCCGAGGGTCCGGGTGCGACGAAGCGGCCGTCGAGCCCTTTGAGCAATCCTTCGATCTCGGCCGAGCCGCAGGCGAGGATGGAGGGCTTGAGGCGGATCTCGATCTCGGAGAGCACCAATCTGCTTTGGGACCAGAGGGTCGGGCACTCCATTTCACCGGAAACGAACTTTGCCGCCAGCAGTTCGATGCGCTCGACGGTATCTCCGTTGGTTCGCCATGGGGCATCGAGGATATCGGCGAGAATCTCAGGTCGCGGTCCGGTCCAAACGGCGGCCATGTCGGTGTCGAGAGGGTCGAAAGAAGCCCCCTCCCCAACCCCTCCCCACAGGTGGGAGGGGCTTGCAGGATGCGCCGTCTCAACATCAGCTTTGGCAACTGAGTCTGCCGCAAGCGCGGAGGTAAGTCCCTCCCCCTTGTGGGGAGGGGTTGGGGAGGGGTTTTTTACCTGGCGAAGGGGTGAGGCGTTTCCGAACGCATCCACCGCAATCGCCCGCTGCAAACTCGCATCCCCACCCTCACCCAGCCCGCGCGGCACCCGCGCCAAAGCCACGGTGAGGTCCGTCAGCAGCCGCCCCTCTGGCGACACACCGAACACATGCAGTCCATCGCGGATCTGCATTTCCTTGAGGTCGCAGAGATAGGCGTCGAGCTTCTTCAGCGCCTCGCCCTCGCTTTCGTCCTTGGCGATGCCGGCATCACGGTCGAGGCCGATATCGGTGACGAGATCGAGGATCTGACGGCTGAGCAGACGGATGCGGCGGGGATCGCCGCCGGAGGCCTCGTAATATTCGTCAACCAGCGCCTCCAGATCCTTCAGCGGCCCATAGCTTTCGGCCCGCGTCAAAGGCGGCGTCAGGTGGTCGATGATGACGGCCGCACTTCGGCGCTTGGCTTGCGTGCCCTCGCCTGGATCGTTGACGATGAAGGGATAGAGATGCGGCAACGGTCCGAGGATCGCCTCAGGATAACAGCTTTCAGACAGCGCCAGCGCCTTGCCGGGCAGCCATTCGAGATTGCCGTGTTTACCCATGTGGATGATCGCATGGGCGCCGAATTCGCGGCGCAGGAAAGCATAGAAGGCGAGATAGCCGTGCGGCGGCACGAGATCCGGCGAATGATAACTTTCCTTCGGATCGATATTGTAGCCGCGCGCCGGCTGGATGCCGACGAGCACGTCGCCGAAACGTGTAAACGGCAGGGCGAAGACGCCCTCGCGAAAATACGGATCGTCTTGCGGGCTGCCCCAGCGGGCGCTCACCTCATTCTGAATCTTATTGGGAAGAGATTCCAGGAAGCTGTTGTAGCGACTCAGAGAAAGCGTCTCGCGGATGATTTTTCCGTCAGAACCGGAATTGGTCGGCCCTTCCATCAGGTGGCGGATCAGCGCGTCGCCGTCGGCCGGAATGTCAGCGACCGGATAACCCGCCGCCCGCATGGCGCGAAGCACCTCGATGGTGCCGGCCGGCGTATCCAGGCCGACGCCGTTGCCGAGCCGACCGTCGCGGTTCGGATAATTCGCCATGACGAGCGCGATGCGCCGGTCGCCCACGGAAGTCTTTCGCAGCCGTGCCCAATTGGCGGCAAGCTCCGCCGTATAATGCACCCGGCCGGCATCGGCCTGGCTGGCGACGATATTGGTCTCGACCCGCGCGTCGTAGCGGGCCGCCGTCTTGAAGGAGATCGCCCGCGCCAGCACCCGACCGTCGACCTCGGGAAGCGCCACGTTCATGCCGAGATCGCGCGCCGACAGGCCTTGTGAGGAAGAGAGCCATGCCTCCCTCGACGAGGCCGACAGGATCGCCTGCAGCACGATCGCCTCATTCGCCTCCAGCACCGTCGGCTGCCGGTCCGCACCCGGTGCCGAGACCGCAAAGCCCGTCGTGTTGATGACGACATCGGGTTTCAGCGTCGAAAACACGCTTTCGAGAATGCCTGTCGAAACCGGATCCTTGAGGCTATAGGCAAAGACCGGCAGCGGCCGGAGGCCAAGTGTCGTCAGCGCCTCGATCAGAGCTTCGATCGGCCCGGTCTCGCCGCTTTGGACGAGGGCGCGGTAGAAGCTGATGGCGACGATGGGAGATGCCTGTTGCGTCGAGTTCGTAGTACCCCCCTCTGTCCTGCCGGACATCTCGCCCACAAGGGGGGAGATCGGCAAGTCGCTTGAGCTTCCCACAAAAGAAACGTTGGAGGATGCCGCACCTTCGGCCGAGGAGATGGAGCGAGATCTCTCATCCTCGATCTCCCCCCTTGTGGGGGAGATGTCCGGCAGGACAGAGGGGGGTGTCTCAAGCTCGACCGACAAAGGGACAGCCACACGCGAAGATACCTCCGCAGCAACAACCCGCCGCCACTCCTCGACCCCGATCAACCCCCGCCCCGGCCACCAGATACCCGCCTTCATCAGTGGCACGGCCGGCGCCGGCTTCTCGGCGCCCGACAGCATCGCCCCGGCATAGTCAAGAAAAGCCTGCGCGTTGGCATCGCCGCCCTCGATCAGATAGGCCCAGAGCGCGTTGAGGTCGTCGAGCCCGATATTCGAGAAAGGCACAAGCCCCGCATCCGGCCTGGCGTCGCCCGGCAGCACCGCGATCAGCGCACCGGCGCGCGCTGCTGCCGCATGCAGCGCCTCCAGCGCATAGTGGAAATAGCTGGCGCCACCGAGCGCACGGACGATGATCAGCTTGGCATGCCGCGCCGTGCGCTCCACATAGGTATCGACAGACATCGGGTGCTTGAGGCTCATCAGGCTGGCGAGCCGGAGCGAAGGCCCCGCCCCGCGCTCGCGATGGGCGGTTGCGATCGCGGCAAGCTCGCTGTCGGCAGCCGACAGGAACAGGATATCGCCCGGCGTCTGCCCAAGGTCGATCGCCTCCTCGCCGTCACTGATCGTTCCCTGTTGAGCCAGAAGCAGATGCATCGGGTTAGGCCAGCGCTTCGATCGCCGCTCTCACCGCGTCCTGATCCATTTCGTGCAGGCCGATGACGACAAGGCGTGTGGCGCGCCTTTCGCCAGACGTCCAGGCGCGGTCGAAATAATGGTCGATGCGGCTGCCGACGGCCTGGAGCTGCAGGCGCATCGGCTTGCCCGAGACATCGACGAAACCCTTGAGGCGCAGCACGTCATGGGCTGATATGATGCCTTTCAGCGCTTCGATGAAGCCGGCCGGATCGGCAATGGGTCCAAGCTCAACGACGAAGCTGTCGAATTCGTCATGGTCGTGCGGCGCACCATCCTCATGCTCCAGCTCGTGATGCGACTTGCGATTGGCAACATCGTCCTCGGTGCCGATGCCAAGGCCGAGCAGGATGCCGGCCGACACCTCGCCGTTCCGCGCCTCAATCATCACAGGCTTGCGCACAGTGCGGGAGGCGACCTCGTCGCGTACCCTGACAAGGCCGGCGGCATCGATCAGGTCGGTCTTGTTGAGCACGATGAGATCGGCGCAGGTCAGCTGATCCTCGAACAGCTCCTCGATCGGGCTTTCATGATCGAGCGATTCATCCTCGGCGCGGCGCGCATCGACGGCATCATGGTCGTCAGCGAAACGGCCGGCGGCAACGGCAGCGCTGTCGACCACCGTGATGACGCCGTCGACGGTCACCTGGGTGCGAATGTCGGGCCAGTTGAAGGCGGCGACCAGCGGCTGCGGCAAAGCAAGACCAGAAGTCTCGATGACGATATGGTCGGGCCGCTGTTCGCGTTCGAGCAGCTTCGTCATCGTCGGAATGAAGTCGTCCGCAACGGTGCAGCAGATGCAGCCATTGGTCAGCTCGATAATGTCCTCCTCGGTGCAATTCTCCGCACCGCAGCCCTTCAGCACGTCGCCGTCGACGCCGAGATCGCCGAATTCGTTGATGATCAGCGCGATCTTCTTGCCGCCGGCATTGGTGAGCAGGTTGCGGATCATCGTCGTCTTGCCGGCGCCAAGAAAGCCGGTGATGACGGTTGCGGGAATTTTTTGCTGGTTCATGGACTTAACCCTTCATTTTCAGCGGCAGGCCTGCCGCGATGAAATAAACTTCGGCGGCCTTCGCCGCGATCGATTGGTGCAAACGGCCGGCATGATCGCGAAAATCCCGCGCCATGCGATTGTCGGGCACGATGCCGAGACCGACCTCGTTGGAAACGAAAACGAGCCGTGCTTTCGCGGCGGGAAGGAAATCGGCAAGGGCGGCAAATTCCGTCGCCATGTTCCGCTCCTCCATCATCAGATTGGTGACCCAGAGCGTCAGGCAATCGATCAACACGATGCGCACTTCGCCGTCGATGGCGGCGAGCTTGCCGACCAGATCGAGCGGCTCTTCATGCGTTGTCCAGGACGGACCCCGGTCGGCCTTGTGTTGGGCGATGCGCGCCTGCATCTCCTCGTCCCAAGCGCGGCCGGTCGCGAGATAGTGGCGATCGAGGCCGGTTGCCGTGACGAGGTCTTCGGCGAAACGGGATTTGCCCGAGCGTGCGCCGCCGAGGATGAAGACGGTGTTGGATGGGGCGTCCGTCATGCGCAAGCGGCCTCCAGAAGAAACGCGGCGTCGCCCCACTCTCTTCCCTCATTCCTGTGCTTGTCACAGGAATCCAGCCGCGGCGCGTCCGCGCCGTGAATGACTCTATGCCCCCGTGAAATGATTCTTCTGTGCCCAAGGACTTGGGCACGCTGGATTCCTGTGACAAGCACAGGAATGAGGGAGGAGAGGAAAGTGCGTCCCAAACACACCGGGCCAAGAGGTGCCGAAAAGGCACCTCCCCGTCGCGCCGCACCAGGCCACGCCGAATTCAATCGTTCAGCCAAGACAACCTCCGTGCTGGCAACGGGCATAGTGCCCAGGGTTAGGCTTCTCGCCCGGCACGCATGGCAGGTCTCCTGGCTCGCGGTTATCGGCCGCGATCGGGGCAGACCGGAAACCGGTCGCCCTGATCGTGCCAGCGGATCATCCTCGCCTTCCCGGCCGCATCAGTGAAAAGGTGGACGATTCGTAGACTTGAGAGGCGTCCGACCCCGGTTGATCACCATGCATATCCAGTGGCTTTTCCGGCACACCACCTGTCCCGCCCGCTTGCATTATTGCAAGCTGTCAGCCGGAAGGGCTTAGTGCCGGATGGAAGACCCTGACCGCTCTACAGTCGCGGGGTCGGCTGTGATGAAGGCGCCCGGCTTGGGTCCGCCCCGTCACATTCCCTTTTCATCCGGAAGGGCGTAACACCGATCCGGAACCATCCGTTATGTCAGGATGGTCAGTCGACCATCCGTTATCGGGATGGTTAGGCAAGCGCAGGGGTGAAGTCAACCGGGCTCGGCGGTCGACCAGTTGACGGCCACCCGGTATGGCCTGCTCCAACACGACTTACTCTACCTAAAACATCGTCATTTATCAGAGACTTACGTCACAAATATTTATCCCGCCCGCCGGGTTTTCGCCGCAATTGCGTCGCAAGCGGACTGCGCCTTCGCCCTTGACCGGGCCTCTCCCTGCCTAGTTGTCTTGCCATGCTTATGAAATTGGATCGGCGCCGTTTCCGCGCGCTGCGCGTTTTCTTCGATCCGGGACGCCTGCGGGCTCTGACCCGGCGCAGCGAGGTCGGCCTGTCGCTGGCGGGCGCCGTCGTCGGCATCATCTCGGGTCTCGCCGTCACCGGCATGAGCTACGTCTCCAACGAGCTGCATCAGTTGGTCTTCGGCATCGCCGACAGCGAAAGATTGAGCTCCTCCGAGATCGAGAACAAGCTGCTGCTGCTCACCGCCCCCGTCATCGGCGGCGCCCTGCTCGGCCTGCTGCTTTTCGTGCTGGCGAAACGGCGCAAGAAGCCGATGGTCGACCCGATCGAGGCCAATGCGCTGCATGGCGGCCGCCTGTCCCTGACCGACAGCATCATCGTTGCCGTGCAGAACCTGATCTCCAACGGTTTCGGCGCCTCCGTCGGCCTGGAGGCCGGCTATACCCAGCTTGCCGCCGGACTCGCCTCGAAATTCGGCCTGAAGCTGCAGCTTCGCCGCTCGGACCTGCGCACCCTGGTTGGCTGCGGCGCGGCGGGCGCCATCGCCGCCGCCTTCAACGCGCCGTTGACCGGCGCCTTCTATGCTTTCGAGCTGATCATCGGCACCTATACGATCGTCTCGCTGACGCCTGTCGTCGTCTCCGCCCTTGTCTCCACCTTGGTCGCAAGGCTGCTCGCCGGCAGCGATTTCACCATCGATATCGGCAGCTTCGGCTCGGTCGTGCCGGCCGATTATGTCCCGGCGCTGCTGCTCGGCGCTTTCTGCGCCGGTGTCGGCATCCTGATCATGCAGGGCGTCGCTTTTGTCGAGGAGCTCGCGCGCAAGAGCTCGATCGCCCCGCCCTTCCGCCCGGCTCTCGGCGGCATCATCGTCGGGCTGTTGGCGATGATCTCGCCGCAGGTGCTCTCGGCCGGTCACGGCGCGCTGCATCTCAACCTTTCCCACGAGGTGGCGATCCCGACGCTGATCGGCCTCTTCCTTTTGAAATCCTTCGCCTCGGCGATCTCGATCGGCTCCGGCTTCAGGGGCGGGCTGTTCTTCGCCTCACTGTTCATGGGCGCCCTGCTCGGCAAACTCTTCGCCTATTGCGGCCCCTATTTCGCCGATGCGACGCTGACGCCCGTCATCTATGCCGTGGTCGGCATGAGTTCGCTTGCCGTCGCCGTCATCGGCGGGCCGCTGACCATGACGTTCCTGGCGCTCGAAATCACCGGCGATTTTCCGATCACGGCGCTGGTGCTCGCCGCCGTCATCACCTCCTCGCTCGTCGTGCGTTCGACCTTCGGCTACTCCTTCGCCACATGGCGCTTCCACCTGCGCGGCGAAAGCATCCGTAGCGCCCATGATGTCGGCTGGATCCGCAATCTGACGGTCGACAAGCTGATGCGCGCCGACGTCAAGACGGCAAGGGCGGGCATCTCGCTGGAGGAATTCAAGCAGGCCTTCCCGATCGGCTCGACCCAGCGCGTCATCCTCGTCGAGGAGAGCGACAAATATGCGGGCCTTGTGCTGGTGCCGGAGATCTACGCCAATCCGACCGATGCGCAGGACGAGGGCAAGACGCTTGCCGATTTCATCCACTACCGCAACGATTTCCTGCAGCCGCAGATGAATGCCAGGCAGGCGGCGGCGATCTTCGACAAGAGCGAAAGCGAAGCGCTCGCCGTCGTCAACAACCTGATCGAACGCAAGGTGATCGGCCAGCTCAGCGAAAGCTACACGCTGCGCCGCTATAGCGAAGAACTTGACCGCCGCCGCCGTGAGGTCTCAGGCGAGATCTGAGCAAGTCGGAACACTCCGTCCTCAGTCGGTGCCGGCCAGCTTGAAGACGTTGACCGGCTTCGAAACGCCGCGCAATTCGAAGGAGCCGAGACATTCGCTGGCAACGGCAGAGGTGACGGCGAAACTCTCCGACATCAGCAGATGGTGCCCGAGCACGCCGCAGAGTTTTTCGAGCCGCGAAGCCTCGTTGACGGCGCTGCCGATCACCGTGAAATCAAGCCTGCCGCGTGCGCCGATATTTCCGTAGAAGACCTCGCCAAGATGCAGCACGACATCGACGCCGATGTCAGGACCTCCATCATTCCTCCGCTGACCATTCAGCACCTTGTTGGCTTCTAGAATATTCCTTGCGGAAGCCAGTGCGGCCATGCAGGCCTTTTGCGGATCTTCAGCATCGGTCGGAAAGATCGCCAGCACGCTATCGCCCATGAACTTGAGGATCTCGCCCGAATTTTCCTCGACATGCCAGCCGATCAGCTCGAAATGTTCATTCAGAAACCCGGCGATTTCGCCCGACTGATAAACCTCGGTCAGCGCCGTGAAGTTTCTCAGGTCCGCAAGCAGGATCGCAGCATTGATCGCCCCTCCCTTTCCCCTCTGAATATCGCCTGCAAGGATGCGTGCACTTGTTTTGGCGCCTGTATAGACGGCAAGGATATCCGATGCGGTTTTCGTTGCCGCGATGCGATAACAAGCCAGCCCCAGCGCCGGGAAGAGCTTCGCGACGATCGCCAGTTGGTCATCAGAAAATCCGCCCGGCCTGTCGCTTGTAAGAGACAGACTGACCCCGCGCAGCGCAGCCTCCTTCGGAAACTCCAGCAGGCTGACCAGATGATCCGTGCCGCCACCATGCGCGAATTCCGCAAGCTGTGGGTAGTCATCGACACCCTCACCCTTGGCGATGTTCCATCGACCTGACGTTTCGCCACGGCCCAAAAGAAAATAGATCGGGGTCTTCTCGAAATTCAGCACTGCCGCACTGCCATACTCGGCATTCTCGATCGTGGTCGCACCGCCGCGCACGAAATTGGCCGAGACGCCGCCATACATGGGATGAATAGACGGCATTGAGATGCTTCCCCGCCAGATCGGAAAGCCATCCGCGATCAGTCGATCGCACAATCCAGCTATCAGCTCGCCAATATGCTCGGCTGTGATTCCATGTTCTATAAGCCACTGAATATGATTGCTAATTTCCGAACCTCCAAGTGACCGACGCGGTTTATGGTCGGACATCGGGCAAATGGACGGCGATGACCAACCGGGGCGTTGCCACATCAACCAATAGTCGAGTCAGGCAGATATTTCTAGCCACTGACTCCGCCAACGACAACCGCAGGGTAGACGAAGAGGGAATGACACCTGCCTTTACCGTCATTCGCCTGCCGACGAGAAAGCAATGCAGAGTGCCGCAGAAATGAAAGACGATGCGCAGATATTCCGACTAAACGAGCAGGTTGAGAAAGACTTCGATGAGCCCCGATAGAATTTGACCAGCAGCGCGGTCACTTCGGCTCAGGCTGTTGACTGTTGAGTTACTTCGGTATTGTGAAACGGTCCCGAAATCGCAGAGGGTGGAAAATGAAATCTGGATTGCTCATCATCGCTCTATCCGCGCTGCTTGCAACGGCTTTGAACGCCGCGGAGGACGAAGCCCTGCCACCTTATTTCGCTCCACTTATAGCGGGACAGGGAGGCGAGATCGAAGCATGCCACACCGCAATCCTGGCACGTGATGGGTTGGACTCCCCTGCTTGTAGTTCTACGCGATGGCTGATTTTGTTCACACAAAAGAAGGCGAAAGTCGCCGCTCGCGACTACCATGACAAAACAGGTTTCAAAGAGATTATAAGCAAACTCACCCAAGCAAGAAACGGAGGACGGGTGTCTATGCGATCGTCGGCTCAAACGCAGCAGATTATTGACAACTTCAGGACCGTTGTTGGCGTAGCTCGATCTGAGTTGAAGGATGATAAAGTCTCGCACTGCTTGGCAGATATCAGATACAACAATGATCCCTCCAGCTTATACTGTGATTATGCGCTCGCGGTTATCAATCTTACGCTTTCCGCACTCACCGAGACACCTGCCATTAGGATGCGGCGAGAGGACTTGGCCGCGGTTCTGGAACAAGCGCTTCCGGTGAGATAATTTTTCGATCAGATTATTTGCGCGTTCGCTAAGCTGTCGAATCGTACGGGAAGCCCTATAGACACGACGCTGGAGAGGGCCTGTATGAACTGAACCGCTCCCAAACGTTGGACCACCCGAAGCTAGAGTTTTCCGGCATCAACCTGGGAGCAACCAAATGCCTGACAATCAAAATGAAGCGCCGGCCGTCAAGCCTTCCAGCGGGTCATCAAAGCGAATTTTGGGAATCCCAAAAGCACGCACTTCCTAGCCGAGCAGCCCGGCCAGCCAGCGCGGATCGAGATGACGTTCCAATTCCCCGGCGACGTCGTCGAGCGCCTGCTCGACGCTCTCGCGGTAATTCCGCCGCTCGCCTGATAGACCGAAGCTTTCAAGCAGCCGGGCGCGGTAGGTGTCGCTGCCGAAGAGCCCGTGCAGATAGGTGCCCATGATCCGGCCGTCGGCCGACAGCGCCCCGTCGGGTGCGCCGTCGATGATTGCCGAAGGCCGATCGCAATCCGGGCCGCGGGTGATGCCGAGATGGATCTGGTAGCCGGCAAGCGGCGCGTCATCATACTCGGTCGAGTAGGCCTGGCTGTTGCGCACGGTCTTTTCCGGCGCCATCTCGGTTTCGGTGTCGAGCAGCCCAAGCCCCGGCGCCTCGAACGTCCCGCCCTCGATGCCGAGCGGGTCGTGCACCATGCCGCCGAGCATCTGGTAACCGCCGCAGATGCCGATCACCCGGCCGCCGCGCCTGACATGTGCCTGGAGATCGCGGTCCCAGCCCTGCGCCCTGAAGTCGGCGAGATCCGATATCGTCGATTTCGAGCCGGGAAGCACAACGAGGCTCGCATCGGCAGGGATCCGCTCGCCTGACCGCACGAAGACCAGCTCGACATCTGGCTCGCTCCTCAGCGGATCGAGATCATCGAAATTGGCGATACGTGGCAGCACCGGCACGGCAATCTTCAGCGCGCTCGCGCCGCCCCTCGCCAACCGCTCGAGCACGACCGAATCTTCAGCCGGCAGCCGCGCGGCACCAGATAGCCACGGCACGACGCCGAAGCACGGCCAGCCGGTGAAGCCTTCAATGGCGCGGATGCCGTCTTCAAACAGCGAGACGTCGCCGCGGAACTTGTTGATGATATAGCCCGCAATCATCGCCCGGTCGCCATCTTCGAGGATCGCATGCGTGCCGACCAGCGAGGCGATGACGCCGCCGCGGTCGATATCGCCGACGAGCACGACCGGCACGCCGGCACGCGTCGCAAAGCCCATATTGGCGATATCGCCGGCCCTGAGATTGATCTCGGCCGGCGATCCGGCGCCCTCGACGATAACGAGGTCGGCACCCGCAGCCACTTTTTCGAAACTTTCGAGCACGGCGCCGAGCAGCTCGGGCTTCAGCCGCTGGTAGTCCCGCCCCTTCGCCTGTCCGAACACCCTGCCCTGGACGATGATCTGGCTGCCATTCTCCGATTGCGGCTTAAGCAGCACCGGGTTCATGTGCACCGAGGATGGCGTGCGCGCAGCCAGCGACTGCAGCCACTGCGCCCGGCCAATCTCGCCGCCGTCATCGGCGACCGCCGCATTGTTCGACATGTTCTGCGGCTTGAATGGTCGGACCGTCAGGCCGCGATTGGCCGCCAGCCGGCAGAGCCCTGCGACCAGCACCGTCTTGCCGACATCGGAGCCGGTTCCCTGCAGCATGATCGCTCTTGCCATGGTGGCCCGCATTCGCCTCTCGTTCAGGCGAGGCCTACAATGGGCGGCGATCCCGGGTCAAGACTCGGCCTAAAGTTCCGTCCTGCAAACGCGAAAACCGCGCATGGCCTTGGCTCTGCGCGGTTTGCCGAAAAACTCAGGCGTCTTCGCCCTTACACGGCGAAGCTCGCTTTCTCCGGTACGCACTACCTGAACCGGAGAAGCGGCGGTCATTGCTGCCACGACCCAACTGATAACGGTACATTCTTACCGGAGAGTTATTGAAGGCTTACGCAAATGTTAATTTTGATCTTTTTTGACATTCTGGCCGAAATTTCTGCCGAAGATCCGCTGCCGATCGCCAAGAGCGTGCTTTTCGCCCGAGAGCGCCAATTTCGGAATGCTGACATAAATTCTTCGAATTCAATAATTTAGTCACGCAACCATGAGCAGAAGATGGTTGATTTCTGCGAGCGAACGCGTAGGCTCCGTCATAACGCGCCATTGTTGAACATGGCTTGCCCATGAACCGGAAAGCCTGTCGCCGTATCGCCCGGCAGGCATTTTCCCTTCGGGTGCCGGAGAGATTTGTCGGTGAATTTCAGAGCCTGCTGCACGTCCGCCTAAGAAGAATTCGGGGAATGACGATGAAGACGTTTCTGATTCCGGCCGTCTTTGCCGCGGCTCTTTCTACCGTCGTGCCGGCCGAAGCCGCCGAATGTGGCAGCGTTTCGATCGCCGAAATGAAATGGGCCTCAGCAGGCATTGCGGCGAGTTTCGACAAGATCATCCTGGAAAAAGGCTACGGCTGCTCGGTCACCATCGTCGATGGCGACACCCTGCCGACCTTCGCCTCGATGAATGAGAAAGGCATCCCCGACATCGCCTCGGAATACTGGATCAATTCCGTCAGGTCCCTGCTCGATCAGGCTGTCAACAGCGGCCGGCTGGTACAGGGGGCCGAAATCCTGGCCGACGGCGCCGTCGAGGGTTGGTGGATTCCAAAATTTATCGCCGACGCCCACCCCGACATCCGCTCGGTCGAGGACGCGCTAAAACATCCCGAACTCTTCCCCGCCGAGGACGACCCGTCGAAAGGCGCAGTTTACAACTGCCCCGCCGACTGGAGCTGCCAGATATCGACCACCAACCTGTTCAAGGCGCTTGCCGCCGACAAGAAGGGCTTCGAACTCGTCGAGACCGGCAGTCCCGAACGGCTCGATTCGTCGATTGCCCGCGCCTTCGACAACAAGATCGGCTGGCTCGGTTATTACTGGGCGCCGACCGCCATCCTCGGCAAATACGACATGACGCGCCTGAGCTTCGGCGTCGGCCACAACAAGAATGAATGGGACCGCTGTACCGCGGTTGCCGGCTGCGCCAGGCCCGAGCTCAACTCCTACCCGGTCTCGCGCGCCTTCACACTGATGACCAGGTCCTTCGCCAGCCGTGCCGGACCTGTCACGGCCTATCTCAAGACCCGCAAATGGGACAATGCGACGATCAACCAGGTGCTCGCCTGGCAGGACGAAAACCGCGAAAGCAACGAGGATGCCGCGATCTATTTCCTTCGCAATTACGAGAGTCTGTGGACGAAATGGGTGCCGGCCGATGTAGCCGAGAAGATCAAGGCGAGCTTATAACGGCCAAAACACGATCAAGCATGGACGATTCGATGATTCCCTTTCCCGACCGCGATACCGTTGCGGAAAAGCTCGCCGCGCTGTCGGAGACCGACAAGTCCTACCTGGCGCTGCTCATGGAAAACGCCGCCCAGGACGACAATCTGCTCGACGGCCTGCGCCGCCATCTCGATCTTGCCGCCGGATCGCGTTTCCTGAACTCGCTGAAGCTCGACAATCTAGGATTCTGGCTCGGAAGCCAGGCTCCGGACCGGTTGCAGATCCGGCTGATGGAAACGGCCCGTTCCGGCCAGCATCCCGCCTACCAGGCCTTCCGCACCGGTCTCGACCGATCCGGCGGGTTGGAAAAGGTTTACCCCCCGGTCATCCGATAGGATGATCCGGCAATCCCGGCAGGAATCTGAACCGTCGCTACTTCTTCGCGGCGCGGTCGACTGAGCGGCCAGCGTCCTGCGTCGCGTTCACGGTATTTGCCGTATCCTTTCCTATGCCGCGGATCGTGTTGCCGCAGGAGGAAAGGGCAAGAAGAACCATTAAGGCTGCGGCAATTTTGGCCGTTGTCGTCATCTCGGATATCCTTGTTTGAGATCTACCCCGAACGGCGACAAATGCCGTCCGCGCCAATAACGCGCGACAAACCAAAAGGTTCACGGGTTGGAAGGATACCAGCTAGCGCTAAGGACGCCCTATCACAACGCAATCGGCGCGTAATCCTTTCCCAAAAATCGAATCGGATCTTCGGGGACTATGCGCTAGGCGGCGACCGCCTTCGCTCTCTCGGCAAAGGCGCCGCGAATGCTGTCGGCCACCGTCTCGATCGGCCCCGATACCTGCGAGGCGGTCAGCAGGCGGATATCGAAGGCGCCGAGCTCCGGCAGCCCTTCCTGAGGCCCGAGGATCGCCATGTCCTCGTTGACATAGGACAGCGGCAACGGCGCTATGGCGAGATCGGAAAGCACGGCGGCGCGCTGCGCCATCGTGTGACCGCTGAGATAGGCGACGCGATAATGCCGCTTGTTGCGCTCGAGCTGGGAGAGTGCCTCCTGGCGCCAGATGCAGCCGTCTTCCCAGATCGAGATCGGCAGCGGATCGCGCCGATGCGCCGAACCGCACTTGGCGCCGGCCCAGACCAGCCGCTCGCGGAACACCACCTCACCGCCCGTCGGGAACGGCCGTGTCGCACAGTTGATCAAGGCCAGGTCGAGCCGCTGCTCCTCCATGCGCTTCTTCAGCCCGATGCTCATGTCGATGGTCACATCGACCATGATGCCGGGATAGCTCTCGGCGAAACTCTTCAAGATGCTCGGCAGCAGCCGTTCGCCGATATCCTCTGGCGCGCCGAGCCGCACGACGCCGCTGAGTTCCGGCATGATGAAGCGCGACACTGCCTCGTTCGACAGCGCCAGGATGTTGCGGGCATAGGACAGCAGCATCTCGCCGTGGCGCGTCAACGACACCGAGCGGGCGTCGCGCAGAAAAAGCGTCGCCCCAAGCTGTTCTTCAAGCTTCTTAATCTGCATCGATACCGCCGACGGCGTGCGGAAGACAGCCTCTGCGGCGGTCGAAAAATTGCCTGTTTCGGCGATCGCCACGAAGGTACGCAGCACTTCATTGTCAAGCAGCGGAATGGGACGGCGAAAGGGAATGCTCATCGTCGCATCTTTCAATTTTTCTGATTTATAACCCCATATCATTTTGTTTGATTGAATGTCAATTGACCCTCATATTTCGAGTGTCGGCAGCTAAATGCAGCAAAGGAGGCCCGACATGTCTCAAACAAGCATCTGGAATATCGTACAGGCCCTTTCCGCATTCAAGTCGCAGAGGCGCAGGGATGCCAACCATGAGCATGCGCTCCGGGAGCTAAGGCGCTTTCCGCCACATCTGCTGGCAGACTGTCAGCGCGAGATGGAGTTGACCGTCCCGGAGCGCCGCGCGTGCGATGGGACGCGGTAGAGACGCTTCATCGGTTTGAACCCGCACAGGATCTGGACAGATCGATGCCGGTCCACTTGCAACGTCCGCTCGACCTGCGCCGCAGCGGCCGACCGACAGCCGAACGGCGGTCACAACCCGCCCAGCAGCTTGAACGCTATGATCCACATCGTGAAAGCGACGAGCGTTTCCAGCATGCGCCAGGACGAGGGTTTCGAGAAGATCGGCCGCAACCGCTTCGCGCCATATCCGAGCGAAAAGAAGAACAGGAAGGACCCCGTCACCGCCCCTGCCGCAAAAGAAGCCTGCTCTCCCGGATATCGTGTCGATATCGTGCCGAGCAGCACCACGGTGTCGAGATAAACATGCGGATTGAGCCAGGTGAGTGCGAGGCAGGTTGCCAGCGTCTGCCGAAAGCTCGATGGCTTGGCTTCCGCGGCCGTGAGAGCGGCGGACGACCGCAAGGCGGAATAGAGGCTTCTTGCCCCGTACCAGACCAGAAACATAGCTCCCCCGTAGCGCATGACGGGATCGAGCCAGGGCATGAACCTGGCGATTTGATGGAGGCTGGTCACGCCAAGCACGATCAGCGCGGCATCTGATACCGCGCATGCGAGGCAGACGGCGAAGACATGTTCGTTGCGCAAGCCCTGACGGAGAATGAAGGCATTCTGCGCGCCGATGGCGACGATCAGGCTGAGGCCCATCATCAGGCCGGTTCCATAGATCGAAAAATTCATCTCTTCGGCTAACGCCCCTCATTTCGGTGAGGTTGCGCTATCGCCATTTCGAGAATTAGGCTAATTAATCTAACTTACCCAGATTAAGTGAAACTAATCCATGCTCGACTATCCCGCTCTTCGCGCCGTCGCAACTATTGTCCAGACAGGCAGCTTCGAAAGAGCTGCGACCGCCTTGAACGTGACCCCTTCGGCCATTTCGCAGCGCGTGAAGCAACTCGAAGAGCGTCTCGGCGTCGTCCTCATCGTCAGAGGCACGCCGTGCACGGCGACGGAAAAGGGAGAATGGCTCTGCCGCCATATGGAGAATGTCGGCATGCTCGAAGCAGAACTCTTCGGGCAACTGCCCGCCCTCGTCGATCCCGACGAACCACGCCAAAGGGTCACGCTTCAAATCGCGACGAACGCCGACAGCCTCGGAACATGGTTCGTCGAGGCCATGTCGAATTTTTCCAAAAGCTCTTCCTATCTGCTGAATGTCGCCGTCGACGACCAGGACCATACCGCCGAATGGCTGCAGCGCGGTCGGGTGATCGCCGCCGTCACCAGCCTGGAAAAACCGGTCCGCGGATGCCGGCGTTTTGCCCTCGGCGTTCTGCGCTACCATGCAACGGCAACCCCCGACTTCGTCACAAGCCATTTTCCGCAGGGCGTGACATCAGAGGCGATCCGCAACGCTCCGGCGCTGACATTCAATCAAAAGGATAGGCTACAGAGCAGTTGGATCAGGCGAACATTCGAACGCGATCTCGATTATCCCACCCACTGGCTGCCGTCGCCGCAGAGCTTCGTCGAGGCGAGCCTTTCAGGCATGGGATGGGGAATGAACCCGACCCAGCTGACCCGCGAGCACCTCGCATCCGGACGGCTGATCGAGCTGGTGCCCGACACGCCACTCGATGTCCCGCTCTACTGGCAGATAAATCGCCTCGCCGCCGACCGTCTGGCGGATCTGACACGCGAAGTCGTCACCGTGGCCAAGCGCCGCCTTTGATGCATCACTCAAAAATGCAGCATCATCCCGCTGAACGGGTCGCTTTTATCAGACGTAAGCCGTGCGGCTGCCGAACTCGCTGGTCTCGTCAAAATTCGTCGTGCCGATACACTCGCTTTCGCCGGAAAGTTCTTTCGGAGCGCCATCGGCAGGCTTCGATGCAGCAGACGCCTGAGTTTGGCTGCTCTCGCTCGCTTCGATCTTGGCAATCTTCGCTTCCAGCGTCGCGATGGATTTTTCGATCGTAGCCTTCTCTTGCTCGTCCTGCGTTTCCGACAGGGCTGCCTGCTTTTCGGCAAGCTGCGCCTCAAGAGAGGCAAGCTGATCCGACGAACTGGAAGACGAGGTTGAAGCGGCTGAACTCAAAATGGTGGCTACGCGAATAGACCACTCCTATGCGATGGCGATGATCTCCAGTTCCTGGCCGCCTGTCTCGACCATATCCCAGACAGCCTTGCCCATCAGCAGCCGCGCCACCGGGGAGACATAGGAAATGGACCCGGCCTTCGGATCGGCCTCGTCCTCTCCGACAATGCGATAGGTCTGCACACGCCCGTCGTCACGACGGAAAGTCACCGTGCTGCCGAAGGCGACGGTATCGATTGACGTAGGGGCAGGCATGAGCTGAGCGGTGCGAAGTCTTGCGGCTAAGTAGCGAAGATCACGCAAGGGATTGGCCGTCTGCCGCCGCCGTTCGTTCACGTCTTCGATGGGGCTCGCAGCATCATAAGCCTCGCGAGCCTGCAGGAACTGCAATTCTAGAGCCTTCAATCCCGCTTCCGTGACGAGGTTCGGATGCGGCGAAATCGGACGATCGGGCAGCAGGGTTTCCGAAGCGGTTTCGAAACTCTCTTCCTTGGTGAAAGCGACGGCCAATCTCGAACTCCGTTTTAGACGCCACGCGCAGGTTGGTGGGGGATTATCCCCGGTTCGGAAGCATACACCGAGCGCCGACAAACCGCCAATCTTGCCATCTGGGCAAACCTCTACGACCCCGAAGCAAAGGGAACGTCCTGGCCGACATTGCGTTTATCTCATCCGGAGGCACTGTAGCGCAGGAGGAACGAATGCCCCGCCAGCAGCGAAGGAGCGGCAACACCGTCAGGGTCAGACGATGCCTTCACTCCTGACCGACGCGATGCCGCTCACACCAAGCTGGTGGGACATCGCTGCACGGATCGTACTGACGGTGGTCGCCGGCGGCCTCATCGGTCTCGACCGCGAGCGCGGCGGTCACGCCGCAGGCTTCAGGACTACGATCCTGGTGGCGCTTGCCGCTTGCCTGGCGATGATCCAAGCCAATCTCCTTCTATCGACCTACGGAAAAACGTTCAACTTTTTCACGCAAATGGACGTGCTGCGCTTTCCCCTCGGCGTGCTCACGGGCGTCGGCTTCATCGGCGGCGGAGTGATCCTGAGGCGCGGCGACACGATGACGGGCGTCACGACGGCCGCGACCATGTGGTTCATGACCGTCGTCGGCCTCTGCTTCGGCGGCGGCCAGATCGTGACGGGGACGGTGGCCACCCTGGTAGCCTTCATCGTGTTGTCGCCGATGAAGCAACTGGACACGTGGCTGCGATCCGAACGCAAGGCAACGCTCGTGATCTACTGTCCGAACTCCGGTATTCCCGATCTGTCGGATGTGCTTAGCCCTCTCGAATGCAGCGCGCTGTTCGGATCGCTGAAACGGACCGAGGACGGCCGCATCGGGGCGGCCTTCGAATTGCGCTGGCTCACGAAAGATCCAGACGCATCCGCCCGCACAATCCTGGCCGCCGTCTCCGAGTCGCACGACGTCGCGGAATTTTCCATACAATCGACGACGACCTGAGCCGGGGACGCCATGATTTCGCCGTCTATTTCGAGGCGTGTTCCGGTTTGCCCTTTCTCTTGGTCGAGGCAAACTCTTCGAGTTGCTTTTCGCTCATGGACTCGACCATCTGCTTCGAAGCGCCCTTGAGCTCCTTCTTCGGCGTCTCGCCGCGCTTTGCCGAGAGCGCGGCACCCGCAGCTTTTTGCTGGGCTTTCGACTTGGCTGGCATATTCGATCTCCTTGTATCTGAATAAAGTGCCCGCGGTCGTCAGAGCTTCCTGAGTTCGTAGGGCTTGTGCGCGGCTCACTTTCCCGTTTTTTCGCTTTCGACGATATACTGCGCTCTGCCACCGTGGCCTTCACTGTGTGACCCTTGATCTTCGTCTGGCTGGTCTGCTTCCTAATCACGTTGCCCTTGGTCTTTCCCTGGCTGGTATTCCAGCTGACCTCATCGCCCCTCTTCAATTGCTTCGATATGGCGGGTTCCTTTAAAAGCATGATGCCGAAAAGTGTGAGCGGTTTTCGGACGACATCATGCTCTAACCATCCTGTTCAAGGAGGCTGCGGCCCATAAGCCGCAGCCGACCGGCGGTCAGTTGATGGTGGCCCACTGGCTTCGGACATCCCTGGCGTTCTTTGACAGATGGACGTGTGCGTCCACGTGATCGACCCAATCGAGCGGGATCAAGTGGTGCTTTCCATCCCCCGAGTCGGTCTTCGTCAGTTTGATGCGCGTGGGGCCGTCGAGATGATCGACTGTGCCGACATGGGTGCCGTCGGCAGCCCGAACTTCCATATGTTCACGGATCTGATCTGCAGAAATCATCGTTTCCTCCTTTGCATCATTGCCAGATACGAAGCGGCAACGAGGTGGAGCGGACTTGGTTCCAAACATCCGCGACCGTGTTCAATCAGCAGTCACGTCCCAATTGTCACCTGGGTTGAAGGTCCTGACACCGGCAGCTATCTTTTCGGTCTCCCGGCCGAGATCGGCCTGGTAGACCGTGCCGTTCGCGTTGACTGCGAATGTGTGCACGCCGGTTTCGCCATATCGGATCGGCCAGGCGATAAGGGCAAATCCCGCGATCATATTGCCGTTGATCACATAATCGAACTTTCCACCCGCGATGTTCGGCCCCTGGCCGTCGATGATCCTGTAGCGATAGCCGTAATAGCCCTCGCCGGCCTTCGCCTTGTCAAGCGCAGCATTGTCTTCCAGGGCATTGCCCGCCGGGCTATCGCCCTCGCCGAGATCAGGCGACCAATAGAGCCCGTCGGTTTTGCCGTCGCTGCTGATCAGTTTCTGAGCATATTCCAGGACGCCGTCATCGTCGTGGTCGGCGGAAGAATATTCCTTTTGGGCGTCGACATAGGCCTTCATCGTGTCGATGGTCTGCAATTCGTTCTCGCCGACGCGACGATTGATGATCTCCTCGAACCCGGCATAGGTGTCGAAGCCCCATTTGCCATCGTCGCCCTTCACGATCGGAAATGGCAGAGGCCATAATTTGTCGCCGATCTCGATGATCTTGCGGTCATCGACGTCCTTCACGACGATCTTCTTGCTTGTGCCGTCCCGAATCTGTGCGTAGGTGTCCATCACGCCTTCGCCTGCCTTCGCTTTCGCTGCATCAATACCCAGCAGCGCCGCGAACTTGTCGAAATCATCAGACGCCAAGGCCGCTTTGAAGGCGTCAACGGCCTGTTCCGGCGTCTCGAATACGGGGGGATCGCTCTGTGAAGCGAAGTCCGAGATGACGGTTGCATCGGATGGTTCTGCTGCAGATGCCGGAACCGGATTGGTGGCGAGAGCCGCTAGAGTGAACATCGAACCCAGAAGCATGTTTCTGACTGACTTGGTCATGACTTTCCTCCTTCTTTCCGTCACCGACGACCGCCGCCGCGTCCACCACCGCCGCGGCCGCCGCCACCGCCGTGCATTGCTCTACCGCCGCCACGATTGCCTCCGGCCATGGCCTGTCTGCCGCGGTTGGACTGCATCTCAGCGCGCCTGCCGCTGTCGACCTGACCGAGGGCCGACGGCTTTCTCGGCCGGCTGTCGACCCGGGCCGCAGGCTTCGGCTTTGCGACCGGACGTTTGGCGTTGACCCCGGGCCTTGCTTTTTCGGCCGCCCTGTTCGGCGTCCTTGCCTCGGGCCTGCGATTCTGTGCAGCCTGCGCTCCCTTCCCGCCACCAGGAGCCGCTCCCATATTGCCTGCATTGCTGCGGGCAGCACTTATCCTGTCCGCATCGATCTTGCTCTTGCGGACATCGTTGACGCTGATTTTGCTTGGCTGGTCGCGGATCGTGTTCGCACGGTCGTTGCCTCTAGCTCCGACCCTGTTGCCGGCATTCGCCTCGATACTGCTCCGGAAGGAGCCGCGGTCGATATTGTTGAACTGCGCCCCGTCGAACCCGATCTTGCTGCGGTCGACATTCTTCCAGTCGACGTCGTTGATATTCATTTTGCCGTTGATGTTGTTGAGGCAATTGTTGCAGTCGATATCGACGTTGCCGTTCCAGCGACCGCCCCATACGCCCCAACGGTTCCAGTCGACGGCAGCGGCCCACACCGCTCCCGTCACCACACCCGCGAAAAATGTGGCGGTCGGATAGTAGTAGTTCGGATACGGCTCGGAATAGTAGCCGATCGGCGCGGCCACATAATTCGGTTCATACAGCATCTCCGGCGCATACTGCGGAACGTAGATCTTGTCAGGACTGGCGGAGACGATCACGACGTTGTCGTTCTCCTGGCTGACCTTGATCTTGTCGTCCGTCTTGATGATGCCGTCGGCGACCGCTTTGTCGCGCAGCTGCTGTATGGCGATCAAAACGTCCTTCTGCTGGTAGGAGAGCGCCTCTCCGAGCGACTGCGTCCAGTCCAGATCGTCGCTCATCATCGTGACGATCTGGGGATAGTTCAACAGGGATACGATGCTGCCGTCCCACGACGTCTTCGGCTTGAGCTCGGGCTGCTTCTTCAAGGTTTCGAGAAACCGGGCTGCTTCCACGACCTGCAGCGGATAGAGCGACGCCGATGTGACGAGCGCGACCAGTTCGTCCGGATAAAGCGCAATCCGCGCCACCAGGATTTCGAGTTCATCCTCGCTCAACGGCGCCGGCGCGTCGTCTTTTTCCGCGACGGGACTGGAAGGGGTCGGCTCCTGCGCGGCGGCGATCGGTGTCGGATGTGGCGAAAACGGGAAACCTGCAAAAGGCAGGAACAAGCCTGTGGCGAGTAACAATGCGTGAGGTCTAGCCATCTCAAATCCTCCTTGCGGTCAGACATGGTGTGTAGGCTGTCGACTATTGTATCTTCGCTCGTGCCGCATACTCCTCCGAGTGGAGGAGGATTGATAGCTAAACATCGGCCAAGCCGTCTTTTGCTCCAAATTTATAGCAAAGACAGCTCCAGGCGTAGTCGTGGGACTGATCTGGGACGTATGTTACAGTAACACCCTTGCAAAAGCGGAGTTCAGAGCGCAGGCTAAAATCGACCGCGGGCCGCTTGACCACGAAGTCATGGGCACGCTGAAAGCGCATTCGCGTCAACAGCATCGCCCCAGGCGCCATTCGCACGCCGATCCAGCGCGTGGCAAACCTCGGAAGCCTACGTCGAACTGATGAAGCTCATTCCATACAAGCGCATCGGCGAGACGGAGGAGATTGGCCGGATGGCGGTGCGGCTTGCGTCTGATTTCACCGACTACATCGTCTGAGCGACGATCTATGTCGACGGCGGAATGATGCTGTACCCCGGTTTCGAAACCGGTGGCTAACGTTCCATGTCGTGGCGCGGTGCCCTGCCGCCTCCGGCTCGGCACGTCAACGAGATGGAGCCGACAACACTCCTGCTTCATGCATTTCGCCCATGCCGCATATTCATCCCAGTGGGAGGGTTGACGGCTAAAATATCGGCAGCGCGGTAGGTTACCAGAACCTACAGTATCATACTGTCTAGCTTGACTTATCGATGCTGTAATTTTTGGTCTTGGCCTTGGACCAGTGGGAGGGAACGTCATGGCTGAAAGTGAAAAGTCAAATCCTCAGATGCTTAGCGCGGACGAATTGAGGCAGAAAGCTCTGGAACTGCAGCTGATAGAAATGCAGCGTGATGACAAAGTCAAAGCGCGTGAAGCAAAAAAACACGCGGAGTTCGTCGATGACTTCTTCCGCAAACACGTCGGCGACAAGGAACGTGACATTATCAGGCGCGTCGTCATGAAGGCAGCCGCCGACGGCAAATCCGAGGCCATGGTTTATAGCTTTCCCTCGAGCTTCTGCACGGATAGCGGCCGCGCGATCAACAGTGCCCGGCCAGAGTGGCCGACGACGCTTCAAGGAAAAGCCAAGGAAATATATGATCTTTTCGTCGAAGTGGCCCGGCCTCACGGCTACAAGTTGAAAGCGATGGTCATCAGTTTTCCGGGCGGTATGCCGGGCGACATCGGCTTCTTCCTGAATTGGGAGGCACCCGTCGGCTAGGCCGCTGCGCAACCATGCGGGTCGTCAGCCATGGGTTCGGCCAGCGCGTCAGCGTCCGCGGTCAACCCTTCGGCTGACGCTGGCAAGGCCATCTTCGTCAAAGCCCAATCTGCGCCCAGTCTGGAGCGATCGGAAGCCACCCCACTGGTAGCCTGAGTTCGCTTCAGCAGATGAATGAATTTCGGGGGGGAGTGGCATGCTTCAAAGTTTTCATATGCCGGTATTCAGGGGCCTGGAAGGATTTCGCGCGGACTGGCTGCGAAGCGATATTCCTGCGGGGCTGTCGATTGCGGCTGTCGGACTGCCGAGTGCGATCGCTTATCCCGCCATCGCCGGCCTCCCCCCGGAAACGGGGATATATGCGAGTATCGTCGCGCCCGTTGCCTACGCTCTGTTCGGGCCGTCGCGGCTATTGGTGGTCGGACCGGACGCCGGGACCATGGCGGTTCTCGCGGCGGTCATAGGAACTGTCATCGCCGCGCAACCTGCCGGCACATCAGCCGATCCGGTTGCGATCGCGTCTGCCCTGGCGCTCGGCGTCGGAGCCTTCTATTTTGCAGCACGGCTGCTGCGGCTAGGCGTCCTCGCAAGCTTTCTATCCCGCCCGATTCTGGTCGGCTTCTTTGCCGGCGTATCCATCTCGATCCTTGTCGGGCAGATCGGCCGCTTTACCGGGGTGCGTATCGAGTCCGACGGTCTCCTGCCGCCGATTGCCGAGATCATTCGCAAGAATGCCTTGATCCATTGGCCGACATTGCTGTTCGGGCTCGCCATGTTCGCACTGTTGTGGATCGTGAAAGCCACGCGGCTGCCTGTACCGGGACCCGTCGTCGTTGTCGTTGTTTCCGTCATTCTCTCCGCCATCTTCAACTTTGAAGCCGCTGGCATCCGCGTCGTTGGCGATCTCCCCACCGGGCTGCCGTCATTCTCCCTCCATGCATTCTCTCAAATGCCCATGGACAGGATCGTCCTTGGGTCGGCAGCCGTCTTTCTGATCAGTTTTGGTTCGAGTATCGTCGCCGCACGAAGCTTCGGGGCGCGCTCCGGCGAGGAGGTCGACGCCAACCAGGAACTGATTGGGCTGGGCGGGGCGAACATCGCCCCTGGCCTGTTTGGTTCATTTCCCATCGCCGTGTCCGACTCGCGTACAGCGATCAATCTTGCAGTCGGCGGCAGATCGCAGGCAGCCGGTCTCGTTTCCGCCGTGACCCTGATGGCGGCGCTGCTGTTCTTGAATGGCGCCCTGCGCATCCTGCCGATCCCTGCCCTGGCGGCGATCCTGGCGGCAGCCGCAATCAGCCTGATCGACGTCAGCGAGTTGAGAAAGATATGGCACATCAGCCGCGCGGAGTTCGTCTTCGCCCTCATCGCCATGTTCGGAGCCATCAGCTTCGGAGTCCTGAACGGCGTCATCGTCGCGATCGCCGCAACCCTGATCTATCTCCTGCGCAAGACGATGTTTCCGAAAGACACGCTTCTCGGCCGCATTGCCGGACGCGATGGCTTCTACGACATGCAGCGCTTTCCGGAGGCCCGGGGCATTCCGGGCATCGCCATATGTCTCGTCCAGGGCAATCTGCTGTTTTACAACGCCGATTATGTCCGGATCCGGTTGCGCACCGTCGCTGACGGCCTGCCGGCCGAAACACGCTGGTTCGTCCTCGACGCCAGCGCCATTGCGCATATCGACAGCACCGGGGCCGCAGCACTTGATGCCGTGCAGGCAAACCTCTCCGGGCGGGGCATCGTCTTCGGCGTGGCTCATCTGAACGCCGAGGTCACGGAGCTGCTGGGCCGCGCCGGCGTCGTCGACGGCATCGGAGCCGGAAAGTTCTTTGGCGACACGGAGGACGCGCTGCGTGCCGCGCGCCTTGGGGAAGGAAGCGACCGGCCTTTGGTCGGCGATCATCAGTGAAGGGCAAGGAGGACGTGATGAACAAGCGGCAGGAAGACTACACCGAAGTGGACGAAATGAAAGGCAAGAAGTCCTGGAACTACGACAAGGAAATCGCAAAGCTTCAGGTCGAGCTCGCGCATCTGCAGGCTTGGGTGAAAAAATCGGGCGCTCGCGTCGTGATCATCTTCGAGGGCCGGGATGCTGCCGGCAAAGGCGGGATGATCAAGCGAATTACCGAGCGCGTCAGTCCACGTGTCTTTCGCGTGGTCGCGCTGCCGGCCCCGACCGATCGCGAAAAGACGCAAATGTACATGCAGCGCTACTTCGCACATATGCCCGCTGCGGGCGAAATCGTCATATTCGATCGCAGTTGGTACAATCGCCCCGGCGTCGACCGGGTGATGGGATTCTGCTCCGAGAAAAAGGCCCGGCGCTTTCTTGAGTTGGCTCCCGGTTTTGAAGCCTCGATCGTCGAAAGCGGCATCACCCTGCTGAAGTACTTCCTGACGGTCGGCGAGAAGGAACAGGATCGGCGCTTCAGGCGGCGGATCGAGGATCCGCTGCGGCAGTGGAAGCTCAGCCCGATGGATATCGAGTCGTACCAACGGTGGTGGGACTACACGGTTGCTTACGACGAGATGATCCGGGCGACGGACCGCCAGCACGCCCCATGGTGGATCGTGCCGTCCGACGACAAGAAGCGCGCGCGCATCAACTGCATCTCGCACATCCTGAAGTCGATTCCGTACGAAACGATGAAGTTCAACGCACCGGACCTTGGGAAACGTCAAAAGCGACCCGCTGACTACGTCGAAGACAAAAGCATCCGGCATATTGTACCGGATGTGGTCGCCGAGCAGATGCAATAGTCGAAGCCGCGCGGGAACGACACCGCAGTTTCAGGAGGAAGGCCCGCCCGGAACAGACCAGCTGTCCGGCGCGGCGATGTTATCAATCAACAGGAGTGTGTGATGATCCATCCATCGGACCGTGTGCTGTCTGTCGCCATTGCCTGCATTCTTCCCTTGGCCGGCATATCCGTTTCGCGAGCGCAGGCGGCCGAGCCGTTCGATCAATTTCCGATCGCCGTAGCCTGCGAATATAAAGGCCTGTACCAGATCTTCTATCTCACGAGATTGGAGGCGAATGGCGTGGCCACCTATGTCAATCCGAGCAAGCTTGCCGGAACGATATCTGTCGGCGGGACCGCCAAGGCCTTGGGCGAACCGATCGGTGGAAGTTGTCTCGGTAAAACGCTGGAGCAGCTCAGGGCGTCGGGACAGATCCTCGATCTGAAGCGCTAGCAATCTTCGTCCCGGAGTTTTGTCGGCATATGGCGATCAACGGCACGATCCGGCGGAGGGAGGCTGCATCCCTGCCGACTCGATATTAAAGTTCGGACGGCGGTGCCTGGTCGGGAAGTCCGTCAAGCACCCTCATTCAGGTTCGTCGCGGTTCGGAACGACAAGGGAGGCAAGAATGACCGCAGAGATTGAGCGAAAATTTCTGGTCGCAAACGATAGTTGGCGGGACCACGCTTCCAAGGGCGCCGCATTCTGCCAGGGCTACCTGCTGGCGAAGAAGAACCGCTTCGTGCGCGTCAGGATCATCGATAAGGCACACGCCGTCCTGACCGTTAAACTCCGGACCGGGCGCCTGCGGCGCGAGGAGTTCGAATATGAGATTCCTTACGCCGATGCCCTCGAAATGATCGCCTTTGCAACGAGTGTGGTGGATAAGACCCGCTATGAGGTGAACCATCGTGGCTGCCTTTGGGAGGTGGACGTCTACAGTGGCGTCCACGACGGATTGGTTGTCGCAGAAATCGAGCTTGCCGACGAAAGCGATCAACCTCCCTGCCCGCCGTGGCTCGGCCCGGAAGTGACCGGGAATGCCGCATTTTCCAATCGTAGGCTCGCAATGCTCGTTCAACGCAACGACTACCGCAGCCGGTATGTATCAAAGGCTGCAACCTGATGGGCCGCCTTTCCACGGGAGGGAACAATGAGCGCCTCGATAACGGGCGGCAGTTCCTCTGCGCCGGGTTGCAAGCAAAGACCTGATGCTAACGCGTCGGCAGTTAGCGCTGCAGGTCGTAGCACTGCGCCCTGCGGCTCCCGGTCTGGCAGGTCGGCGAGAAATGGAGGCGATAGCGCCTTTCTTTCATGCATTCGCTGAAGCCATTGGGGTCGGGTGGATCCTTCCACAGATGGGTGAGTTCGCAATGCTTGCGGGCCTTGAGGAAGTCTTCTGTTCTCTGGGCGGCGTCTACTGAGGCCACCGAAGCGACTAACGCCAAGAACATCGCGGGACTGAAGACAGCCGACTTCTTCAAGGTAACGTGCTCTCAGAGTACGACTGAGTCATACCGATATCCTCTTCGTTTCCGCGGCCCGCGGCCACAGGATGACGGCAAACAGCAGCGCGTAGATCAAGGCTGCTGCGACATAGACGATGCGGGTGGCGAAGGATTCTGCAGCACTCCCCGGCAGAGGCGAGACCCCGAGGCCGAACAGGATCAGGAAGGTTGTCAGGGCGCCGGCAAAAACCGGGGCGTCCTTCGAGCGAGCAGCCGCGCGCCCTCCGATGAGGAGGACGACGACGAGAACGATGACGAAGATCGAGAAAAGATTGGGGCGCAGCGATAGCGCGGCATAGGCAACGGAGGCGAGCACGCCGCCGAACAGGTTGACGAGCACGAGCCCGATCGCCACTCGCGCGCTCGCGGCAACGTCGAGCTGCCCGAGCAGCGAAGCAACAGTGATCGGAATGACCGCCGCGGCGGTCAGGTTGTCGCTCGTCAGGCAGATCACGACGGAGCCCAGAAGGATGACCGTGTTTGCCAGCGCCCGACCCAAGGCCGGCGGCCGCTCGTCGATCGCCACCGCCTCAACCTCCGGGGAAAACGGCTCGGGAAAGATCGCATGGGCGAACCACATCAGAGCCGTGCCGGACAACACCCCGGCGACCAGGATGGACAGGATGGAATTGGCGAGCTCCTTGTTCAGAATGCCGAGCAGAGGCACGATGATCGAAACGACCAGCACGAGAAAGACGGCCGGTCCTCCCTTTCCCGTCGACTGTGCGGCGAAGCACGCAAAATAGGTCAGCCCCAGGATCAGCAGAAAGGGTGCCGGACGGTCGCCGAGCACGTCGGTCAGAACCATCATCGCCATTCCTGCGATCAGGATGACCATCGCCGCCCCGATAGTCTTGCCGAGCGGCATCGGCCGCGAACTTCCGAGCAGAAACTGGGCGGCAAAGAGCGGACCAAGGAACGGTACGATAGCCCCGGCATAGACTGCGAGCGTGAAGCCGATGGAGACCGCGAATGCGACCCGCAGCCCCTTGCGTTTCTGCTCCTCGACCGCGGGGCTCCTCTCAGCGGACATAGGTTAGCACCGACATGATGCGGATCCAGAGCGATCCCCAGGCATTGGTGACCGGGTTGTCGCCGGTGTAGATGACGACGGTCGCCTGTGAGCCGTAGCGTACGCCGCCCTTGGGCCGCTGCGCCTCCTCGATGATGAGGCGGACCGGAAACCGCTGCGGCTCCTGGACCCAGCCGCTATCGCTCCGGATCGTCGGCAATCCGGTGTTCGGGTCCGTGCTCCCTTGCGATACGCCGAAACCAACGCTCTCGACTTGCGCCGGAAACAACCGACCGGGAAGCGCGTCGAAAAGGACTTCCGCCCGGTTGCCAACTGCCACCTTCTCGAGGCTATTCTCCTTGAAGGCGGCGGTGATCCAGATCGTTCCGACATCGATAAAGGTCATGGCTGACTGTCCGGCCGACACGACCTTACCGGTTGTAAGTTGGAGGTTGGTCACGACCCCGGCCGAAGGTGCCTGAACGGTGGTCCGCACCAGATCGAGTCGTGCCTTTTCGAGCGCTGCCAGAGCTGCCCGGAGCTGCGGATTGTCATTTCCGCTCGGCCCGAGCTGCTCCTTGGCCTTGGCCAGCTCAGCCTCAGCACCGGTGACGGCTGCCTCTGACTGAACGAAAGCCGATTTGGTTGAATCAGCCCGCGCTTTGGAATACACGCCCCTCTTTTGCAGCTCTGCGGCGCGTGCGGCTTGTTCGCGAAGATTGTCCCGATCGACCTGGGCCGTTACGAGCTTTGCCTGCGCCGCATCGACAGCAGCCGTTGACGCGCCCATTGACTGGCCGACACTTGCAAGGCTCGCCTCGGCCTCACTGACCGCGAGTTCATAGCGCTCGGGATCGATACGAAAGAGAATCTGGTCGGCCTCGACGCGCGAGTTGTCGGCGACGCCGACTTCCACCACCCGGCCGGTAACTTCGGGCGCGATGCCGACGATATAGGCTTGGACCTGAGCCTGCGAGGTCGATGGCGTGCGCCGCTCCATGAAGATGGAGAGGACGAACAGGACGAGCGCCAGGAGGAGGACGATGAGTGCTATCCTGCGGAGTGGATTCCGAGGCGTTGGGGAAATGGCAGGCTCGTCCAAGTTTTCGGAAACCACGGCAATATCCTTCGGAGGCGTTTCGTTTCGTGGAAGCGCAAAGTTTCAGCGCCGGACATCTGTCGCGATGGTCGTTACCGGGCGATGGAACGCAAGTAGGTAACCGTAACATACGCCTGGCGATGGCTTGCCGCGTGCTTAGTCTCGCCTCGTCAGCGTGCCGTTGGCGGTACCGAGGCGTCAAGCGCGCCCTCTATCTCCTTGGAGAGTTCGGCGATCAGTTCCTGGTATTCGACGACGCGCTCGTCGCGTTTCGGATCGGTTGAGCCGTTCCATTTCTGCAGCGCCGATTGGGCGTCGGCAAAGTCCCTGCAGATTTCCCGAAAATCCTCACTGCGGGCAGAGAGATCGTCGATCGCCCTGATCCTCGCTGGAAACTGCCGACGGACTGCGGTCACGCCTTCGTCCATGGTCCACTCCTTACCGGCATTCGAGACGTCGCCACTGCAACGTGTGCCAGATCCCGATCTTCATGGACGGCAATCGGTTCGTGGAGTATGTTACCGTAACATACGGTCTGGCAGTGATGTGACTCCACGGGGGATTGGGGACAGACATGCAGACATCGATACCAGCAGAGGGGTCTGCTGCATCCATTTCTTCAAGGCCGGCGCCTCAAGCCGACGATATCAGCGAGCAACTGGAACGTGTCGTCTCCAGCCCTGAATTTCCAGGCGTCGGTCGCGCGCCAGCGTTTCTCCGCTATGTCGTCTCGGAAACTCTCGAGGGTCGGGGCAACCGGATCAAAGCCTATTCGATCGCGATCGAGGTGTTCGGCCGGGATCCCGGCTTCACCCAGGATGACCCGGTGGTCAGGATCGAGGCCGGACGGCTGCGGCGGTCGCTCGAGCGCTATTATCTCGTTGCCGGGCAGCATGACCCGGTCAGGATCGACATCCCCAAGGGCGGATATGTTCCAACCTTCGCCTGGTCCTGCCCGGCGTCAGCCGACATTGGAGACGAAGACGCTGGCGAAACATCACCCTTTGAGGTTCGCCCCGGACGCTGGTGGCGCGCAAGGCGGGTCTTGTTGCCGGGTGCTGCCGCGCTCGCTGCAGTGGCTATTTCGCTCTATTGGATCGGGGCGCGGTCTCCCGCTCCGTCGCTCGAACGCGTTGCAAGCCTGTCGCCCGATCGGCCGGCCCTCGTCGTGGCCCCGTTTGCCAATCTCGGCGAAGGGCCGGAGGCACAGCTCTACACAGCTGGCCTGACTGAGGAGCTGATGACCATCCTGCCACGGTTCAAGGAGATCAAGGTCTTCGGCCGCGAAACGTCCAAGTCCCTCCCAGCGGATGTGGGCGCATCGGAGATCCGGGCCGAATTCGGCGCACGCTATCTCCTTGCCGGCGGGGTACGCACGTCGGGCAAGCGCCTTCGTGTAACCGCGAGGCTGCTCGATACGTCGGACGGCGAAATCCTCTGGTCGGAGAACTATGACAATGATCTCGCATCGGAAGACCTGTTTGCGATCCAGACGGATGTCGCCAGAAAGGTCGCGACCGCCATCGCCCAGCCCTACGGGGTCATGGCACAGGTCGACGCCGCCAGTCCGCCCCCGGATGACCTCGGTGCGTATGAGTGCACTTTGCGCTTCTATGCCTATCGTTCCGAACTGACCGCCGAAGCGCATGCGCGCGTCCGGGATTGCCTCGAGGCCGCGCTCGCGCGGTTTCCGAACTACGCGACCGCTTGGGCAATGCTGTCGATCGTCTATCTCGATGAGGACCGGTACAAGTTCAATCCGACACCAGACCAGGATACAGCCATACAGCGTGCACTCGATGCCGCCAGGCGCGCAACGCAGATCGATCCGAACAATACACGCGGACTTCAAGCACTGATGACGGCGCTGTTCTTTGACAGGCAGCTCGCTGAATCACTGCGTGTGGGCGAGCAGGCGCTCGCCACCAACCCCAATGACACCGAACTGATGGGCGAGTTCGGAACTCGGCTTGCGATCGCTGGCCAGTGGCAACGTGGAGCAAGCCTGCTGGACCAGGCCATCGCCTTCAATCCTGGCAGCGGCGGCTTTTACCACGGAACACGAGCCCTGGCCGCCTATATGCTCCGCGACAACCACACTGCCGTGCTGGAGATCAGACAGGCGAACATGCAGAAGTTCCCTCTCTTCCATGTTGTCGCCGCCGTCATCTACGCAGAGGCTGGCATGATGGACGACGCCCGCCGGGAAGGACAGGTGTTCGTCAGCATGCGACCCGACTTCCTGCCGAACATCGTCACCGAACTCGCAATGCGCAACATGCAGCCCGAAGATCGCGATCGTCTGATCGAAGGACTTCGCAAGGCGGGGATGACGGTGCCCGATCCCGATGCAATCGCGTCGACCGCCGCCACCTCGGACCTGCAACCCCGCTGATACTGTCTTCCCGACCGTAACATACCCGATCATACGGGCACGCCATCTCGTCTTCGCATAGTCTGGCCTCAGTGCCGACTTCGACCGCCGCGGCGTGCGGCGTCGAGGCCCGTACCAATTTGACAGGGCTATGAGGAACGCCAGTGAGCACAGCAAAATGTCGTGACGGCCGAATTCAACCAAGCCTTTCCCCGGGTTTGAAATGGATCTCGGCTCTGCTGCTGCTCTGCGCATTGGCCGGATGCGGAGGCCACCCGAAGAACGTCCTCATCCCGGTTGCCGATAGCGCGCCGAACGCCGCCAAGGTCGACATGCTCGTGACCACGACGCGCGGCCGCTCCACGATCCAAGGCGAAATGTTCACAGGCGAGCGTGCACTCGCCCCGGCCTTTGCCGACATCACCGTATCCATCCCGCCTGCGAACGTCCGCAAGATCGGCGAAGTCGCCTGGCCGAGAAGACTTCCATCCAATCCAGCAACGGATTTCGCAACCTTGAAAGCCGCGGAGATCACACGCGACGACGCCAAGAAATGGCTGAGCGCCTCTGTCAGGAAGAGCCGCGACCGCAGCGTGCTGGTGTTCATCCACGGCTTCAACAACCGTTTCGAAGATTCCGTCTATCGCTTCGCTCAGATTGTCAAGGATTCCGGCGTGCACAGCGCGCCCGTGTTAGTGACATGGCCGTCGCGCGGCAGTCTACTTGCCTATGGCTACGACAGGGAGAGCACCAACTACACGCGCAACGCATTGGAGACGCTCTTCCAGTATCTCGCGAGGGATCCAGAGGTGAAGGAAGTCTCGATCCTGGCGCATTCCATGGGGAACTGGCTGGCGTTGGAAGCGCTTCGCCAGATGGCGATCCGCAACGGCCGCCTCCCTGCCAAGTTCAAGAATGTCATGCTGGCCTCGCCCGACGTGGATGTCGATGTCTTCCGCCAGCAGATCGTCGACATGGGCAAGCAGCATCCGAATTTCACCTTGTTCGTTTCGCGAGACGATCGCGCGCTCGCGGTATCGCGCAGGGTATGGGGCGACGTCGCCAGACTCGGCGCCATCGATCCCGAGCAGGCCCCCTTCAAGAAGGAACTGGCCGACAACCAGATCACGGTCATCGACCTCACCAAGGTCAAGGCGGGCGACAGGCTGAACCACGGAAAATTCGCGGAATCGCCCGAGGTCGTTCAGCTCATAGGGGCTCGCATTTCTGACGGGCAGACGCTGACCGACAGCAAGGTTGGGCTCGGGGACAAGATCCTCGCCGCGACGACGAGCACGGCGGCCGCCGCGGGCAGCGCAGCCGGCCTGATCCTTGCCGCCCCGGTCGCCGTCGTCGATGCGGATACCAGAGATAATTACGCCGGCCAGGTCAGCGGCCTCACGGGTCCTGTGGGTACGCGACCGAAGGCGTCCGAGTGCACTGCCGCGGGCCGATCGAAGGAGTCATGTAGGCAATAGCGCTTCAGCAACCGGCAACAGCTTCATCGAGATCAGGATAGACGATGCCTTTACTTTCCAAACTCCGCATGGTCAGGCCGCTTCTCATCGGGGCCACCCTGGTATCCATTCTCCTTTGTGCCTCCATTGCCGCGGCCCAGAGCGCGACGCCTGCGAGCCCGCAGCCTGAAAGTGTCCAGCGCTTTATCGGCATGTTCTCGGATCCGGATGTCCAGCGCTTCCTGCAGCAGCAATCGGAAGCAGCCCGGGCCGTCACGGAACCGCCTGTCGCAACGCCGAATGCCGACCCTTCGTTCTCGGAATTTGCGATGCGGCTCCGTGTCCATGTTTCCAGCCTTCTCGGAGCTATCAAATCCTTTCCCTCCGAGACGATGCGTGGCGCGGCCATGCTCCAAGGCGACGTCCAGGCGAACGGCGGAACGCGGCCGATCTTCCTGGTCGCTGCCTTCGTTGCCGTCGGGCTGGCTGCGCAATGGCTGTTGTGGTGGATCAGCGCCGGCTGGCGCTCATGGATGACACGCGCGCCCTTCGCCACGGTTCGCCAGAGGGTGATCGCACTGGCTGCGAGGCTTCTGTGGGCGGCATGTTTCGTCCTGTCGTTCGGACTCGGCAGCATCGGCTTCTTCCTCTTGTTCCAATGGCCGCCGATCGTCCGGGAAATCGTCGTCGGCTACCTCTTTGCGATCGTGATCTTCCGTCTGGCAAGCGCCATTTTCGATGTGCTTCTGGCACCGCGAGCAGAGGAAGAAGGTCGGTTTCGTGTCGTACCGATCACCAAGAATGCCGCCGGCCATTGGGCGAAACGCCTCGGCTATCTCGTCGGCTGGTATGCCTTTGGCTGGGTGACCATCCGCCTGCTCGGCACACTCGGTTTTTCCGTCCCGGCCCGGCAACTCGTGGCCTATGTCCTCGGCCTCGTGCTCCTCGTCATCGGCATCGAAGCCGTCTGGAGACGTCCGTCCGGATTGACGGCCGGCCAGGCCAGCCGCATCGGCCTGCGGGCGCGGAACTGGCTCTGGACGGTCTACTTCGTTGCCGTCTGGCTGCTGTGGGTGGTGGGTGCGATGAGGCTGTTCTGGATCGCGGTGGTCTGTGCCGCACTGCCCGGCGCTATCGCCCTCACCAAGGCGTCGGTCGACAATATCCTGCGCTCTTCCGAGGACGAAGAGGACGGCCATAAGAGAGGCACCGTCGTCTCGGTGATCGTCGAGCGCGGCATCAGGGCGGCACTGATCGTCGGCGCCATTCTTCTGCTGGCGAACGCCCTGGATATCAGGCTGACGCAGATGACGATGCAGGATTCGCCGCTTCTGCGCCTTGTGCGCGGCCTCCTCAGCGCCGGCATCATTCTGCTCGTCGTCGACCTTGCCTGGAGCGTTGTCAAAGTGCTGATTGATCGCAAGCTCGGCGACACCGAAGCCGTCCTCGAAGTCGGCAGCGAACGGGAGCGGCGGCGCACACGTCTCAGAACCCTGCTGCCGATCCTTCGCAATTTCCTGATGATCCTCTTCGTTGCCGTCGCGATCATGATGGCACTATCGTCGCTCGGCGTGGAGATCGGCCCGTTGATCGCTGGCGCCGGCGTGGTCGGCGTTGCGATCGGTTTCGGCGCGCAGACGGTGGTCAAGGACGTGATCAGCGGGATGTTCTACCTGCTCGACGACGCCTTCCGGGTGGGCGAATATATCCAGAGCGGCAGCTACAAGGGCACCGTCGAATCCTTCAGCTTGCGATCGATCAAGCTCAGGCACCACCGCGGCGCGGTCTACATCGTCCCCTTCAGCGAGCTCGGAGCAGTCCAGAACATGAGCCGCGACTGGGTGATCGAGAAGATGACGATTACCATCACCTACGATTCCGACATCGAGAAGGCCCGCAAGATCATCAAGAAGATCGGCCTGGAGCTGTTCGAGGATCCGGAGTTCAAGCCGACGACGATCGAGCCGCTGAAGATGCAGGGGATCGACAGCCTGGGCGACTCCGGCCTGCTCCTGCGCATGAAGGTCATGACGCTTCCCGGCCAGCAGTTCACGCTGAAGCGTCGGGCTCTGCGGATGATCCATGAGGCGTTCAACGAAAACGGCATCAAGCTCGCTGTGCCCACAGTTCAGGTCTCCGGCGGCAAGGACGACGCTGTTGCAGCCGCTGCCCAGCAGACGCTCGCAGCACAGAACGCGGCCGCCGCCGCAAACCCGGCCTGAGGGCGGCATCTTCGAGGAAATGAACGACACACGAGAACAATGGGAGGAAATGAAATGAAGATCCTGGTCATCCTGTCGCACATGCTTGCGACACTTGCGGTCATGATGACGGTCTGCGCGCCCGTCCTCATTCCCGTAACGGCCGAAGCTGCCCGTCGTGGCGTGGCGGCATGTGGTCCGAGAGGCTGCGGCGCTGCAGCCTGCGGACCGCGGGGATGCGCCGCAGTCGGAAGCACCCGCCCCGCCGTTCGCCCGCCTGTCCGGCGCGGCGTCGTCGTCGTCACCCCTCGCCGCTACTGGCGTCCGGGCACCGCCATCGCCGCGGGTGCTGCCATCGGCTTCGTCGCCGGAGCTGCCGCCGTGTCCTTGGCAGGCACGCCGCCGCAATCTGGTCAATGCTGGTATTACACCTCGCCCGCCAAGACGACGGGCTTCTGGGACGTATGCCCGCGCTGAGTGCTCGCAGAAAAACTGACGAGTTCGTTTGGTTCTCTTCGTCTCGATTTCCGCATCACAAATTTAGAGGGCACGTTTCATGGATTTCACAGTCATCGATGCCGCACTCGTCGGAAAACTTCTCCTGCTGCTTCTGATCGGCATGGGGCCGAAGATTGCCCTGGTGCCGTTTCTGGAAAAGACCCACGCCTTCGATACCCAAACCAAGGTGCGCATCGGCCGCCAGATGGTCCAGATCGCCGTCGTCACGGCCCTGATCCTATTTGCCACCGGCGCTCTGCTGATGCGGCTTCTCCACATCACGGGCGGCGCCGTCGCCGTCGCCGGTGGCATCATCCTCGCACTGATCGCGATCAAGATGGCATCAGGACCGACAGAGAAGCCGCATGACGATATTGCGGCGCCCGTCGATCCCGACAAGCTGGCCGTATTTCCGCTTGCGGTCCCTTACCTGCTCAATCCTGTCGGCATTACGATCATCATCATCGCCTCCGGCGAAGTCGTCTCGATCGCCAGTGCGATACTTGTCATCGGCCTGATCCTGATCGTCGGCGCATTGGACTATCTGGTGTTCACCAACATCGACAAGCTCGCCAAGCGTATGAAGCCAGTCACTATGATCGTCTCGGAGGTCGTCTTCGGCATTCTGCTGACCGCCGTCGCAGTCCAGCTGATCGTCGCCGGGCTTGGCAATCTCGGGATCATCACCCCGGCCGCTGTGCATTAGATGCGGATGATTTAGGCCGCGCCGACCTAACATCTGAACCCCGGTCTAAGTCAAGAAACAGAGCGTGATGCCATCCGAAACTGCTGACACTTTCGGCATCAAGCCCGCCTGCAGATTTGTGATCCCTTGCGCGGAAAGCCTGGGGACTAAGATCTTAGCCGACTGTAATATGCAATCAATTCGAACCAACTCAGCCAACCCGTTAAAAAACAGCAATTTCGAAAATTTGGATTCAAGCGATCGTACGAAATCCCGACCTGGTCCGAGAGATCCAGCAGCTGCCATTCACCTAGGTGGGTGACCAAGCCATGAAAGACGGGAACACGATCCAAAACAGGATCAAGGCCGCAGTGGTCTGAGCTGCGAGGAGACCCACTTAGATCCATGGAGCCGACAGCCCAAATCTTGACCTCAAGCTCCGCCTCCCAATGCAGTCCCGCTGATCGCTGTTACGGTGAAAACACGCGCCAGAAGGCGCAAGCCACCGTGGCTGATGCCGACGACGCCCTCATGTACGGCGCAGTATTCCCGCCCAATGCCGATCCGACATACCAGTCGGATCGGCATTGAGGTGGACCCAGTATGCGGGCGGGCGCCTGTGGCGCGGCGATCCGTTCATCACCTAGCCTGGCGTCACTCGACCGGTTCGAACTCGCCCGGCTTCCAGGTCTTGTCGAACCACGGCTCCAGGGGCCCATAGAGGCGAAGAAGGACGTTCCAACCCTTGCCGGGCACTGTCTGGACCCAGTTGGCCTCATGGCCTTTCGGCGCCGTCGGACCGAACCAGACATCGACGGACGAGTCCGCGTTGATCACGATGTCTTTCTTGTCGCTCCCGATGCTGGGGAATTGCCGGTCCGTCTGCAGCATCGAACGCGTCTGGTTGTCATACGCCACGAACGACCAGAATTCCTTTGCAGGAATGTTTGGCGGCAGGTGAATCTTATAGGTCTTGCCGCCGTCGAACGGCTTGCCGTCCTTGTCGGTCGTGGCGCCGGCATATTGCGAACCGATGCCGACGCGCTTTATCGCCATCGCCGGCGTGATGCCCGTCGCGTAGTAGTGAAACAGGACGCGCGCATCCAGATAGCGAACGCCGGGCTGCAGAAGAAACTCGTAACTGCCGCCGACAAAGCCGGTGAACCAGGCACTGTTCGGATAATAATAGGCGTCCTTCATGCGGCTCTTGAAGGTTATGGTGCGCGCCGTCGCATTGCCGACGGCTACCGCTTCGGTCAGGATCTTCTTCATCCGCGCATCCGGCGCGAAGGGCTTGCCCTTTACGATGCCGATGGAGGCGAGCTGTCCCAGCACTTCCGGATGATAGGCTTCGTTCGGCTCGTACTGGACGATGGCGTTCACTTCCTCGTAGAAATGAAAATTATTGGCATGGATCGTGTTGAACTCCTTGCCGGAGACGTTGACGATCTTCATCGGCGGCGGATTGCCGACTTCCGAAAGCGGATAAACTTTGGCGAATTTTCTGGTGTTTTCGACGGCCGTCATCGTACTGCCGTTTTCGAGGAAGCCGCGCCAGAAGAACAGGTTCCCGTAGGTCGACGACCGCAACACGTGATAACCCTCGGGGACCACGCCCTCGTAGTCCGGCGGCAAGAGCAGGTATTTTCCACCCTTACCCTTGTCCGGGCCGGCATTGCCGACATCGCCGACATATTGGAACCAGTGGTTGTCGATCATGCCCAGGATGTTGGGCGGCGTCTCGATGACCAGCGGACCCGCCTTAGTGTCGAGCCACATGAGATTGTAAATGCTTTCGGTGTTGCCGGTCAGGAACAGCGAATGCGAGTCCATGAGATTTTCGAATATCAGGATCGTCTGGTTGTTGTCGGCGCCCTGGCTGGCCAGTCCAACCCGCATAGCTTCGACGGATGCACCGGGCATCGCATTGAGAAAAGCATCCACGCCTCGCATGAAATCGAGATTGTCATAGATCTTCTCCGAAGTGGCGTCGTCCGGAAAGCCGTCAAAAAAATTCAGATTGCCAATCCTGGTGTCGACGCTCTCCGGCGTGACGATCGAATCCGGTATCGGCGTCGCCATCTTCGTCTTCGGTGCTTCGGCGTACGCGGTTCCCCAGCCCATCAGCAGCACCGCGGCAGTAGCGTAAACCCGTCTCGTCGCGCGTTTCATTGCACTCTCCTTGTCGACCGCCCCGTCGGTCGTTTTTCATGAGGTCGCCAATCTGTGTGCATTCGGCGGCGCGCGGGGAAGTATGTTACGGTTACACGACCGTAGCTTACCGCGAGGCGCCCCCGCGGCTTCGGCTAGAACTTCACCGCCAGTCGCGTGAAGACGCCGTGCTGGGTGGCGTCGTACTGGAAGCCACCGTCCTCGTAGTCGGTGTAGAGGGCCTTGTAGCCGAGAGACGAAGCGAGCGTGTCCGTCCAGTTATAGCCGACCGTCGCGGTGCCCTGCAGAGTGATGTCGGAAGCGACGCCGAAGCCGCCGATGTCGGCCATGACGTCGACGAACCATTTGCTGTTGACGTCATAATGCATGGTGAGCCCGACGATCGGATCGGCCCAGCTTTGCGAACCGCTGCGGTCGATCGCCGGGAAGAATACGGGATCGATCCCGAGTTCCACCTTGTTGTGCTGGTAGCGAAGTCCGCCCGTCGCGTAGAGCTGCATGTTCGCCACGTTGACGGGCAGCTCGTAGCCGACAAGGGCCGTCGCCACGATCTGCGTCTGCTCGAAGTCGGCCGTTCCGCCGAAGGGGCCGACGTCGGCGTCGGTCGAAATCTTGGCCCACATGACATCCGTATAGAGAAGCCAGCTATCGCCTGCTGCTTGAAAGGATCCTGCAAACACGCCGTCCAAATCCTCGAGCACGTCCAGAGATGAGACGTCGACTGCCGCCGCCGGGAGGCCGCGCACGCCGATGTCGCCATTCAAACCTGCCAGCCAGCCGTCGAACGTGACCTGGAACTTCCATCCGCTGTCGGCGACAACCGATCGAGGTTCCGACATGTCTGCGGCGGCCGTGGGTGCCGCCGCCAGTGCCAGAGCCAACCCGCAATAGGCGCTTTTCATTTTGATCATGCAGCAATCCCGATCTTCCATGGCTCCGGCGGATGCCGGAAATGATTCCCGGCGCAAGGATAGCCAATCACGCCGGAAGCACCCGTATGTTACGTATTCCGTTTGTCCCCGCGGACTATTGGCGTGACCACTTCTGCGACTCGCAGACGACCTTCATCACACAGCCTTTGAGAGTGACCGTGTCGCCGGAGACGCTGATGGTGCCGTTATAGGTTTTCTTCGCGTCGGGATCGGTGATCTTGCCGGAATAGCTGCCACCGCTACCTTCGAACGCGCCGATCTTCTCGCCGGTATGCTTGCCGCTTTTCAGCGTGATGCAGAAACCGCCGCCGCACGGCTCGATCGCGGCGGTGTCGCCGAGCGTCGTCTTCCAGTTTCCGACGATCGGCTCGGCTGCGCTCGCCAGTCCGGTCGACATCAGCAGCGCTGTGACGGAGATCAGGATGGGTTTCACGGTAAGGTCCTCGCATGGCTGGCCCGCCACCGGGCCGATGACCGAATGGACCACACATGCTCTGCCGACCGCAAGAAACTCACGGTGTGTTACTGTAACCTACATGGTGCCAGCCCGGTTCTGTGTCATCTTCACGACGACGACGCGATGTGCGCCCCCCGCGTCGCCTGGCGGGAGCCGATGCAATGGAATACGACACGGAGTTTGCCAAGCGCAGGTTTCCCGAGCAGACGCTGGAGATCGAAGCGCTTGCCTCCCGCAGTGAAAGCTTCCGGGAACTGTGCAACGACTTTTCCATCGCCGACCAGCTCGTGCGGGACTGGAAGTCGTCTACGGCTCCGGAGCGGGATGCACGTTATGCCGAGGCGCTGGAACTCATGGACGGCCTCGCCGCGGAAATCCACACCATGCTGGACTTTGCCAAGGTCGTTCCATTCCCAGCCGCCCGATAAAGCCGCGATCTCGCCGTCGTGGCGGCACGGGGGCTACAGAAAAGGAACAACATGCCTCGACCGATGGCGTTCGTCCTCATCCTCCCGGTCGCCGTTATCGTGACGGCTTTGACAGCCTGGAGTTCCCTCGCCCTATGGTATCGCCTACCCCTGCCTGATGGCGGGCGGGCGATCGGCACTGGCGTCTTCCTCGTCTACGGTCTCTTCACTGTGGCGGCGCTTGCCAGCCGGCAGCGCATCAGAGCCCTCCTTTCGTTCGCGATCGTCTTCGCGCTGGTTCTCTTCTGGTGGAGCTCCATCAAGCCGGAAGCCAACGCCGCATGGGCGCCGGATGTCGCCCGCCAGGTCACGGGTCGTGCCGAGGGAAATTTGCTGACCTTGACCGATGTCCGGGACTTCGAGTGGCGAAGCAATTCCGACTTTACGGAGCGCTGGACGACACGAACCTACGATGTAAGCAAGGTGAGGACGGTCGACCTGCTCATGTCATACTGGGCGGGGCCGCAAATCGCGCATGTCATCTTCAGCTTCGGCTTCGAAGGCGGCGAACAGCTCGCCTGGTCGATCGAGGTGCGTCACAAGGTCGGCGGCGGGTTTTCTCCCCTTGCCGATCTCTTCAAGAACGACCCGCTGGTGGTCGTTGCCGCGGACGAACGCGACGTCGTCGGCGTCCGCTCCAATGTGCGTGGCGAGGACGTCCAGATTTACCGGCTCAGAGCCAGTCCCGAGCAGGCGCGCAACCTGCTGCTCGAGTACGTCGCCGAGGCCAATGCGCTCGCCCGGACGCCGCAGTTCTACAACTCGATCACGACGAACTGCACGACGACCGTCGCCAAGCTGATGCGGATCGCAGGCGACAAGGTTCCGTTCGACTGGCGGCTGATCGTCAACGGTTATCTTCCCGACTACGCCTATGATCGGGGAGCCGTCGACACGTCGATGCCGCTCGACCGCCTGCGGGAGATTGCCAAGATCGACGTGCGGGCGCGGGCGGATGGATTGTCGCCCGACTTCTCGAAGGCGATCCGTCTCGGCGTGCCCCTCCCCGTCGTCGTCGCTAGGCCGTAACGTACAGTAACATACGAAGGGAATCTCGATGATTGAGGCATGGTCCGCCCTGTCAGGAATTTCCTGGGCGAAGTTTCGTCTATGCTCTTAACCAGGACCGAACTCATGAACCTCATCAAGCACATTCAAGACCTCGCGACGGCTGCGGCCATCCTGATGATGGTGGCCGCGCCAATGCTCGCTCCGACCCCGGCCGAAGCGCGCCGTGCGGTGGCCGGCTGCGGAGCCGGAGGATGTGCGGCCGTCGGCAATCGCGGCGCCGTCGTGGTCCCTCGCGCGCCCGTCAGGCGCGGCGTCGTCGTCGTGAATCCTCGCCGCTATTGGCCCGCCGGGGGTGCGATCGCGGCTGGGGCTGCCATCGGCTTTGTCGCGGGCGCCGCGGCGGCCTCGGTCGCCGGAACGCCGCCGAAGTCCGGCATGTGCTGGTACTATACCGATAGCACCAAGAAAACGGGTTTCTGGGACGTCTGCCCACGATAGCGATCGCCGTGAGCATCGAGCACGGCGAATCGATTTCAACAGAGGACTTGAGCTTGTTTGCTTCGTTGACTGCTGGTCGTATCCGGCGACTTCTTCCATGCCTCGCGCTGGTCGTGCTTGCTGGCTGCGGCGGACATCCGAAGGGCGTGCTGTCCCCCGTTGCGGACACCGCGCCGGATACCAGTCGCGTCGACATGCTCGTCGCGACCACGCGCGCCCGATCGACTGTTCCGGGCGAGATGTTTACGGGCGAGCGCGCCCGGACGCCGTCCTTTGCTCAGATGAGGGTTTCACTGCCCAAGGTTCGCAAGGAGGGCGACGTCGCTTGGCCAAGGAAGCTGCCTCCAAATCCGGAGACCGACTTCGCCACGCTTAAGGCCGACGAGCTCAGTCTCGAGGGGGCGAAAGACTGGCTGAACGCCTCGGTCAAAAGGAACCGCGACCAAAGCGTGCTGGTCTTCATCCACGGCTTCAACAACCGCTTCGAGGATAGCGTCTACCGCTTCGCTCAGATCGTCCACGATTCCAATGTCCACAGCACGCCGGTCCTTGTGACCTGGCCATCGCGCGGCAGCCTGCTCGCCTACGGCTATGATCGCGAGAGCACCAACTACACGCGCAACGCGCTCGAGACGCTGTTCCAGTATCTCGCCAAAGACGCGACCGTGAAGGAAGTCAACGTGCTGGCCCACTCGATGGGCAACTGGCTGGCGCTGGAAGCGCTCCGGCAGATGGCGATCCGCAATGACGGCCTTCCGTCGAAGTTCAAGAATGTCATGCTGGCCGCTCCGGACGTCGACGTGGACGTCTTCCGGTCTCAGATCGAGGACATGGGCGACCCTCATCCGCAGTTCACGCTCTTCGTCTCGCAAGACGACAAGGCGCTTGCCTTCTCGCGGCGGGTCTGGGGCAACATCCCGCGGCTCGGTTCGATCGATCCGGAAACCGCGCCGTACAAGACCGAACTCGCCGACTACAAGGTCTCGGTGATCGATCTGACCAAAATCAAGGTCAGCGACGACCTCAATCACAGCAAGTTCGCGGAATCGCCGCAAGTCGTACAGCTCATCGGCGCGCGGCTATCCGAAGGGCAGACGCTGACCGACAGCCGGGTCGGCCTCGGCGACACGATCCTCGCAGGGACGACGCATGTGGCGGCGGCGGCCGGAAGCGCCGCGGGCCTCGTACTGACCGCCCCCGTCGCCGTGCTCGACGCCGATACCCGCAGCAACTACGCCAATCATGTCGGCGGTCTGACCGGGCAAGACGGCGGCACGCAGAAGATCGCGGTCAAGAACTGCGCTGCGACGCCGGCCGACCCGGCGTGCCGGAAGCAACGATAGCAGGAGGCGCCCGCTTGAGTTCGGCGACGCCTGGCACGCTCTTCGTCATGCCCGTTCATCGCCGTCATGGTCCCCAACCGGCTGCCAGGCCCATAGGTGACCCGCCTTGAAACTTCTTTCAGGTAGACGAAGGGCTCTTCGGGGGTTAGGTTGCATAAGGGGATTTTAATACAAGCTTTAACTGTCGCGCATCTGTGTGACGAGGGGGATGATGCAATGCAGACCTCGGTGCCTTTGCCTGACGATCAGGCCGAGCGCCCCTGTCCGACCCATGAGGAGGTCAGGGCGCAGCTTGAACGGATACTGTCGAGCCGCGAGTTTCCCAACGCCGGACGTGGCGCTGCCTTCCTGAAATATGTCACCGAGGAGACGCTTGCAGGCCGGGCACAGCGTCTCAAGGCGTATTCGATCGCCATCGAAGTGTTCAACCGAAGCGCGGGCTTCTCTCAGGAAGATCCCGTCGTTCGCATCGAGGCCGGACGTCTTCGCCGGGTCATCGAACGCTACTATCTCGTTGCAGGCCAACGCGATCCGATCCGCATCGACATCCCTAAGGGCGGCTACGTGCCGGCCTTTACGTGGAACTACGCGCCGACAAAAGCGGCCGGGGATGCGCCGATCGAAGACGTCGTCGAGCCCCGTGTTTTCGCGTGGCGGCGACGCGCCTGGCCCATGCTGGCCGCGCTCGTGGCGTTCGTCTGCGCGGGGCTTGGCTACTACGCGGGAGTTCTGACGGGGCCGGCCACCGGTCGTTCCGCCGGGCAGGTTCCGGGCGAGCCGACCCTTGTAATCGCACCTTTCGAGGACCTTGGCGACGGCCCCCAGGCTGCACGTTATGCCGCCGGGCTGACCGAGGAGCTTCTAACCGCCCTTCCCCGCTTCAAGGAGATCACCGTCTTCGGCCGCGAGACATCGAAGGCACTGCCTCCAGGCGTCGAGCCGTCGCGGGTGCGCGAGGGACTTGGCGCGCACTACCTTCTCGCGGGCGGGGTCCGCGTCGCGGGCGACAAGATCCGCGTGACCGTGCGTCTCGTCGACACCTCCGAAGGATCCATCCTGTGGTCGCAGCACTACGACGAGAACCTGGACACGCACGAGCTCTTCGTTATTCAGACGGATGTCGCGAGCAAGGTGGCGACGGCGATCGCCCAGCCTTACGGCATCATCGCGAAATCGTTGGCGGCCAACCCGCCGCCGGACGATGTCGGCGTCCATGACTGCACGCTGCGCTTCTACGCCTACCGCGAGGAGCTGAACCCGGAAACGCATCTGATCGCGCGCGACTGTCTTCAGAACGCTGTCGCGCGTTTCCCCAGCTACGCGACCGCTTGGTCGATGCTCTCGTTCATCCATCTCGACGAGGGCCGGTTCGAGTTCAATCCACAGAGTAACAAGGGTCCCGCGATGGAGCGAGCGCTGGGTTCGGCACGGCGGGCGGTCTCGCTCGAACCCGACAACACGCGCGCCCTGCAGGCGCTCATGACGGCTCTATTCTTCAACAACGAGACGAAAGAGGCCTTCGAAGTCGGCGAAGCGGCGCTCGCCGCCAACCCGAACGACACGGAGTTTCTCGGGGAACTCGGAACGCGCGTCGCGTTCTCGGGGCAATGGAAGCGCGGCGCGGAACTGCTGGATCGTGCGATCGAGCTCAATCCAGGCGGAGCCGGATATTACTTCGGTACGCGCGGCCTGATCGCCTGCATGCTCGACGATCATGAAGTGGCGGTGCGTCTGATCCGTAAAGCCGACCTGCAGAAATTTCCGCTCTTCCATGGCGTTGCGGCGGTCATCTACTCCGAGGCCGGGCTGTTAGCGGAAGCGAAGCGCGAGGGCGAGGTGTTCATGAAAATGCGCCCCGACTATCTGCCCAACATCGTGGCCGAGAACCGGAAGAGAAACCTGTCGCAGAAGGACAGCATGCGCATGATCGTAGCGCTTCGGCGGGCTGGGCTGCCAGTGCCAAGCGCGACGGATATCGAAGCCGAGTTCAGGGTCTCCGACGCCTCATACGGCCCGTGAAGGCCGTACGCTACAGTAACATACGTTTCCTCTTCCTGCTCGTTCCTTCATTCTTCCGGCGCATGACCCCAGGCTGGCTCACCGCCAGCCTGGGCATCGGATGGAGACAGAGCCCAATGGTCAAGACCGCACCGACCCGCACCCTGCCGCTGAAGAGATCCCTGACGCTCGCCGTCGCCGCGACCCTCGGCTTGGGGACGCCGGCCTACGGTCAGGATTCCAGCGCCGATCTCGCCAAGAAGCTTTCGAACCCGATCGCCTCGCTCATCAGCGTCCCCTTTCAGTTGAACTATGACCATGGCTATGGACCCCTTGATGGCGACAAGGCGACCCTGAACATGCAGCCCGTGATCCCCTTCTCGCTGAACGCCGACTGGAATCTGATCTCTCGCACGATCCTTCCCGTGACCTATCAGAACGACATCGCCGGGTCATCCGGATCGCAGTTCGGTCTCGGGGACGTCGTTCAGAGTTTCTTCCTATCGCCTGCCAAGCCGACCGATGGCGGCCTCGTCTGGGGCGCGGGACCTGTCTTCCTGATCCCGACCGCGACCGACGATCTGCTCGGCGGCGAGAAATGGGGCGCAGGGCCGACGATTGTTGCGCTGAAGCAGGACGGCCCCTGGACCTATGGCGTGCTGGCCAACCACATCTGGTCGTTCGCCGGCAATGGGGATCGCAACGACATCAGCAGCACGTTCCTGCAGCCCTTTCTCTCTTACACGACACCGACGGCATGGACGTTCGCGCTGAACACGGAATCCACATACGACTGGAAGGCGCACGATTGGTCGGTGCCGATCAATCTGACCGTCTCCAAGCTGGTCAAGGTGAACGAGCAGCCGATCAGCCTGACGGCCGGACTTCGATACTGGGCGGCGGCTCCGGACGATGAGCCCGAAGGCCTCGGCGTCCGGGTCGGGCTGACGTTCCTGTTCCCTAAATAGTCGCATAACCCCCTCATGGTCAGGAGCAAGTCGGCTCTGTTCGATTGACGTCCGCGGCCGCATGACCTTCGCCTGCCACCTTCGCGTGCCCGATCGCACGCCGCGAACCGAAAGGACGTTCAAATGCTTACCAAACGCGATCTGCTCCGCTGTGCTGCGATGGCCGCACTCGTCGCCGCAACGGCCAAGTCCACCCCGGTACTTGCGCAGAACAAGGCCGAATGGCCCAGCCTGCTGGAAGCAAAGGACATCGCCGAAGAGGGCTTCATCTACGGCCTGCCGCTGGTGATGAATTATGCGGTCATGCAGGAGTTCGCTGTCGATAGGAACTCCGGACAGTTCAAGGCGCCGTTCAACGAGATCAACAACATGCATCAGGTCGCCAGCCCGGCGGACACGGCAGTCATCACGCCGAACAGCGACACGCCCTACTCGATCCTCTGGCTGGACTTGCGTGCTGAACCGATGGTCATCTCGGTGCCGACGGTCGAGAAGGAACGCTATTACTCGGTCCAGCTCATCGACGGCAACACCTACAATTTCGGCTATATCGGCTCGCGCACCACGGGAAGCGAGCCGGGCTCCTATCTCGTTGTCGGACCCGACTGGAAAGGCGAGAAGCCCGACGGCATCAAGCAGGTCTTCACCTCGAGCACCCCGTTCGTATTCGCCAACTTCCGGACGCAGCTTATCGACGCCGAAGATATGGCGAACGTGGAAAAGGTGCAGACCGGCTACAAGGCGCAACCGCTTTCGGCCTTCCTCAAGCAACCCGCCCCGCCCGCCGCACCGACGATCGAGTTCCTTCCCGCCACCACTGCCGGCATCAAGAAGAATTTCTTCGAATATCTCGACTTGGCTCTGCAGTTCGTACCGGAGACGTCAAGGGACAAGGACATCCGTGCGAAGCTTGCAAGGATCGGCATCGGTCCTGGCAAGACCTTCGAGTTCAAGGATCTGCCGCTCGAACACAAGGCCGAAATGCTGGTCGGCATGAAGCAGGGCGACGACAAGATCGATAAGTGGCTGGCCAGCGGAAACAAGCCCATCAACGGCTGGAACGTCAGCTCGCTTCTTGGCGACGAGGCCTTCTTCAACGGCGATTGGTTGATGCGTTCAGGCGCTGCCAAGGCAGGCCTCTATGGCAACGATGCGGCAGAGGCCATGTACCCTTTCACCCGAACAGATGCGAGCGGAAAACCGCTCGACGGCAGCAAGCACAAGTACACGATCACCTTCCCGCCGGGCCAGTTGCCGCCAGTGCATTCGTTCTGGTCCGTGACCATGTACGACGGCAAGAGCCAGTTCCTCGTCAAGAACCCAATCAATCGCTACCTCATCAACTCTCCGATGTTGCCGGGGATGAAGAAGAACGAGGACGGCTCGCTCACCCTATATATCCAGAAAGACAGCCCCGGTGCGGACAAGGAAGCCAACTGGCTTCCGGCCCCGGACGGTACGATCTATCTCGTGATGCGCCTGTACTGGCCGAAGACGGAAGCGCCTTCGATCCTGCCCGCTGGGAAAGGAACGTGGCAGCCGCCCGGCGTGAAGCGGGTTTCGTAGAAGGCGCTGAACGCCGATAGCAGGGTCGACAAGGCGCTCCGCGAGCCGGAGCGCCGCAACTGGCCGGACGTCGACCTGAAGTCGGACTGGAGACCGGTCTTCGCAGCCGAAAATAGCCGTAAGGACAAGGGTATGAAATGGATCGCCGGGCTTTTTCTGGCTCTCACGATGTGCGCCGTTGCTCACGCTCAGGAGGCTCCACGATCCCAGACGGTCGACGATCTCGTGCGGCTGCTGCAGGATCCGGAGGTTCGGTCATGGTTGAAGAAAGCGCCCGGCCCGCCGTCGATAGCCGCCCAGGAAGTGGACGCCGGTCTGGCGACATGGGAGGTTGCCACGAGGAGACGGATCGATGGCGTCGTTCAGGCAATCCCAAGGATTCCCGGCGAGTTCACGGCGGCAGCTTCTGGCACGAGGGCGGACGCCTTGTCCCAGGGAAAGCTGCCGGTGTTCGTCGTCTCCCCTAGGCTGACGGCGGCCGGACTTTTCGCCGAGCGGATGTTCGCGCGGTCGAGACGACGCGCTGAAGGGCTGCAGGAACGCCTGCTGGCGATCGGCGTCTCCCGGCGGCCATGGGCGCGGTCTTCTTCGCTTTCGACTCCCAAGAAGACCGCAGTTCCGCGTATCGCTTTTAAAAGCGACTGGCGCCTCGAAGCTCCTGGTGCGCTTCGAACTGGACGTGCCGCGGGTAAGGTCGTGATCGACGTTGCATGACTGTGATGCCACGGTCTTCCGCTTGCCGGGGTCACGTTGTCCCGTCTCGCGGAAGCGTCCGCACCCAGTCGATCGCGGCGTTGCTAACTATGCCGAAGCGCTTTGCCGCCGTCCCTGGAAAAGCCTGAAGATTAAGGTTCGCTGACAACCCCAGCGGAGGCCACGATCATTCAATATCTCTGATGTTATCCATAAGTTCTATTCGTTTGAATGATGAGTTTTCAAAGCCCATATTAGGATCATGGACATGGACGAACCTCCCATTGACGACCATGCCCCTGACCCAAGAAAGGAACCGGAAAATGACCACGCTCACCTATCGCGGTGGTGGTAAGTCCCTCACCTCCAGTGAAAGCCGCTTCGACCTGGCACATTATGCCCGTAAGCTTGTGCTCGCCTGGACGCGCTGGCAGACGGCCCGCGAAATCGAAGCCATGCCCTTCGACATTCGCAAAGACATCGGCTGGCCGAGCACGGACGACAACAAACACCGGACCATGTAATGAATGCGACATTCTTCCCAAGATAAGGGCGGCGCCTGCCTCGTGCAACGCCGCCTTTTTCGTGAACTGAGCGTCCATTCCTAAGCCATTTTCAACATTGAATTTCAGTCGCCTATCAGCCTGTCTTCTCCCTGCCCGCGGCCATTCCGGCGATTTGACCGGCCAAATCGCCGGCGATGTCGCATATTTGCTCTTCCCGGCCGCATTTTTCCATGCCAGTGTCGCTTTCAGGACATCGGCGCGACGCATTCCGCGCAACGAATGTGTCATCGCCCCTCGAGCATGGATTTCGCTATGAACAGGATGCAGATCAAGAAGCGTTCGGTAGTCTTTTTTATGGTACCGCAATTCACCATGCTGCCCTTTTCGGCCGCCGTGGACACCTTGCGCATCGCCAATCGCATGCTCGGCTATCAGGCCTATACCTGGCGGCTGACCTCCGTCGACGGGGAAAAAGTCTATTCCTCCTGCGGCATCGGCGTCGAGGCAAATTCCTCGCTTGCCGAGGAGCGGCGCCATCTCGGCGGTGAAAACCGGCCGGGCATGGTGCTCGTCTGTTCCGGCATCGATGTCGAGCAGTTCAACAACAAGTCGGTCAATGCCTGGCTGCGTGAATGCTACAATCGCGGTGTCGCCGTCGGCAGCCTCTGTACGGGTGCGCATGTGCTTGCCCAGGCCGGCCTCCTGAACGGCAAGCGCTGCGCCATCCACTGGGAAAACCTGCCCGGCTTTTCGGAAGCCTTCCCGCAGGCGGAGGTCTATGCCGATCTCTACGAGATCGACGGCAATCTCTATACCTGCGCCGGCGGCACCGCCTCGCTCGACATGATGCTGAACCTCGTCGGCGAGGACTTTGGCGAAAGCCTTGTCAACCGCATCTGCGAGCAGCACCTGACCGACCGCGTGCGCAACCCACACGACCGCCAGCGTCTGCCTTTGCGCGCCCGTCTCGGCGTGCAGAATGCCAAGGTGCTGTCGATCATCGAGCTGATGGAAGGTAATCTTGCCGAGCCGCTGTCGCTGATCGAGATCGCCGACGGCGCCGGCCTCTCGCGCCGCCAGATCGAACGGCTGTTCCGCCAGGAGATGGGCCGCTCGCCGGCTCGCTACTATCTGGAAATCCGGCTCGACCGCGCACGCCACCTGCTGGTACAGTCCTCCATGCCGGTCGTGGAAGTCGCCGTCGCCTGCGGCTTCGTCTCGGCCTCGCATTTCTCCAAGTGTTATCGCGAACTCTACCACCGCTCGCCGCAGCAGGAGCGCGCCGAGCGCAAGATGACCATGGCGACGGCAAGGCAGGCGGTCGCCGCGTGAGACATTGAGAAAGGCCGTCGCAGCCGCGGCCAGATGGGCCAAGTAACGGTCCCGCGGCAAAAATCGTCACTTCGGTTGTTGCTGCCCGGGTAGATTGTCAGGCCGAATGACCGGTGTCTTCCCTTCCTCAGGCGCGGGCTGGCTGAATTCGCTATCCCCGGTCGGGGGCGGCTTCAGGACACCGTGGCAATCGTCCATCTTTTGCGACAGCGAACCGTCCGTGGCCGCCTTCCCGGCGTCCCCGGTTGCCGACTGATTGTTCTGATCTGCAGGCGATGCAGTGCAACGTTCCGAGTCGGTAGACGGTTGTTCATTTGCCTGTCCATTAGCGTTTGAACTCGAAAATGCGACCATCGCAAAGATCAATGCAGCTAGGATTCGCATTGACTTTTCCTTTCACAGTCTCGCCGCAAGCGCATCCAAACCCCACGAGAATGCGCGGAAGTTCCGCCTGTCGCTCGTTCATTTCTCGCCGTCTCGCGGCCAAGGGACACCGGCTTCATGGGATGGCGAAAATGCTGACGGCGCCGCGTTGGCTGGGCTCGACGAGCGTACAGCTACAGCCGCTCGCGCGCCTCCGTTTTTCGGTTGAATCTACTGAACCTGCGGTTCAGGCATTTGTTCCACGGCGACGCGCTGGAATCTGACTGCAACGTCTGGTTCACAACAGGGACCTGACCGATCCCCATACTGCCATCGCCATCGTCAACAGGTTTTTTGGAAACAAGGCCCAACGGAACGCCACCGGCACCGCCCACGCAGGCGCATTTCAGCTCGCGTTTTCGAGAGAAGCGAACTGAGATTAGGCGCCCGCTATTGCGCCGCCTCTTCCGTCATCCTGGCGTCGGAGTAGACCTGGTTGCGGCCCCTGTGTTTGGCCATGTAGAGAAACTGGTCGGCGGCGTTCAGGTAATTCTCGAAGGTCTCGTAACCGGCGATTTCGGCGATGCCGATCGAAATCGTGACGCCGAGTTCCTCGTCGTCGGCCGTGACCTTCAGCCGCGAAATGTCCGAGCGGATCTCGTCACAGAGCTTGGTCGCGGCTGCCGAATCCATCTGCGGGAAGAGGATGGCGAATTCCTCGCCCCCGAGCCGCGAGAGAAGATTGTCGCTGCCCTCGAAGATCGTGAACAGCCTGTTTGCGACAGCCTTCAACACCTTGTCGCCGATCTCGTGGCCATAGGTATCGTTCAACCGCTTGAAATGGTCGATATCGAGAATGGCGACGGAGCTCGGCACCTTCAGCCGCAGGCATTCGTTCACCAGCTTCGGGCCGTTGTCGTAGAAGTAGCGGCGGTTATAGAGGCCAGTCAGGTAGTCGCAGGCCGCCGCTGCCCTCAGCTGCCGCATCTGCGCCAGCGTTTCGGCATTGTTGGCGATGCGGCATTGCAGCTCCTCGGCGACGAAGGGCCGGTAGACGAAATCGCTGGCGCCGGCCTTGAGGAAGCTCGCCGAAAGCATCCGGTCGTTGGAGGAGGAAACGCCGATGACGCGCAGCCTGTCTGAACCGAAACGATGGCGGATGCGCCGCGTCAGCTCGTAGCCGCTCATATCGGGCATGTGGTGATCGGTGACGACGAGCTCGATATCGCTATAGGCCTCGAGCGCTGCCAGCGCCTCGAGCCCAGAATTTGCCTCGACGACGAGATATTGTTGTGCCTTCAGGAGGTCGACGAGCACCTGGCGCGCCGAGACGACATCGTCGACGACGAGCACCCGCGTCTTGCGGTTGGAGATCGCCCGCCGGACGGTGGCAACCAGATTGTCGAGCGCGAATTCATTGTCCTTCAACACGTAATCGATGACATTGCGCTCCATGATCTTGTTGCGCGTGTTGAGATCGAATGTCGCGGTGAAGACGATCGCCGGGATATCGTGCTCGATCGTGCAGTCGAGCGCTTCGCCATAGGGCGAATCCGGCAGGTTGAGATCGACGACGGCCATGGTGTAGCCGTGAGCGTCGTCGGCAAGTTCTTTGCGAAGAGCCTTCAGCGACGGGCAGGATTTGACGGCAAGGCCGAGCTCCGTCTGGAACCGGTGACAGAGCACGGCGGAAAACATCCGGGAATCTTCAACCAGAAGTATCTTGAGCCCGCCGGAGCGTAACCCGATGCCGTCCCGCTGAAAATCCGCTTGAAAAGCCACAGCCGCTACTCCCCCATGCGTCCGATGGGCGCGACTCGGCCCTCTCCCCGGCGGGGACGATAACCGAGAGGCCTGTGCACGTGAAGGGGACAAATAATGGCATTATTACTTGTAATTGCAAAAATTCGATGACTGTCCCCGACCGTCATTTCCACCCCCTGGCGATACCGATGCTGGAAGGGCTGTCAGGCAACCGCCCGCTCCTTGCGCATCGATTGAATTTGCAGCAGCGTATCGAGGTTCTGGTTGACGCGGCAGTAGAACTCCTCGTCGATGAAGGGACGCAGCATGAAATCATTGCCGCCGGCCTTCAGGAATCGTGCCGAAAGCAGCCGGTTCGAGGAGGAGGAAACGCCGATGATGCGCAACTCGTGCGAGCCGATATTGGCGCGGATGCGCCGCGTCAACTCGAAGCCGTCGATGTCAGGCATGTTGTAGTCGGTGATGACAAGGCCGATGTCGCGGTTGGCCTTCAGGATCTCCAGCGCCTTGCCGCCGCTCTCGGCGACGCTGACACGGAAATTGTAGCGCTTCAGCCGGCTCGACAGCAACGCGCGCGCAGTCGCACTATCGTCGACGATCAGCACGTGGTGGCGATGATTGGTGAGAAAGCGGCAGATCGATTCCGCCAGCAGATCGACGGCGAAGATATTGTCCTTGAGAATATAGTCGACGATATCCTTGGCCATCAGCTTGTCGCGCATGTTTTCATGGAAGGTGCCGGTGAAAACGATTGTGGGTATGGAGAGATCGACCAGATATTCGAGCGCTTCGCCGTTTTCGGCGCCGGGCAGGTTGATGTTCGAGATCGCCAGCGTGATCGGATCGGGAGACTTGTCGTAGGAAACCTGCAGATCTTCGAAGCTGCGGCAGATCTCGACATCGATATCGAACAGCTCTTTGAGACGTTTGCTGATCATCGAGGTGAATACGTTGGAATCTTCCGCGACAAGAATACGCGCACCCGCAAACATTTCCCCGGAATATTGCATCCCCGAAATACCTAGAAACGCCATAGCAAACCTTTGATGTAAAATCTGTCCCCGGATCAAACCGATACATCGATTGATTTGAATAATTATTAATCGGCGCGTTCCGATATATACGAAGACGCGGCCCGATGTGGCCGCCTCCGGTTTCTTTGCAGATATGATTAAGAAATCAGGCGGGAAGCGCCGCATTCTCGGCGTCGCACGGGCTTTCGCCGACAACCGTCGCATTATAGGTCGAACCGACGTTTTGATCTTCGGTTTCGTGCCTTCCCTGGCGCAATCCGGCCGCAGCATGGCAAGCGCCAGCGAGCGGTTGTTGTGGAAGCCGAAGGCGCTATCGGTGGCGCCGCCGACCAGCCCATCTGGCTGGCACCGCTCGGCCGAAGCGATTATAAACGAGCCATCGACCCGACCCGCCGACAGGTTCGCCCATGATCCAATCCGACCCGGTGATCGAATGGCTTCTCGACTCCGACCCCTCGATCCGATGGCAGGTGATGCGCGACCTGCTCAATGCTCCGGAGCGGGAATGGATGGCTGAGCGGGCCAAAGTCGAGACCGAGGGCTGGGGCGCCAGGCTGCTCTCCTGTCAGGACGAGGACGGGCAATGGGCAGGCGGCGCCTTCCTGCCCGCCGGTTTCGACCCGCACGAGTGGAAGGAGCGTGGCCAGCCGTGGACGGCCACGACCTTCTCGCTGTCGCAATTGCGCGAGTTCGGTCTCGATCCCGCCTGCGGCTGCGCCAGGCGCACCGTCAAACTGGTCGGCGCCAACGCCCGTTGGGAAGAAGGCGGCCAGCCCTATTGGGAAGGCGAAGTCGAGGAGTGCATCAACGGCCGCACCGTTGCCGACGGCGCCTATTTCGGCGTCGACGTCTCGCCCATCGTCGACAGGCTGGCCGGTGAGCGTCTCGACGACGGCGGCTGGAACTGCGAGCGGATCAACGGCTCCGTCCGCTCGTCTTTCGCCAGCACCATCAACGTGCTTGAAGGTTTGCTGGAATACGAGAGATCGACCGGCGGCACGCATCGGTCTCGAGAGGCGCGCAGAACGGGCGAGGAATTCCTGCTGGCCCGCAACCTCTTCCGCCGCCTTGGCACCGGCGAGCCGGCCGACGAACGCTTCCTGCGCCTCCTGTATCCAAACCGCTGGCGCTACGACATTTTGCGCGCGCTCGACTATTTCCGCGCCAGCGCGATCCTGACCGGCGCCGACCCCGATCCGCGCCTCGGCGAGGCGATCGACCACCTTCGTTCCCGGCGCTTGCAGGACGGCCGCTGGCCACTCGACGAGATCCCTGCCGGTCGGGTGTGGTTCGAGGTCGATGACGGGCAAGGCAAGCCTTCGCGGTGGGTGACGCTCCGGGCGATGCGGGTGCTCAGATGGTGGGATGCCCAGCCCTCAGTCCGTCTCGACGCCTGCAACACATCTCCGTGAGCCTGCTTCCAATTCCGGAACCGGCATGCCAGTATTCCGCCCATGAATTTCCTGCGGGCCGTCCATCGTCTGTTGCTTGCCATCGCCATGCTCGCGATCGTCATCGGTCCGATGAGCATCGGGTTGGCGGGCAGTGCAATGGCCTCTTCTGATCCGGCGATGACCGATGGCATGAGCGCCACGATGGCCGGCATGCAGATGGCGGAGCAGATGCCGTGCTGCCCCGAACAGCAGCCCGTCAAGCCGGACTGCGCAAAGGGCTGCCCGCTGGCATTGGTCTGCACGACCTCGATCTTCGCCCACGCGCCCGACATCCAAGGCTGGTCATTTGCGATCTCCTGGCTGTCCCATCGCTATGACCTCGTTCTGGCGTCGCAACTGACGCCCGCGTATGTCGAGCCTCCGGCCCGACCTCCGAAAGCTTGATCTCAAGTCATTCCTGAAACACGTCTACGGTTCACGGCGGATGCTTTGCGCATCTTTCAGGGACCTGCGGCAATCAATTATGACTGAGGATGCGGCCTGAGCGCCTATCCCAATGAGATCAGATATTATGAACAAGACCATCTTTTCCGCGGGAGCGATGCTCCTCGCCGGCGTGCTGATTGTCGGTTCCGCCACAGCGTCCTTCGCCGCGTCACAGGACTACGAATTCCAGCCGGTTTCGACCGACGTCAAGCAGGGCCAGGGATCGCAGGTCTCCGTCCGCCTCGTTGACAAGCGCACGGGCAAGCCCGTTCCCGACGCGGTCATCTTCACCACCCGTATGGACATGGCTCCCGCGGGCATGGAAATGATGACGACACCCGTCGAGGCCGCCGCCTCCACGGAACCCGGTGTCTATGCCTTCAAGGCGGACTTTACCATGGCGGGTGGCTGGCGCTTCAAGCTTGCCGCCAAAGTCCAGGGCGAGCCGGACACTGTCGAGGGCGAACTCGTCCTCAAGGCAACGCCGTGAACACGCCAGCGCGTGTGGCGGCCACGCTCTCCCTTGCCGTATTGGTCGGCGGGGGAGGCTATTGGGCTGGCACGAACGATCTTGGCGCACAGCTCGGCCTTTCCTTCGCCGAAACGGCGCTCGCTACGCCGGCAGCTTCCTCGGCCGTGCCAACCGGCGCGATCATTTACTATCGCCATCCTGACGGCCTCCCGCAATTCTCTGCGACGCCGAAGAATACAGAGGATGGCCGGCCATTCGTCGCCGTGCATGCGAGTCAGGATCTAAGTTTCGCCGACGCCGCAGCACCAAAACCGGTCGAAACGGAAACGACCACGACATCGTCAGCAACCGCGCCGCCGACAGGAAAACTTCTCTACTATCGAAACCCGATGGGCCTGCCCGACACGTCGAAGGTGCCGAAAAAGGACTCGATGGGCATGGACTATATCCCGGTCTACGAGGGTGATCAGGGCGACGCCTCGACCGTCAAGGTCTCGCTCGGCAAACTGCAGCGCACGGGCGTCAAGACCGCCACCGCCGAGATGGCCAGCATCGTCAGGAAGATCGAGGTGCCTGGCACCATTGTCCTCGACGAGCGGCTCGTCAGCGTCATCTCGATGCGGACGGATTCGTTCGTCGACGACGTCGCCAATGTCACCACCGGTGACCGCATAAGGAAAGGCCAGAGCCTCTTCAGCTTCTATTCGAAGGACATCGCCACTGCGGCCTCCGAATACGCGGCCGGGAGAGATGGCGGCCGCGGGAACGGAGAGGTGGGTTCCGCGCTGCGCCTGAAAAACCTCGGCGTTCCCCAGGAGGCGATCGATACGATCGCGCGGAGCCGGCAGGTGCCGGCCAGCATAGGTTATGTCGCGCCGCGCGATGGGGTGGTCCTCGAACGCATGGCGACGGCAGGCATGATGGCCAAACCCGGCGACGTGCTGTTCCGCATCGCCGATACCTCCAACGTCTGGGTGATATCAGGCGTGCCGGAATATGATCTGGCCTCTGTCCGCAGCGGAGCCGAGGTGAACGTAACGGTCAGAAGTCATCCCGGCCGGACGTTCAAGGGTGTCGTCGACCTGATCTATCCCGACGTCGACATACAGACGCGAACGACGAAGGTCCGCATCGAGCTTCCCAATCCGGACGGCGTACTGCTGGCCAACATGTATGCCAACGTCGAGATCCAGGCCGGAGCACCAAAACCTGTCATTGCCGTCCCCAACAGCGCCGTCATCGATACAGGCGATCGCCGGGTCGTGTTCATCGACAAAGGCGATGGTCAATTCGAGCCGAAGGACGTGACGCTCGGAGTCCGGGGCGAGAAGCAGACAGAAATCACCAAGGGCATTGCCGCCGGCGACAAGGTGGTCGTGGCTGCCAATTTCCTGCTCGACGCCGAAAGCAATCTCAGCTCGGCGCTCAGCGCCATGACGCAAGAGGAGGCCAAGCCGTGATCTCCCGTGTCATCTCGTGGTCCGCCCACAATCTCGTCTTGATCTTTTTCGGCACAGCACTCGCCGTCGCAGGCGGCGTCTACGCTCTGCGGTCCCTGCCGCTCGACGCCATTCCCGATCTCTCCGATATCCAGGTCATCGTCTATACCGAATATCCCGGCCAGGCCCCGCAGGTTGTCGAGGACCAGGTAACCTATCCGCTGACGACGTCGATGCTGACAGTGCCGAAGTCGAAGGTCGTCAGGGGCTTCTCCTTCTTCGGCGTTTCCTTCGTCTACGTCATCTTCGACGACGGCACCGATCCTTATTGGGCGCGCAGCCGCGTGCTGGAATATTTGAACGCCGCCCAGAGCCGTCTGCCGCAGGGCGTCGCCCCGACGCTCGGCCCAGACGCGACAGGAGTCGGCTGGGTCTACCAGTACGCCGTCGTCGCCAAGGAGCTGTCGCTCGCCGAACTGCGATCGCTGCAGGACTGGGTGGTGCGCTTCGCGGTCTCGAAATCCGAAGGCGTCTCGGAGGTCGCGAGCGTCGGCGGCTTCGTGAAGCAGTATTCGATCGTCGTCGATCCGGCCCGGCTGAAGGCGCAGGGCGTTTCGCTCGACGACATCGCCAATGCGGTGCGCGCAAGCAACACGGACGTCGGCGGCCGTACCGTCGAACTCTCCGAGTTCGAGTTTATGGTGCGCGGGCGCGGCTATCTGAAGGGCATACCCGACATCGAGAGCATCGTGCTGAAGAGCCAGAACGGCGTGCCGCTGAAGCTCAGCGACGTCGCCAGGGTGGAACTCGTTCCGGACGAACGGCGCGGCATCACCGAATTGAACGGCGAAGGCGAGGTCGCAAGCGGCATCGTCCTGCAGCGGTTCGGGGCCAACGCCTTGACGGTCATCGACAACGCCAAGAAGAGCCTGGATTCCGTCAAGGGCGGCCTTCCCGATGGCACCGAGATCGTTCCGGTCTACGACCGCTCGACCTTGATCGAGTCCGCCATCGAGACCCTGAAAGGGACGCTGATCGAGGAATCGATCGTCGTGGCACTGGTGACGATCGCCTTTCTCCTCCACGTGCGCAGTGCGCTGGTCGCCATCATCATGCTGCCCGTCGGCATCTTGATGGCCTTCATCGCCATGAAACTCCTCGGTCTCGGGGCGAACATCATGAGCCTTGGCGGCATCGCCATCGCCATCGGCGCGATGATCGATGCGGCGATCGTGATGATTGAGAACGCCCACAAGCATCTCGAACGCGCGCCGCCTGACAAGCCACGCGTGGAAATCCTCGTCGAGGCGGCGAGCGAAGTCGGTCCGGCGCTGTTCTTCAGCCTGCTGATCATCACCGTCTCGTTCCTGCCGATCTTCACACTGGAATCGCAGGAGGGACGCCTCTTCGGTCCGCTCGCCTTCACCAAAACCTTCTCGATGGCGGCCGCAGCGCTGCTTTCGGTGACGCTGGTGCCGGCACTGATGATCCTCTTCGTCCGTGGATACATCGTCCCAGAGCACAAGAACCCCCTGAACAGGTTCCTCATCTGGATCTACCGTCCGGTCATTTCAGGCGTTCTCAGGGTGAAGACGCTGACGATCCTAGTGGCGCTTGTCATCCTTGGAGTGACCGTCTGGCCCGCCCAGCACATCGGCAGCGAGTTCATGCCCAATCTCGACGAGGGCACGCTGATGTACATGCCGACCACCCTGCCCGGCATATCGGTGACCAAGGCGGCCGAATTGATGCAGACGCAGGATCGGATCATCAAGTCCTTCCCCGAAGTCCAGAGCGTCTTCGGCAAAGCGGGTCGTGCACTGACCGCAACCGACCCGGCCCCCACGGAAATGTTCGAGACGATCATCACGTTAAAGCCGAAGTCGGAATGGCGGGCGGGGGTCACCACCGAAAGCCTGAAGCAGCAGATGGACGCTGCTCTGCAATTTCCCGGCGTCTCCAATGCCTGGACGATGCCGATCCGCGCCCGCATCGACATGCTGTCTACCGGGATCAGGACGCCGGTCGGCGTCAAGGTCTACGGAACCGATCTCGGTGAAATGGAGAAGGTCGCCCGGCAGATCGAGACCGTGCTGAAAACGATCCCCGGAACGTCGAGCGCATATGCGGAGCGCGTGATCGGCGGCTACTATCTCGACATCGTCCCGGACAGAACGGCGCTCGGCCGCTACGGGCTGACCATCAACGACATTCAGGACGTCGTCGGCATGGCACTCGGCTCCGAGGTCGTCACCTCGACCGTCGAAGGCCGGGAACGCTATGGCGTGGCGATCCGGTATCCAAGGGCGTTGCGAAGCGATCCGCAATCCATCGCCAGGGGAGTGCAGATATCCCTGCCCGGTGGGGGAACCATTCCTCTCGGCGAAGTGGCGGACGTCAAGCTGACCCGTGGCGCGACGACCATTCGCACGGAGAACGGTCAGCTTGCCGTCTACATCTACGTCGACATCGCCAACCGCGATCTCGGCGGCTATGTGGCGGAGGCTCAGCAGGCCGTCACCGAGAAGGTGACGATGCCGCCCGGCTATTCGGTCGCCTGGAGCGGCCAGTTTGAGTACCTGCAACGGGCCGAGGCGCGGCTCGCCGTTGTCGTCCCGCTGACGCTGGCGCTGATCTTCCTGCTGCTCTATCTCAACTTCAAAGCGCTGACGGAGACGATGATCGTCATGCTGTCCTTGCCATTCGCGCTCGTTGGCGGCATCTGGCTGATGTGGTGGATGGGCTTCAATGCCTCGGTGGCGGTCGCCGTCGGCTTCATCGCGCTCGCGGGCGTTGCGGCTGAGACAGGCGTGATCATGCTGATCTACCTCGACCACGCCCTGAAAGAGCAGCGCGAGGCCTGCGAAAAGGAACGCCGCGCCTTCTCGAAATTGGACCTTAACAAAGCGATCATGGTCGGCGCGGTCGAGCGCGTCCGACCGAAGATGATGACCGTCGTCGCCATCATGGCGGGTCTCGTTCCGATCCTTTGGCGAACTGGAACCGGATCGGAGATCATGCAGCGCATCGCCGTGCCGATGATCGGCGGCATGGTGTCTTCGACGCTGCTGACGCTGATCGTCATTCCGGCCGTCTACGGATTGATCAAGGGGTGGCGACTGCCAGCCGCTTCGGAAAGCGCTGCTGCCGCCGCCGATCAATCGGGTGAACTGCAGGCTGCCGAATGAGATAAGAAGGACAGGCCAGCGGGCTCATCCTCGATGCTCGCAAAGGGAGAAAACAGATGAACAGGAGAGCGTTCATAAGCGGTGCAGCCACATGCGTCGCCGTCATGATGAGTAGCACAGCGAAGGCGGCTACCGGCGTCACCGTCTACAAGGATCCGAATTGCGGATGCTGCCATGCCTGGGCCGATGCGTTAACGAAGGCCGGCTTCTCAGTCACGGTCGAGGACGCCACCGATCTGTCTGCCATCAAGGCGAGGTACAACGTGCCGGACGCCGTGCAGGGCTGCCATACCGGCGTCGTGGAAGGAAAATATCTGGAAGGGCATATTCCCTTGGAGGCGATCCATCGGATGCTCCGCGAGAAGCCTGATATCGCCGGCCTGGCAGTTCCCGGAATGCCCTCCGGCTCGCTCGGCATGGGCAACGATCCGCAGGCCTCCTATGATGTGTTCGCGGTTCCAAAGGGAGCCGGAACGCCGCAGATCTATCAATCGGTACGCCCGAAATAGACGTAGTGGAGTTGGATCCTAGCGAATCTTAACTACAGCACGCCTTTGTGCGAGCGCTCGGACCGCAACACGTCGTCGCAGAGCTTTCCCCAGCGAGCCAGCGATCGCGCGGCTTGCAGCTTGCCGGCCGTGGCGAAAGCTCGACATGCACGGCACCGGCGCGAAGAACCGGCATCGCCGCGCAATAGAGCTGCATCGGCCGCACGCCGTCGCTGACTTCGAAGGTGAGCTTGGCCGAATCGTCCAGCTGCACATGTTCCGTCACCTTGCGGATGATGGAATAGAACTTGCCGGCCGGCATATGCGTGCGATCGTCCTCATCAATATCCCAGAGCTGGATGAAGATCTCCGTCCAGGCCTCGGGATTGGCGCCGCAATCGAGCGCGGAGAATTGGCCCGCCTTGACCTCGGTGATATGATAACCGGGCTTCACCGGCTGGCCGTCGTAATAGAAGACCAGCGGCGTGTCTCTTTCACCGGCGAGTATGTTGAGCAGCAGGCCAAGCTTGATGTCGTCCGCCTGAATTTTGCTGTTGTCGATGGCGTTCATTTGCGCTAATCCTCGTTTCAACAATTCAAGGATTATTGAAATATGGATCAACGTCAAGCCCTGATCGCATTCGGCGCACTTTCGCAGGAAACGCGCCTGCACATCATCCGCATGCTCGTGGTCTCAGGCCCCGATGGCATGGCGGCAGGATCTATCGCGGAAAAGGCGGAGGTTTCGCCATCCAACATCTCCTTCCATCTGAAGGAGCTGGAACGCTCCGGCCTGATAGCCCAGCAGCGGGAATCCCGCTCGATCATCTACACCGCCAATTACGAAGCGCTCGGCGGCCTGATCCGTTTTCTGATGGAGGATTGCTGCGGCGGTAACCCGGAGATATGCGCTCCGGCCGCCGCCGTCGCCGCATGCTGTGCACCTGCAACCAAGGAGGAACTGCAATGACCACAGACCGCGTTTATAACGTGCTTTTTCTCTGCACTGCCAATTCATCCCGCTCGATCCTGGCGGAATCCATCCTGAAGACCGAAGGCAAGGGCCGGTTCAAGGCCTATTCGGCCGGCAGCCAGCCGAAGGGCGAGGTCAATCCTCTGGCACTGAGGGAGCTGCAGGCGCTCGGTTATCCCGCAACCGGCTTCCGCTCGAAGAGCTGGGACGAGTTCGCCGAGCCTGGTGCGCCGGAGATGGATTTCATCTTCACCGTCTGCGACACCGCCCATGGCGAAGCCTGCCCGGTCTGGATCGGCCATCCGATGACTGCCCATTGGGGCGTCGAGGACCCGGCCGCGGTCGAGGGCAGTGAGGTCGAGAAAGGCCGCGCCTTCGCGCAGGCCGCCCGCTTCCTCAAGAACCGCATCATGGCCTTCCTCAGCCTGCCGCTAACATCGATCGACAAGCTAGCGCTGGAATCGCACCTGCGTCAGATCGGCGCCATGGAAGGCACGACCGCAAAACCGGCGACGGCCGACTGATGGCGCCCTTCGATCTGCCGCGCCGTCTGGTCGCTGAGGCCCTCGGCACCGCCATGCTGGTCGCGACCGTCGTCGGGTCCGGCATTATGGCGACATCATTGACCGAGGATACGGGACTTGCCCTGCTCGGCAACACGCTGGCGACCGGCGCCATCCTGGTGGTGCTGATCACCGTGCTCGGGCCGATCTCCGGAGCCCATTTCAACCCGGCAGTCTCGCTGATCTTTGCGATGTCGCGGACGCTGGCGAAACGCGATCTCGCCGGGTATATCGCCGCGCAGATCTTCGGCGGCATCGTCGGGACCGTCGCCGCCCACCTGATGTTTGCCCTGCCGCTGATCGAGCTGTCGAGCAAGATGCGCACCGGCGGCGCGCAATGGTTTTCGGAAGGCGTTGCCACTTTCGGTCTGGTCGCGGTCATCCTCGCTGGCATCAAGTTCGAGCAGAAGGCGGTGCCGTGGCTGGTCGGGCTCTATATCACCGCCGCCTACTGGTTCACCGCCTCGACCTCCTTCGCCAATCCTGCCGTCGCTTTGGCCCGCTCGCTGACCGACACCTTCTCCGGCATTCGCCCGGTCGATCTTCCAGGCTTCTGGATCGCTGAAATCACAGGCGCGGTCGCAGCGCTTTTCCTGTTCACCTGGCTGCTGCAGCCGGGAGCTTCATCAACGCTATCGTCAGAGGCAAAACTATGAACGTCACCATCTACCACAACCCGGCATGCGGCACCTCCCGCAACACGCTGGCGATGATCCGCAATGCCGGCATCGAACCTGATATCATCGAATATCTGGAAAACCCGCCGTCACGTCAGGAACTGGTCGGGATGATTGCCGATGCCGGCCTCACCGTGCGTGATGCCATTCGCCAAAAGGATACGCCCTACGCCGAACTCGGCCTCGATAATCCTGATCTGAGCGACGATCAGCTGCTCGATGCAATGCTGAAAGACCCGATCCTGATCAATCGCCCATTCGTCATCACCCCGATCGGCACGCGCCTTGCTCGGCCTTCCGAAGTCGTCCTCGAAATCCTACCGGAAACGTATCAGGGCGCCTTCACCAAGGAAGACGGCGAGAAAGTGCTCGATGCCGGAGGCAAGCGCATTGTCTGATCTGCCTGCCATATCGCCGATGCATCTGCGTCAACCTGATATGGATGCGCTCAGACCGGCGTTCTCAACGCACAAGCCGCGCATCCTCATCCTTTATGGCTCGCTGCGAACAGTGTCCTACAGCCGCTTCCTCGCACAGGAGGCGGCACGGCTGCTCGAATATTTCGGCTGCGAAGTGCGCATCTTCAATCCCGAAGGTCTGCCGCTGCCTGATGCGGCGCCGGCGAACGACCCAAAAGTTCAGGAGTTGCGCGAATGGTCGGCATGGTCTGAAGGCCAGGTGTGGGTCAGCCCCGAACGTCATGGCGCGATGACCGGCATCATGAAAGCGCAGATCGACTGGATTCCATTGTCGGTGGGATCCGTCCGGCCGACGCAAGGCAAGACGCTGGCGGTGATGCAGGTCTCCGGCGGCTCCCAGTCCTTTAATGCGGTAAGCCAGCTCCGCATCCTTGGACGGTGGATGCGGATGATCGCAATTCCCAATCAGTCCTCGGTTGCCAAAGCTTTCCAGGAATTCGACGCGGACGGCCGTATGAAACCCTCGTCCTATTACGACCGCGTCGTCGACGTCTGCGAGGAATTGGTGAAGTTCACGCTGTTGACCCGTGATGCCTCGAACTATCTGACCGACCGCTACAGCGAGCGGAAGGAAGAAGTCGAAAAGCTCGAACAGCGCGTGAGCCTCAGATCCCTATGACAATCGTCAGCACCGAACGACCGCCGGTAGCGGCCATTGCCGCGCTCGGACTGACGCAGATCATCGGATATGGATCGCTCTATTACAGCTTCAGCATCCTCGCCCCCGACATGGCTCGTGATCTAGGCTGGTCATCGGAATGGATCTTCGGCGCGCTCTCCGCGGCCCTTCTGATCGGCGGCCTGGCCGCACCTCTCATGGGCACGTGGATCGATCGCTTCGGCGCAGGCAGGATCATGACTTCGGGCTCGGCGATTGCCGCCGCCGCCCTCGTCGCCTGCGCCTTCGCGCCGGGAAAGATCGCTTTCGTCGCGGCATTGATCGGCATCGAGATCGCCTCGAACCTGGTGCAATATGGCGCAGCCTTCGCTCTGCTCGTGCAGATCAGGCCGCAGGTCGCTCAGCGCAGCATCACTTATCTGACCCTGATCGCCGGCTTCGCCTCGACCATTTTCTGGCCGATTACCACGGCGCTGCATGCGCATCTCTCATGGCAGGAAGTCTATCTGATCTTCGCCGCGCTCAATCTCGTGGTCTGCCTTCCCATTCATGCCTGGCTCTCCCGTGGCGTCAGCCAAACCAGGAGACGGACCGGAGAGGGGGTCGCAAAACGCGTCGAGCCGAGCCTTCCGCCGTCGGCGCGCAGGCCGGCCTTTATCCTGATGGTGACGGGCTTTGCTCTGGAAAGCTTCGTGAACTCGGCACTTCTGGTTCACATGGTGCCTGTGATGTCAGCCCTCGGCCTCGGCGCCATGGCAGTGGTGGTCGGAACGCTCTTCGGCCCGTCACAGGTGCTGAGCCGTCTCACCAACATGGTCTTTGGCGAGAGCTTGTCGCAAGTGATGCTGGCGATCATCTGCGCCATCCTGCTGCCGACAGCCCTTGTCATCCTCATCGCTACCGCACCCTCGGTGCCCGGCGCGCTACTCTTCGCCGTCGTCTTCGGCCTCGGCTCGGGCCTTAACAGCATCGTCTACGGAACCTTGCCGCTCGCGCTCTTCGGAAGCGATGGCTACGGCCGGCGGCAAGGACAAATCATGTCGGTCCGTCTCGTCGTCTCCTCGATGGCGCCGTTCGCGCTTGCCTTCCTGATGGGCAATCTCGGCGTATCGTGGTCGCTGTCGATCGCTGCCTTGCTCAGCACCGTCGCCGTTGCCGCATTCTTCGCCATCATGCGGCTGACACGCCCGGTTGCCCGGCCGGAACCTGTACCCAATCCCCGAGAAGCTTGAGCGCGTTAATCAGGACGGGCGCTACTTGACGACGGCCGAGCCCTTGACGATGACGATCGTCTCGCCGCCGTCGAGCCCGATGCGGTCGCCGTCGGGCGTTGTCATGAAGCAGCCGGAAGCACAGAGGTTTTCCGAAGCGCCGGCATCGACCACGACCTCGATGCGCTGGCCGCTCTCGGTGATGACGAGCACGACGGCGGCTGGATCGGTGTTGGTGATGGATGCCGCTTCAGCCGCAGGTGCGGCAAGCAGCGGGACAAGCAGAACGGCGGCAAATCTTGCCATCATGTGCGGCGGCGCTGGCGCGCCCTCCCCTCGAACGATCGGTGCTGCCCCCGGCAGCGATCCCGATAGTGGAGATCATGCACACATAGCTGTGAATGATGGCTGAATGACCCGTTCAGCCTTTCCGATTGCCGTCTGCCGTCTTGCTGCGCAATTGCCGCACCGGCTGCTCTTCCTCCTCCATGGGCGTGTCCGCCGCGTTTTCCTGCTCGTTGGCTTGATCCCTGCCCGCATCCGCAAGCGCGGGACGAGCCTCTCGATGGATGGTAAGATCGGTCTGTGGCAGCGGGATCTCGATGCCCTCGGCCTTGAAGCGCTTAAGGATCTCGATCCTGAGATTGTTGCGCACCGCCATGCCGTCACCCATGTCGGCGAGGAAGAAACGCAGCTCGAAATCCAGCGAATAGGGCCCGAAGCGCAGGAATTCGACATGCGGCTCCGGATTGCGCATGACGAGCGGTATCTTGGCCGTCAGTTCCAGCAGGATGTCCATCACCTGCTGCGGATCGGCGTTGTAGGCGACGGAAACCGGAATTTCCGAGCGGCCGATCTTGTTGCGGTGCGTCCAGTTGCCGACGAGGCCGTTGATCAACTCCGAATTCGGCACGATGATCGACTGCTTGCGGAAGGTCTCGATCTCGGTGGCGCGCACCGAAATGCGTTTGACGATACCTTCGGCTGTGCCGGAAACGACATGGTCGCCGACCTTGAACGGCCGTTCGACGAGCAGGATCAGGCCGGAGACGAAGTTGGAGACGATGTTCTGCAGGCCGAAACCGATACCGACCGAAAGTGCGGAGGCAACGAGCGCGAAGCTCGACAGATCGATGCCGGCCGCCGAAACGCCGATGATCGCCGCAATGCCGACGCCGAGATAGCCGATGCCGGTCTTGACCGAATTGCGCACGCCGAGATCGACATGGCTTCTGGCCATCACATTGCCGTCGAGCCAGCGCTGCAGCCAGCGCGTCAGCAGGTAGACGCCAGCAAACAAGAGGATGCCGGTGCAGATGCCGAGCAGCGAGATGCTGATACCGCCGAGCCTGACCTCGGTGAACAGCCTATAGGCAAGAAGCTGCAGATCCTGCACATGGAAGCCCCAGAGCAGCAGGATCAGCGGGATGCCGACGAGAAGCGCCACCGCATAGATGGCAAGGCCGACAAGCAGGCCGGCCTGGTCGATCGCCACCGGCCCGAGCTTGAAACGGCGCGTCAGGAAGCTTGCGAAGAAGGTGTCGCCGAAGCTTTCCTGCCTTGATATCGCCTTGCCGGAAAGCAGGCCGACATACATGGTGACGACGACCGCGCCGGTGATGATGAGTTGGGTGGCGACGAAGCGCGCGAGCCCGACATAACCGGTCAGTGCGGTGAGGATGAGGCCGGCGCCGACGACCCGCAGGATGATCGCCATGCCGCGCGGCCAATGCCTTCCCGGCGCATCGGGATCGCCGTTCTTCGCCAGCATCGGTTTTCCGAACGAGACCGCGATCAGGATCAGGCCGATGATCAGCGCGGCAATCAGGCTTCTGACCACGGTCAGCACCAGCGGCGAGCCCATCGCCTCGCCGATCGTGCCGAACAGATAATCGAGCGCATTGACGATCGCCATCGCCAGCAGGCAGTAGCCGATCGAGCGCGCGCCGAGATTGGAAAGCCGAACGAGGCGCCAGCGCGGTTCGTGCGGCGCGAAGATGGCATTGACGAAGCGGCCGACGAAATAGACGAGGCCGATCGCCCCGAACAGCGCACCGATGACAGGTGCGATATCGGGCCTCAGCACATTGAACCCGTTAAGGAAAAAGAACGAGGTGACGAGCAGCACCGAGAGCGCCAGCGTGCGGATCAACGTCGACCAGAAGGCGATCGACAGCCGGCCGATATAGGACGGGTTCTCGACAGCCTCGTCGCGTCGCAGGTAGGAGCCGAACAGCCGGTAACTGCCGGAGAGCAGGATCAGCGCCGAGGCGAGCGACAGGAAGATCGCGGCAAACATCGGGAAACGCTTGAATTTCCAGACGAAGGTGGCCCAGCTCGACAGGGCCTGCGAGAATTCGCTGGCCTCGTGCACGAAGGAGCTGCCGGCATCGTCGAGCACCGAGACTGAAATCTCTGTGCGCCTGAGCAGCGTATCGGCAAACAGCCGCCGCCGCATCTCGGTGATCTCGTTGACGAGCTTCGTCACCGTGATCGACAGGTTTTCGGCGTCGCCCGTCAGCGCGTTGATCTGCGCGCGTTCGGCGGCGAGAGCGTTGCGCTCCTGGGTGACGATCTCGGCTTCGGGCGGCTGCCCATCCTTCGGCGGATCGCCGATCTCGGCAAGCCGGTTCTTGATCTGGTCGAAACGCGGCCTGAGATTGACCGATATGGTGATGACGGCGCGGCTGAGTTCGTCGGCCTTGGTCGCGAGCCCGACCAGGGCATCGTCATTGTCGGCATTCTGCTTGACGCCGTCCTGAAGCGCGGTCAGTTGGACCTTCGCCTTGTCAATCTCCTTCGTCGCCTGATCGAGTGAGCTATCGACAAGCGGCGCCTGCGCGGCCGCCGGTGCCTGCGGCTCCTGCGCGAAAGCCGCAGCACCCTTGAAATGCGCGCCGGCGACCGCCAGTGTCAGCAGAAGAATGGTGCGAAGCAGGATCGGTCTCAGCCGCAAAAGCGCCTCCGGGAAAGGTTGTCGTCGGAATAGAATGCCAGCTTGTCTTAGTAAAGAAAGGCGACAGAAAGGCGGAAGCTCCCTGGAAGCCCTCAGAAACCGGCGCCGGGCTTGGAAAGATAGTCGCGCTCTCTAGCCGTCGACTCGCGTCCGAGCATGGCATTGCGGTGCGGAAAGCGGCCGTAGGCAGCGATCACGTCGCGGTGGCGGATCGCATAATCGAGATATTCTTCATCGCCGAGGGCGGTAAACAACGCCACCGAGCGTTCCTGCTCGCCAAGGTCCTCGGCATGTTCGAAGGGCATATAGAAAAAGGTGCGGCACGCGGCTTCGACCGCCTGATCGGCGCCGGATGCCAGCGCGAGCTTGGCTTCCCGAAGCGCCAGCCCATCGGTCGCAACGGCAAGCGCCGTGCCGCGATAGATGTTGCGGGGAAACTGGTCGAGCACGATCACAGCCGCCAGCCGGCTCTCCGCATCCGCCCGCCATTCGGCGCCAACATCCGTGGCAAGGGCCAGATGGGTATCGCGAAAGCCTTCGCGGATCTCCACGTCGAGTTCCGGCGTCGGGCGGAACCACAGCTCTCGGCCGCATCTGACGAACCAGAAATCATAGACTTCGCGTGGCGTGCGGATGGTCGTCATGTTTCCTCTCCCCTAGCGTTCGGCTTGATGATGCAGTTTCGGTAAATTATTGTAGAAAAAGGGATAACACCGTGCCGGTAACCCCCTCATCCGGCTGCCGCCACCTTCTCCCCGCTGGGGAGAAGAGATTCGCGGCGACGTCTCCTTCCCCCTTCTCCCCTTGGGGAGAAGGTGCCCGTAGGGCGGATGAGGGGGCCACACGGCACACCCTAGGCTGCACTTTCTACTTCCCCTCATGCAGCGAAAACACCAGCGTCGCCTTGGTTCCGTCGTGGCCGGGGTCATAGGCGAAATCCGATTTCAGGCTGGCGGCCATGGCCGTCAGGATGCGTGTACCAAGGCCGGTTCCTCTGGCCGGGCTCGACGGGTCGAAACCGGCGCCGTCATCCTCGACGATGACGCGCAATGCCCCGTCCGTCTGGTCGACGATGACGCGGATCTCACCCGGCACGCTGTCCGGATAGGCATATTTGAAGGCATTGGTGACGAGCTCGCTGACGATCAGCCCGAGTGTGATCACCTTGTCGGTCGCCAGATTGACCGGCTGCGCGGTGAGGACGATCCGGTGCGGCCGCTTGTCGTCGCGCATCGAGGTTTCGAGTTCGGTGAGCAGGCTGTTCAGATATTCATCGACCTGCACCGAGCCGACTTGGCGGTTGGTATAGAGCCGGCGGTGCACGCTGGCGATGGCGTTGATGCGCATCTGCGTTTCGTGCAGCGCGTCGATCGCAACCTGATCCGTGGTCATCGAGGATTGCATGCGGATCAGCGCGCCGACGAGGCCGAGGCTGTTGGCGATGCGGTGATTGACTTCGGCGAGCAGCATTTCGGCAAGGTCGCGCTGCTGGCGGATCACCTCCTGCGCCTGCGCCGTCTCCTGGCGAAAACGCGCCCGCTCGAGAGCCTGCTCGAGGGCGGCGGCGAGCAGGTCGAAATAATCGGCTGAGATCCCCTTCAGCACGTAATCGTCGGCGCCGGCCTTCAGCGCGGCGACCGCGATGCTGGTATCGTCCGAACCTGTCGCATAGATGACCGGCGGATGATCCGGTATCGCGGTGATGCTGGGCAGAATGTCGAGGCCGGTTTCGCCCGCCAGGACATGATCAAGCACGACGGCGTCGATACCGCCCTCGCCCAGTCTCGCAAGACCGGCAGCGCCGCTCTCGGCCCACTCGACCGAAAAGCCGCGCCGACGCAGGTTTTTCTGCATCAGAAGGGCGAGACCCTCGTCGTCGTCGATATAGAGGATGTGGATCAGGGCATCCGCATCGCCGCTAGCATTGCTCATTCGGTCTCCCGGCGTTCTCTCGCAGCGACGACCGCCCGCAAGCGTCCGAGTCGTCCGCATGGCAATGTCGTATTGCATTGGCCGCCTGGGGTAAACAGCGGTTATCCCTCGCTCTTGTCGCAGGCGGCGCGGAAGGAGGGTGTCGGGAAGCCGGCATTTTCAGAACATGACCCTGGCCTGGGGAGGATCCCTGTGGAAGTCGTTGAAGGAGATGGGGAAACGAAAAACCTGAAATGAGATGCATGAACGCCGAGCGGCCCGATTGGTTCCGCGGACAAGTTAATTTTTCTGGAATTTCCGATGGCCGGATACTTCGGCCCCTGCCTCTGCCGGCAATTGCAGAAAGCGAAGCGACGAGACGATACCGATCACGCCGACCACGACGAAAGCCCAGCGGAAATCGGCAAGGACGGGATTGTCGGCGCCCCTGAGAGCCGAGGCGATGTTGAGCACGGCCGCCGCCACTGCCACGCCGAGCAGCATCGACACCTGCTGCAGCATGCTCGACAGCGTCGAGGCCGAGCTTCGCTGCGCCGGGCCGATATCGGCGAAGGCGAGTGTGTTCAAAGCGGTGAATTCCATCGACCGCGACAGGCCGGCGAGGAAAAGCAGCGCATGGATGAAAGACGGCGGCGTCTCCGGCGAGAGGAAACCGCAGCCGACGATCGAAAGCGCTGCGATCAGCCCGTTGACCCCAAGCACTGCGCGAAAGCCGAAGATGCGCAGCAGCGGCGTCGTCACCGCCTTCATGCTGAAATTGCCGAGGAAATAGACGAGCAGATAGGTGCCGGCGGCAATCGAGCTCAGGCCGAAGCCGAGCTGGAACAGCAGAGGCAGCAGGAACGGCGTCGCATTGATCGCCATCCGGCAGGCCGTGCCCGCCGACAGCGTCGACATCGAGAAGGTCTGGATGCGGAAGGCTGAAAGATCGAGCAGCGGATTGTCGGCGGCGAGGAAATGCCGCGTCGCCATGACTGACAGCACGATGCCCGCCGCCAGCATTGATATGATAGGCAAAAGCCCGCCGTCCCATTTGACCGAGAGTTCGAGAGCAGCGAGCAGGAAGGTCAGCCCGGCGGCGCTCAGCACAAAGCCCACGAGATCCAGCCGGCCGGGATTGGTCTCGCGCTGCTCCGGCACGAAGCGCAGTACCAGCGCGATGCCGAGAATGCCGATCGGGATATTGATGAGGAAGTTCCAGTGCCAGCTGGCATAGGTGGTGATGAAGCCGCCGAGCACCGGGCCGATCACCGGCGCCGTCAGCGCCGGCCAGGTGATCAGCGCAATCGCCTGGACGAGTTCCGACTTGCGGGCGTTCTTCAGCACGATGATACGCCCGACCGGCGTCATCAGCGCGCTGCCTGCGCCCTGGACGGCGCGCCACAGCACGAATTCCGCAAGGCTGCCGGACAGCCCGCAGAACAGCGAGGCGCCGGTGAAGACGGCGATCGACATCAGGAAGATGCGGCGCGCGCCGAACCGGTCGCCGAGCCAGCCCGACAGCGGAATGAAGGCGGCCATCGTCAGCATGTAGACGGTGATGCCGATGCTCATTGACACCGGCTGTACATTAAAGCTCGCCGCCATCTGCGGCAGCGAGGTGGTGACAATCGTGCCGTCGAGGATCTGCATGAAGAAGGAAACGGCAACGACCAGCGCCACGATCTTCGCCTGGCGGCCACTTGCCGCCTCTTGCCCATTCTCGCTCGTCTCTGCCGTGGTCATCGATCTGCCAATGAAAATTCTGGATGACGCGGCAGGCAAACGGGAAGGAAGCCGATCGGAGATCTGCCGCGCGGGGGAGCGCGGACATGGAAAGCCACGCACTGGCTGAATACGCCCGTTGCAGCCGGCCGGAAAGGCTAAATCTCGCACTGCGCAGGAATATTCCCGATGCGGCTCGATACCTGGCGGCATCGACCCAAGAAAGGATTCAAGAAAAAGGCCCCACCGAAGCGAGGCCAAGCTTGAACCGCTCCGGGGAAAAACAGGAGCGGCGTGCAGTCCATACCGTGCGATCGATGTCGCAGCGAGGCCAGATGTCGCTGCATCGGTACGCTCGCCAAAGAATTTTCGCGATCGTGCCGAAAAAAGATCGGCCCTCAAAACTATCTGCCCATTTGGCGCGACACCTGTCGCATTGCAACAACGATTGGCGCTTGCAATGTTTATAAAAATAGATATCACTAAACATATTGCTAAACATGATGATTGAGGAGTTCATGTGAGCATTCTCTGAAGTGGGTGAACATGCGACGCCGGCGGGGAGCCGGCCCTTGGTTCTGGGAGGAACTTATGCAGAAAACATCGAAAGCCCTTTTCGGGCTGGCCACGGCATTCGTCATGTCGTCGGCATTGCCCAATCTCGCCAAAGCCGATGAACTGACGCTGTGCTGGGCCGCATGGGACCCCGCCAATGCGCTGGTCGAGCTGTCGAAGGATTTCACCGCCAAGACCGGCACGCAGATGAAGTTCGAATTCGTTCCCTGGACGAGTTATGCCGACCGCTTCCTCAACGAGCTGAATTCCCATGGCAAGCTCTGCGACCTCATCATCGGCGACAGCCAATGGATCGGCGGCTCGGCCGAGAATGGCCACTACGTCAAGCTCAACGACTTCTTCGACAAGGAAGGCATCAAGATGGATGACTTCGTGCCGGCGACGGTCGTCGGTTACTCGGAATGGCCGAAGAACACCCCGAACTACTGGGCGCTGCCCGCCATGGGCGACGTCGTCGGCTGGACCTACCGCAAGGACTGGTTCGAGAAGCCGGAACTGCAGAAGGAATTCAAGGAGAAATACGGCCACGACCTCGCGGCGCCGAAGACCTACGACGAGCTGAAGCAGATCGCCGAATTCTTCCAGAAGCGTGAGATCGACGGCAAGACCGTCTACGGCGCCTCGATCTATACCGAGCGCGGCTCCGAAGGCATCACCATGGGCGTGACCAACGTCCTCTATGACTGGGGCTTCCAGTACGAAAACCCGAAGAAGCCCTATGACATGGAAGGCTTCGTCAACTCCGACGACGCGGTCAAGGGCCTCGAATTCTACAAGTCCCTCTATGATTGCTGCACCCCGCCCGGCAGCTCCAACGTCTACATGGTCGAATCCGCCGACGCCTTCAAATCCGGCCAGGTCGCCATGCAGATGAACTTCGCCTTCACCTGGCCCGGCCTCTACAAGGACGAGAAGGTCGGCGGCGACAGGATCGGCTTCTTCCCCAATCCGGCTGAAAAGGCCCACTTCGCCCAGCTCGGCGGCCAGGGCATCTCGGTGGTTTCTTACTCCGACAAGCGCGATGCCGCCCTGCAATACATCAAGTGGTTCGCACAGCCCGACGTGCAGGCCAAGTGGTGGGAACTCGGCGGTTTTTCCTGCCTGAACTCCGTCGTCAACGCGCCGGGCTTTGCCAAGAGCCAGCCCTATGCCCAGGCCTTCCTGGACTCCATGGCGATCGTCAAGGACTTCTGGGCAGAGCCGAGCTACGCTTCGCTGCTGCAGGCCATGCAAAAGCGCGTCCATAACTACGTGGTCGCCGGCAACGGCACCGCCAAGGAAGCGCTCGACGGCCTGGTGAAGGACTGGAGCGACGTCTTCAAGGACGACGGCAAGATCTGACGCGTGGCATCCCTGATGCGCGCCATCCTCGACAGGATGGCGGCCCGGATCGGCAGACGAGCCGGGCCGCCAGATCTCTCATACCCCAAAAGACCCCGTACCCCAAAAATACCAGGTGAAAACTTGACTATTTCCCAATCCTCCATCGTCGAGAAGGCAGCCGATGTGACTGCAAGGGCAACGCCCTCCTCGGTCGCCCGACGCGTCCGCGGCCTCTCCGACAGGGCGATCGCCTGGCTGTTTATTGCGCCTGCCATCACCTTGCTCTTGGCGATCAATATCTTCCCACTGCTTTGGGCGGTCTATCTCTCCTTCACAAATTACCGCGCCAACCGGCCGAATGCGCCGGTCCTGGGCGTCGGCTTTGGAAACTACCAGCGCGTTCTGAACGACCCCGACATCTGGCAGGCAATGCAAACCACCGCGCATTTCGTTTTCTGGACAATCGTGCTGCAGACGGTGATCGGCTTCACGCTCGCCTATCTGATCGACCGCAAGTTTCGCGGCCATGCCTTCTGGACGACGATCATCCTGATCCCGATGATGCTGTCGCCCGCCGTGGTCGGCAATTTCTGGCGCTTTCTCTACGAGCCGCAGATCGGCCTCTTCGCCTATGCCGTGTCGCTGGTCACAGGCATTCCGACATCGGATATCCAGATGCTCGGCAACGTTACGCTGGCGCCCTGGGCGATCATCATCGTCGATACCTGGATGTGGACGCCCTATGTGATGCTGATCTGCCTCGCCGGGCTGCGCTCGATCCCCGACTATATCTATGAGGCAGCCGAGGTCGACCGCGCTTCGCCGTGGCGGCAGTTCTGGTCGATCACCGTGCCGATGGCCCTGCCCTTCATCATGCTCGCCGTGCTTTTCCGCGGCATCGAGAATTTCAAGATGTTCGACATGGTGACGCTGCTCACCGGCGGCGGGCCGGGTTCGGTCACCGAGGTCGCCTCGATCACCCTGAAACGCGCCGCCTTCGAAAGCTGGGCGACCGGCCGGGCCTCGGCCTTCGCCATCATCCTGTTCGTCGCGGTGTTCGGCCTCGCCAACATCTACGTCAAGGCATTGAACAAGGTGAAGCAACGATGAGCGCCGCCAACTCAGCCCATTCGGTCGTCGAACCGAGCCTGTCCAGCAAGCGCATCGCCGGCACCATCGTCGTCCTCTATGCGCTGATCACCCTCATTCCGCTCGTCTGGATCTTCCTGACCAGCATCAAGTCGCCGCCGGATTCGATCAGCTATCCCCCGAAGATCGTCTTTTCGCCGTCGCTCGAAGGCTATTGCAACCTGTTCACGACGCGCACGCGGCAGACGCCTGATTATATCGCCTCGCTGCCGGCCCCGGTCGGTACCTGCGATGAGGTGACGCGCAAACGCAACATGGTGATCGCCGGCCCGTCGAACTTCCTGCCGCGCTTCATCAATTCGCTGGTGATCGCCTTCGGCTCCACCTTCCTCGCGGTCTTCCTCGGCACGCTCGCGGCCTATGGCTTCTCCCGCTTCAAGATACCGCTCGCCGACGACCTGATGTTCTTCATTCTGTCGACGCGCATGATGCCGCCGATCGCCGTCGCCATTCCGATCTACCTGATGTACCGCGAGCTCGGCCTGTCGGACACGGCCTTGGGCATGATCCTGCTCTACACCGCCGTCAACGTCTCGCTCGCCGTCTGGCTGCTCAAGGGTTTCATCGACGAAATCCCGCGCGAATACGAGGAAGCGGCGATGATCGACGGCTATACGAGACTGCAGGCCTTCCGCAAGGTCGTGCTGCCGCAGGCAACGACGGGCATCGCCGCCACTGCGATCTTCTGCCTGATCTTTGCCTGGAACGAATATGCCTTCGCCGCGCTTCTGACCTCGGGCGAGGCCCAGACCGCGCCGCCCTTTATCCCGACGATCATCGGCGAAGGCGGACAGGATTGGCCGGCGGTCGCCGCCGGCACGACGATCTTCCTGATCCCGATCCTCGTCTTCACCATTCTCCTGCGCAAGCAGCTGCTGCGCGGCATCACCTTCGGAGCCGTCCGCAAATGAGCCATCTGATCGAAACACGCACCCCTGCCCGCCCGAAACGGCCGTTCTTCCTGCGCCGCGGCCCGATGGAGACCATCGCCACCGTGCTGATCGGGCTCGGCTTCCTGATGCTGTTCCAGCCCTTCCTGCTGGTGCTCTACACCTATTCGCTGGTGACCCTGCTCATAGGCACCGTCATGTTCATCATCGTCTCGAAATTCCCGGAGTGAACCATGGCGGGCATCCGGATTGAAAATCTCCGCAAGGAATTCGGCAGCTTCGTCGCCGTCGAGGATTCGAGCTTCACCGTCCATGACGGCGAGTTCCTGGCGCTTCTCGGTCCATCAGGATGCGGCAAGACCACGACGCTTCGCATGATCGCCGGCCTCGAGCTGCCGAGCAGTGGCGAGATCTATCTCGATGGCGAGGACGTCACCTTCAACCGCGCCAGCGCCCGAGACATCGCCTTCGTCTTCCAGCTCTTCGCGCTCTACCCGCATATGAACGTGCGCAAGAACATTGGCTTCCCGCTGCTGTCGCAGGGCATGCCCAAGGCCGAAATCCGCCAGCGTGTCGAGGAGACCGCGCGTCTGCTGCAGATCGACCACATTCTAAACCGCTCGGTCTCCGGCCTTGCCGGCGGCGACCGTCAGCGCGTGGCGCTCGGCCGCGCCATCGTCCGGCGCCCGAAATGCTTCCTGATGGACGAGCCGCTCGGTACGCTCGACGCCGAGTTCCGCGAGATCATGGTTCATGAGCTGCGTGAGCTGCACAACCGCATCCATGCGACCACCGTCTACGTCACCCATGACCAGCACGAGGCGATGGCGATGGCCGACAAGATTGCCGTGATGAACCATGGTGTCATCGAGCAATTCGGTACGCCGCAGGAAATCTACGCCAAGCCTGCAACCATGTATGTCGCCGATTTCATCGGCTCGCCGCCGATGAACTTCATGCGCTTCACCTCCGGCCTGAAAAGCGGCGACCGCTCCATCCTGCTCGATGGCGTCGATGTCGCCGTTCCCGAGATCCACCAGGACATGGCCGAAAGCGAACTGGCGCTCGGCGTGCGGCCGGAGCATATCCGCTTCAGCGACGCCTCGGCGCTTCGCGGCGCCGTCTATGGCAGCGAATATCTCGGCACCAACCAGGTCGTGGCCGTGGAAACCCAGGGCGGCCTGATCAAGGCCCGCGTTCCCGCCAATCGCAGCTTCCAGATCGGCGAAAGGGTCGGCCTCGAATTCAACCCGGCGAAACTCGCGCTCTTCGACTGCACGTCCGGCCGCGCGGTGCCATCCTCGCTTTATCAGGAGACCCGGCATGGCTGATGTCGTCCTCAGGAACCTCGCCAAGCGCTTCGGCGACACCCAGGCTTTGGCCGACCTCGATCTTTCGATCCGCGACGGCGAGTTCGTCGTGCTGCTCGGTCCCACCGGCGCCGGCAAGACGACAACGCTGCGGCTGATCGCCGGCCTCGAAAAGCCCGATAGCGGCGGCATCGAGATCGCCGGCCGCAATGTCGCCGCCGAAGCCCCCGCCGAACGCGACGTCGCCTTCGTCTTCCAGCAATATTCGCTCTATCCGCATATGACGGTTTACGAGAACCTCGCCTTCCCGCTGAAGGCGCCGGTCCGCAAACTCAGCACCGCGGAGATCGACCGCCGTGTGCGCGAAGTCGCGCGCATGGTCCGGATCGACCACAAGCTGGAAAATCGCTCGAGCAGGCTTTCCGGCGGCGAGATGCAGCGTGTCGCGATCGGCCGGGCGCTGGTACGGCGGCCGGCAATCTACCTGATGGACGAGCCGCTGTCCTCGCTCGACGCCAAGCTGCGCGCCGAACTGCGCCTGGAGCTGAAGCGTATCCAGAAAGAACTTGGCTCGACGCTGCTTTATGTCACTCACGACCAGGTGGAAGCCATGACCATGGCCGATCGCATCGGCATCGTTGCCGAGGGCCGGCTGATGCAGGTCGGAACGCCGCGCGAGATCTACGGCAATCCCGCCAACCTGCATGTCGCCGCCCGTCTCGGCCAGCCGCACATCAATCTTCTGCCGGCGGACCTCCTGCCGGGCGGCGGGCCGCCGCCCGGCACGAAAACCGTCGGCGCGCGCACCGAACATCTCGATATCTTGGTCGGCAAGGATGCCAATGCAGAAATCGACTGGATCGAGCACCTCGGCGACCAGAACCATCTGCACATCAAGGTCGGCAATCACAAGCTCGTCACACTTGCGGATCCATATCTGGCGATCGCGCCGGGCGACCGGATCAGCCTGACGCTGCGCGATCCGCTTTATTTCGATGCGTCTGGACAGCGCCTTTCCTGACCGGCAAACAGACATGAATGGCATGAAAAACAAATAGACGGGTCTCAATCGATGAAACACTTCTTCAACCGCAGGGAAAACATCGTCACCGAAGCCTTGGACGGTCTGCTTCTGACGAGCAGCAGCGGCCGTCTTGCTCGCCTCGACAGCTTTCCCGACATCAAGGTCATCCTGCGCGCGGACTGGGACAAGTCGAAGGTGGCGATCATATCCGGCGGCGGCGCCGGCCACGAGCCCTCCCATGCCGGCTTCGTCGGCAAGGGCATGCTGACCGCTGCCGTGTCCGGCGAAATCTTTGCCTCGCCGAGCGTCGATGCCGTGCTGACGGCGATCCGCGCCGTCGCCGGCGAAAAGGGCGCCCTGCTGATCGTCAAGAACTACACCGGCGACCGGCTGAATTTCGGCCTTGCCGCCGAAAAGGCGCGTGCCGAAGGCTTCGATGTCGAGATGGTCATCGTCGCCGACGACATCGCCATCCCCGGCATCAACCAGCCGCGCGGCGTCGCCGGCACGCTGTTCGTCCATAAGATCGCAGGCTATCACGCCGAAAGGGGCGAGGATCTGAAGACGATTGCAGCCCATGCCGCGGCAGCAGCCGACGACATCGTCTCGCTCGGCATGTCTCTATCCACCTGCAGCGTGCCCGGCCAGGCCCATGAGGACCGTCTCGGAGCAGACGAAGGCGAACTCGGCCTCGGCATCCACGGCGAGCCCGGCGTCGAGCGCATCACGCTGCAGCCGGTCGCCGATATCGTCGCCACCATGGTGGCACGCCTGTCGCCTGCGCTGGGCGAAGGGGGAAATTATGCACTCCTCATCAACAATCTCGGCGCAGTGCCGCCGCTCGAAATGACCGTCATTGCCAAGGCCGTGCTGTCCTCCGCACTTGCCGATCGCATCCGGCTGATCATCGGACCTTCGCCGATGATGACCGCGCTCAACATGAACGGCTTCTCGCTGTCGCTGATCCGGCTGGATGCCGTTCGCGAGGCGGCGCTGACGGCAGCGGTCGAACCGCATGCCTGGATGCCGGCCGTCGAACGCCACGAGATCCAGATCATCGCCGCACCGAGAACATCAGCCGGATTGAACGGCGCGGCTATTGCTGGAGACAACCTTCGCAACCGGCGCCTGATCACGGCGCTCTGTGAGCATCTGATCTCGCAGGAAACAGAACTCAACCGCCTGGACGGCCGCGTCGGCGATGGCGATACCGGCTCGACGGTGGCGACGGGCGCCCGCAGCGTGCTGGCCCGCCTCGACACGCTGCCGCTCGACCGGCCGGCGGCAACGCTTGCCTCGCTCGGCGATATCCTCGGCACCAGCATGGGCGGATCGAGTGGCGTGCTGCTGTCGATCTTCTTCACCGCTGCAGCAAAGGCGATGGCCGACAAGGCCGATATATCAGCAGCCCTTCTTGCCGGGCTCGACAGGATGACGTTCTATGGTGGAGCCGCAGTCGGCGACCGGACGATGGTCGATGCGCTGTCGCCGGCCCTGCAGGCGCTCGCATCCGGCGATGTCGCCGCCGCGGCAAGGGCCGCGGCAGCCGGCGCCGAATCGACGAAGACGATGATGAAGGCCAGAGCCGGACGCGCCTCCTATGTCGGCGAAAGGGATCTGGCGGGCGTTGCCGATCCGGGTGCCGTCGCGGTTGCCGGCGCGTTCGGCGTGGTGGCAAGCCTCGCCTGACCGGAGTAAAGTTTGAAAGCCCGCGGGAGGCGCGGCGACAGGGAGGACGGCAGTGCAGGCGGAACCGGTGCTTTTGGCAGGATTGATCGAAGTGTGCCGCGCGACGATCGCTGAAAACAGCGATCATCTCTGCGCGCTCGATCGCGCCATCGGCGATGGTGACCACGGAACCAATATGCGGCGCGGCTGCGAGGCAGTGAGCGCCGAAGGCGAAAGCCTGTCCAGCCTGCCCTTCCCCGACGCCATGGAAAAGATCGGCCTGACGCTAGTGATGAATGTCGGCGGTGCGGCCGGGCCGCTCTATGGCACGTTGCTGATGGAAATCGGTCGCGAGCTTCGCAAAAGTGAGGAGAAGGCCGATTTTTCCCTCGTGCTGAAACAGGCGATCGACGCTGTGGCAAGACGCGGGCGCGCGCATGCCGGCGACAAGACCCTGCTCGACGTACTCTATCCCGTGCATGCGGCACTCGCCAAACAGTCGCCGCTCGGTGACGTCGCCCGCAGGGCCGAACGCTCCGCCAACAGGACTGCGGCGATGAAAGCAATGCGCGGGCGCGCCGCCTATCTCGGCGACCGCTCGATCGGCCACGTCGATCCCGGCGCGTCGAGCTGCGCGCTGCTGACCACGGCGATCTGCCGCTATCTCGGGGAGCAACGTCCGCAATGAATGGGAAGACCGCAAATGTGGGTATCGTGATCGTCTCCCACTCGCCGCTGGTGGCACGGGGAATCGCCGACATGGTTAGGCAGATGGTGGGCGACAGCGTGCCGCTCGCCTGGTCGGGCGGCAACGTCCACGGTGAACTCGGCACCGATGCCGCCGGTATCCTGAGGGCGATGGAGGCGGCTTGGTCCGATGCCGGCGTCGCCGTCTTCGTCGATCTCGGCGGCGCCGAAACCAACAGCGAGATGGCGATCGAGATGCTGGGCCTTCCCCGCGCGGCCCTCGTCTCCATCTGCAACGCGCCGCTCGTCGAAGGCGCCGTCATCGCCGCCGCCGAGGCGTCGGGGGGGGCGTCGCTGGCCAAGGTCGTCGCCACAGCCGAGGAACTGTCCCCCTGATGACGAGCGGATTGCGTAATGAAAAACAGGAGCCCGGTCCATTGCCCGAGCCATTTAAGGTGAATTGCCAGACGGAGGTAGAAGTCAAGCACGGCGTCGGGCTGCATGCCCGCCCCTCCGTTACCTTCACGCGGCTTGCCAAGTCCTTCCCCTGTTCGATCGAAATCGCCGTCAACGGCAGCGACGTCTGGCTGAACGGCAAGAGCATCATCAAGATCATGGGCGCGAGAATCCGCAAGGGGTCGATCCTCCGGATCCGCGCCGACGGCATCCTCGCCGAAGAGGCGATCCGCGCGCTGAAGGAACTCATCGAGCGCAACTTCGATGAGGAAAAGAAACATGGCCGAACCGCTTAGACTGAAAGCGAAGAGCGCATCCCCGGGCATCGCATCCGGCCCGGCCTTTCTCGCGGAGGAGCCTAAGGCTCCTTCCGCTGCCGAGCGGCCGGACGCTGCCCCTGCGTCCCGAGCCGTTGGTGGATACGGCGCGCTGGAGAAGGCGATCGACATCTCGATCGGCGAACTCGAGCACCTTGCCGATGGAGCCGATGCCGAAAGCCGGGATATCATCGATTTCCAGATCGAGGTGCTGCGCGATCCCTCTATCGCCGAGGCGACCGGCGCGCGCATGGAAGCGGACGAGAACGTCGTCTTTGCTTGGGTCGCCACCCTCGATGCCTATATCGGCGAACTCGAAGCGGCCGACGAGGAGCCGATGCGGGCGCGCGCCGTCGATATTCTCGACATCAAGAACCGTGTGCTGGGCGCGCTCGCCGGCACCCCGATCGCCGATTTCCCGCCCGGCTCGGTCTTTATCGGCAAGGACATGGAGCCGAGCCGCTTTCTCGCCCATGACTGGTCGAAAGGCGGCGGCATCGCGCTGTTCGCAGGCAGCACTGCCGGCCATGTCGCCCTGCTCGCCCGGGCGAAATCGGTGCCGATGGTGATCGGCACAGGCCGCTTTTCAGCCGCAGACGGAGATCCTGTCAGCGTGGATGGCAACGCCGGTGCGGTCATCCTGCAGGCGGGCAGCATGCTGATCCCGCCCCTGGTGCCTGCACAAGAACCCGCCGGCGACACGCAACTCACCGGCGGCGAGCTGCGCACGGCGGATGGCGTGCCGATCCTGCTCTCCGTCAACATCAACGATCCCGCCGAGATCGAGGCACTCGATCCGGCAACGGCAGGCATCGGCCTGATGCGCTCGGAATTTTCAATCACCTCGGTCGCCGATGCCGCCAATGAGGAACGGCAGCTGGCGATCTATCGCCGCGTGCTGGAGCAGGCGGGCGACAGGCCGGTAACGATCCGCATGCTCGATATCGGCGGCGACAAGCCGCTCGCCGGCCTGGAAGACCTGCCGGCTCTCGCCTCCGGCCTGCGCGGCATCCGGCTGCTGCTTGCCCGGCCAGAAATCGCCCGCGTCCAGGCCCGCGCCCTGCTGCGCGCCGCCGTCTTCGGCAGGCTTTCGGTGATGCTGCCGATGGTGACCTTTCCCGACGAGATCGACAGGATGCGCGAGCTGTTCCGCGAGGAAGCCGAAAAGCTCGGCCGCCGCGCCCTGCTTCACCGGATGCCGCCGATCGGCATGATGGTGGAAGTGCCGGCCGCGGCGTTGATGCTCGACACCTTTGCATCTGCGGCGTTCTTCTCGTTCGGCACCAATGATCTCACGCAATATCTCGCTGCCTCCGCCCGCGACGGCAGCGACGCCGATGCCGGCAAGGCGACACCCGCCGTGCTCCGGCTGATTGCCCAGGCGGTGAAGCTAACCGCCGGCAAGCCGGTCAGCATCTGCGGCGACATGGCCGGCGATCCCAGCTATTTGCCGGGCTTGCTCGCCGCCGGTCTTCGGCATTTTTCCGTGGCGCCGGCCCGACGTCCCGCGATAAGATCGGCGATCATTGGCCTCAACGCCGATGGCACAAGGGCAGCCGGAGAGTAAAATGGCGCGCGAAGACACCGAAGACGCCATTATCGCCTACAAGTCCATTCTGGCGCAGATCATCGACAACAGGCCATCGGGCACGCGCCAGCGCCTGGCGACGGCGCTTGGAAAACATCGCAGCTTCGTCACCCAGATCACCAGCCCGACCTATGCAACGCCGCTGCCGGCGCGCCATCTCGCGACGATCGTCCGTGTCTGCCATTTCAGCGCCGCCGAACAGGAGCGCTTTCTCGAAGCCTATCAGGCCGCCCATCCCGGCAAGCTGCCTGATCTCGGCCATTCCGAGAGATTGCGTCACCTGTCGCTGATGGTGCCCGACTTCGGCGACGACAGGAAAAACCGCCTGCTGGAAGAGGCGATCTCCGATCTGGTGCAGAAGATCGTCGCAATATCGGGTGCGGAATGACAAGCAGGCCGCTTAACGTAACGTAACGCTTTTGGCCTTGGGAGAGGCTTGATGAAGAAGTTCATGAACACTGCGGAAACCATGGTCGCCGAAAGCGTCGAAGGCTTCGTGCGCGCCCATGAGGCCTTCGTGGTGTTCGGGCCAGAGCGCAGATGCATCCGCCGCCGCCATCTCACCCCTGGCAAGGTGGCGCTTATATCCGGCGGCGGCGCCGGTCATGAACCGATGCATATCGGCTTCGTCGGCCACGGCATGCTGGATGCCGCCTGCGTCGGCCATATCTTCACCTCGCCGACACCGAGCCAGATCATTGCCGCGATCGAAGAGGCCGATACCGGCGCCGGCTGCCTGCTTGTGGTCAAGAACTACGACGGCGACCTGATGAATTTCGAAATGGCGATCGAGATGGCCGGCGACCGCCACAGCCTCGACATGGTCGTCGTCAGCGACGATATCGAGACGTCAAGGTCCGGCGAAGGCAATGGCCGGCGGGGTGTTGCCGGAACGCTGATCGTCGAAAAACTCCTGGGTGCTGCAGCCGAACGCGGCATGTCGCTTGCCGAATTGAAGCAGCTCGGCAAGGGATTGAACACCCGCATCCGCTCGATGGGTGTCGCGCTGAACGGCGTGACGGTGCCGCAGACCGAGCGCACGACGTTTGCGCTCGGACCCGGCGAGATGGAAATGGGCGTCGGCATCCATGGCGAGCCCGGCCATGCCAGGCAGCCCTTCGCCGCCGCCGATGCGATCATCGGCCATCTCTGCGAGACCATCGCCGGCGACATCGCAGTGACGCCGGACGCAAAAGCACTGCTCTTCGTCAACGGCCTCGGCGGTACGCCGCCGGCCGAACTCTACCTAGCCTACAACGGCGCCCGCCGCTTCATCGAGGAAAGCGGCATTCCGATCGAGCGCTCGCTTGTGGGAACCTACGTCACCTCGCTCGACATGCAGGGACTGTCGGTCACCCTTGCTTTGCTGAGCGACGAGGAGATCGCCCTCTGGGACGCGCCAGTGGCGACCGCAGCACTGCATTGGCTGTGACCGCGTCCCAACAAGTCAGTCAGATGTAAAGCGCTGCCATCTTCCGCCAGGCGCCGGCGCGGTGGGCGCGTCCATCCCAGACATGCAACTGATGGCCGATATTCTTCTCGCCGAGCAGGCGGCTCAGATAGCGGTTGCTGTCGAGGAAAGGGTCGGCGTCGCCGATGGTGAGGACGATATCGCTCTCGCGCAGCCTGTCGAGCCGCCAGTCGCTGCCGAGCCCTGGGAGAAAATGCGCCGGCGTGTGGAAATAGACGCTGTCATCGTAATAGCCGTCGAACAGGTCGCCGAAGGATTCCACCTTCATCGTCAGGTCGTAGCGGCCGGAAAAAGCGACGAGCTTGCGGAAGAGATGCGGATGACGAAAGAACAGGCTCGCCGCCTGGAAGGCGCCGAGGCTGCAGCCGTGCACGATGGTGCAGTCATGCGAATTCTTCGCCGCCATCAGCGGCAGCACTTCGTTGAGGATATATTCCTCCAGGGCGCTATGGCGGCGGATGCGCTCTGCCGGATGGTGGTGGAAGGCATAGAAAGTTTCGGTTGCCAGCCCCTCGATGCAATAGAGTTGAAGCTGGCCGGCCTCGATCTTGTCGGCGAGGCTGGCGACTAGGCCGAGTTGTTCATATTCGAAGAAACGCCCGTCCCGCGTCGGAAAAACCAGCACCTTGGCGCCGGCATGGCCGAACACCAGCATCTCCATGACTCGATGCAGGCGCTGACTGTACCAGCGCAGATATTCGCGGTTCATGGCACCCTGAAAAACTGTCCGATCTTTTCGCGGAGAACCGCTTCTTGCTCAACACTTCCAGGGTAATCGAAATGCCCGGCATCCAGGATGAAGATTTCATTAAATTTCGGTATCGCATTTGCGACAGCGAACTGGCCGGGTGGTGCGACCGAAGGATCGAACAGCGCAACCGCCGTCAGCATCGGCACCTTGATCCGGGAAGCAGCACTTGCCGCATCGTAAAGGCGAAGCGTCCCAAGCACATCCGGGTGTTTCTTATGATATTCCTGCACCGATTGTGCGCTGCCGACGCTCGGCAGCGTCAGTCGCAGCGGCTGATCCCCAAAGGTCGGCAGCGCCAGATGGCCGCGATCGATGCGCTGGTCGTAAGCGATCGCCATCGCCCCGATGCCGCCGCCAAAGCTGATGCCGCTATAGCCGATATGCCCCGAGAGCCAAGGATAGAGACCCGTGAGCGTCGAGACGGCAAGCCAGATATCATCGACGCAGCCGCCGATGATGTAGCTATCAGGCTTGTCGATATCGTGGAGCACATGAAAGGAGGGGTTCTCAGAAATCGGTGGACGGGCACTGAGCGACAAACCGCGGCAGCAGGGAAAGAGCACCGCCGTCTCCTCGACCGGCAGATCGAATTCAGGCCGATCCCGCCCGCCATAACCATGCCCGACGACGAGGCCGCGCCGCACCTCCCCCTGACGCGGCAGGATGAGCCAGCCGCCGATCCTGTATGAACCGGTCGAGATATAAACGAGATCGAGCACATGCCAATCGGGATGGGCGATCTTGCTTCGACGCAGTACTGGCTGCGGATCGACCGCCAACGCCTTGAGATACCGCGCCCTCCAGAAATCGTCGAAACCTTCAGGCGCCTCGGGCGGCTTGACCGCAAGAAGCTCATCGAGCTGCATGCCATAGGTCGGGTCGAAATCGAAGGGATGTGTCTTGGGAATGCTCATCCAAGGCTTGTCTCGTGAAAAAGCTGGCGGCGCAAGGCTTCGCCCGCGCCAGCCGATAAACCTTGCTTGAATGCCGGAAACCTTTACGCGGCGTCAGTCGCCTCGCATTGCCCGGATATGTCGAAGAGCCTGCGGCCGATGGCGCGCGCCGCATCGAGATGGGCGGTCGCATGGTCCGGTCCGGCTTCGAGCATGAACTCGGATGTCACGACGCGGGCGCCGCAATAGTCGAAGATCCCGTGATCGATCTGCGTCTTCATCGCGCCGAAATAGCCGTGCCGCATATAGGTCCCGGCATCGGCGCCGCCGATGCCGACCAGATGCACCGGCAGACGGCCAAGCAGCTTCACCACCCCGGCATCCGCGCGATCGTCGTAAGCCCAGCCATTGGTGAACACCCGGTCGATCCATCCCTTGAGCAGCCCCGGCATCGACCACCAGTAGACGGGATAGACGAGCACCAGCGCATCGGCGCGGTCGATCCTTGCCTGCTCGGCGGCAACGTCGGCGGGCAGCGCCCCTTCCCTCAGATGCAGGGCGATATCGGCCGCAGTGAACCGGGGATCGAAGCCCTCGGCCGCGAGATCGGCGATCTCGACGGAATGGCCGGCGTCGGAGAGCGTGATACCCTCGGAAAGATGCGCGGCGACGCCATGGGTGAGCGACCGGGGATCGGGATGCGCGACGACGATGAGCGCGTGCATGGCAAAAACTCCTGCTGAATGATTGCGGACGGAAGACGCAGCCTGTATACCTTTGGTAAGCTACTTTCAGTAAGTTATTTTTGGTATATAGTGATGTCAAGCTCTGGAACGACAGATCAGCCGACCGATCCGCAGCGGCGCCGCCGCCTGTCGCGGCAGGACCGGCATCGCCAGCTTCTCGACGTCGCCTGGCAGATCGCCCGCGACGAGGGAACGGAAGCGCTGACCCTTGGCCGGCTTTCCGAGCAGGCGGGCGTGACGAAACCCGTGGTCTACGATCATTTTGAAACCCGCCCCGGCCTGCTCGCAGCGCTCTACCGCGAATTCGACGCCCGCCAGACGACAGTGATGGACGCAGCCCTTGCGGCAAGCCAGCCATCTCTCGCCGACCGGGCCGCGGTCATCGCCGCCTCCTATGTCGACTGCGTGCTTCTCCAGGGTCGCGAAATCCCCGGCGTCATTGCCGCGCTCGCTGGCTCGCCGGAACTCGAAAGGATCAAGCGCGAATATGAGGCGGCCTTCATCGAGAAATGCCGCATCGCGCTTTCGCCCTTTGCCGGTGCCGGCACGATCGCCGCAGCCGGGCTCTGGGCCATGCTCGGCGCCGCCGAAGCCCTCTCCTATGCCGCCGCGTCGGGCGACATCACCGCCGTCGAGGCAAAGAACGAACTCTTCGAAACCATCGTCGCGATGGTGGCGAGAAGTATGGGCGGCGGCACGCATCCCGATCACCTGCGCAATACGGTCGGCCTCGCATCGAGATGACCCGGCGGGAATACCTGTATCGAATCCACCGCCCGCTTCGCCATTGAACTCGGTTATTTCGCGACCCTGGCGAGCGACGCGATGGCCGCCTTCTCGCACCTAATGATGCATGCTGCGCACAAGCTGAACGCCCGACCTGCGCCCATGCTATTCTGACGACGGCCGAACTCATCGAAGTCTTGCCCAAGGCGTCTGCTTCAAAGGAGACAATGCCATGACCATGCTCCTCAAAATGCTCACAAGTGCCGGCTCGGAATCCCTGAACCGCGACCGGCGCAGGTTCCTGACCACCGCGGCGATCGGGATCGCCACCGCGGGCGCGACCAGCCTGTTTACGTCCTATCCGGCATCGGCTGCCACGGGAGATGCGATCCGCCCGTTTCGCGTCGACACTCCCGAGGCGGACCTCCTCGACCTTCGCCGGCGCGTGCTGGCAACACGCTGGCCCGAACGGGAGACGGTCGACGACCAGTCGCAGGGCATACAGCTCGAAAAGATCAAGCCGCTCGTCGATTATTGGGGCACCGGCTACGACTGGCGAAAGGCGGAAGCGAAGCTGAACGCGCTGCCGCAATTCATCACCGAGATCGACGGCATAGACATCCACTTCATTCACGTCCAATCGAAACATCCGAATGCCCTGCCCGTTATCATCACCCATGGCTGGCCGGGATCGGTATTCGAAAACCTCAAGATCATCGGCCCGCTCACGGATCCGACCGCTCATGGCGGACGCGCCGAAGATGCGTTCGACGTGGTCATTCCGTCGATGCCGGGCTATGGCTTCTCCGGCAAGCCTACCGGCACCGGCTGGGGGCCGGACCGCATCGCGCGGGCCTGGGCGGAACTGATGAAGCGCCTCGCTTACAGCAGCTACGTCGCCCAGGGCGGCGACTGGGGCTCGCCGGTCTCCGGCGCGATGGCACGGCTCGCGCCACAAGGTCTGCTCGGCATCCACATCAACCTGCCGGCTGTCGTGCCGCCCGAAGTTGCCGCGGTGCTCGCCGCGGGCGGGCCGGCGCCGCAGCGACTCTCCACCGAGGAACGCGCGGCGTTCGATGCCCTCAGCGCCGCAGCCAAGATGGGGAACAGGTCCTATGCCACGATGATGGGCACGAGGCCGCAGACGATCGGCTACGCCATATCGGATTCCCCGGCCGGCCTTGCGGCATGGACGCTCGGTCATCCAGGCTTCACGCACTGGACCTACGACAGCAGCGATCCCGAAAAGTCTCCCGACGAGGTGCTCGACGACATCACGCTTTACTGGTTGACCAACAGCGCCGCTTCCTCGGCCCGGATCTACTGGGAATATGGCGGCGGGCGCAGTCCCGTCCTTGCAGCCGGGGAGAAGACCTCCAAGATCGCGCTTCCGGTCGCCATCACCGTCTTTCCTGGGGAGAGCTATCAGGCCCCGGAGACATGGGCCCGCCGCGCCTATCGCAACCTTATCTATTTCCACAAGGTCGACAAGGGCGGCCACTTCGCCGCCTGGGAGCAGCCGGAGCTCTTCTCCGCCGAGCTTCGAGCAGCGTTCAGGCCGCTGCGCCGACCGATATGAGAGGAGCGGCGGCCCCTCGCCACTCAGGGATGCTGCCGTCTGGTATCATTGTCCATGATCGGCACCGGGGTCGCCTCCCTTGGCGCCAAGGTCACGGATTCCAGCCGCCGCTGCCATAGGGACGCGTGATGATTTCGAGTAGATGGCCGTTCGGATCTTCGAAATAGACGCCGCGCCCACCGTCGTGGTCATTGGTCTCATCAGGCTTCCGCTGGCCGGGGTCGGCCCAGTAGCGCAGGTTCCGCTCGCGAATTCGATTGAATATCGCCTCGAATTCGGCGTCCCCGACCAGGAAGGCGTAGTGTTGGCGGACGATCTGACCTTCCGTTTCCATATAGTCGAGATTGGCGTCGTTGTCGGTCGTGACCATGTGGAACGGCCCCCAGCGCCGCGGCGCCGGCAACCCTAACATATCGGCCAGGAAATCTGCCGAGGCCTTGCTGTCGTGAGCCGACAGGATGGTATGATTGAAGTGGATGGCCATAGTGGTTTCTCGCAAACGAAGGGAGTTGCAAACTCGATGGAAGCTTTGCCGGTTAACCCTCGCGGACGCCTCTTGTTCCGAACTTCGACCGTGCCTCTCCGCCTTCAAATCTCTCTCGAAACGAGGTAGACTCCACCGGTGGAGGGGCCGCGACAAATGGTACGAAACACGCTCCCCATGCGCTGGAATTCCAGGGACCGGGAGACCGGAGGGGGTGGCATGAACAACGCGAACGGCAATTTGCGCGACAGTTCAGGCGCGGCGGTGCGGCCGCCGATCGCCTGGGCGCTGACGGTCATCGCAGGGCTTGCGCTCGACTGGCTTTATGCGCTGCCGTTCCTGCCGGCGGCCATGCCTGCCGGTGGGCTCGGTGGCATCGTGTTTCTCGCCGGCCTGGCGCTGCTGATCTGGGCGGCAGCAACCTTCCGCCGGGCGGGAACGCATGTCCAGCTCAGCCGGCCGACGACAACGATCGTCGACGAAGGCCCCTATCGCTTCACGCGCAACCCGATCTATATCGGCATGTTCCTCGGCCTCATCGGCCTCGCAATCGCTTTCGACAGCCTATGGCTCATCTTCCTGTTGGTGCCGTTCTACCTCGTCATCCGCTACGGCGTGGTCGCCCGCGAGGAGGCCTATCTCGAGCGGAAATTCGGTGACGTCTATCTCGCTTACAAGGCCCGCATCAGGCGGTGGCTGTAGCGAAACGAAGAAGCGTCGACCTGCTGAAACACGAATGACGGAAACGGGTCGAGACACGACCCTCGCGGCATCATGGTCATCGCCAAAGCAAGCCGGCGAACGGCATACCGCTCCGTCGGCCGTTGAGATCAGTTCGTGTTCTGGCCCGCCGCCTCGATGATCAGCCGGGCGATCTCGTCAGGGTGGGAGATCAGCGACAAATGGCTGGCCTTCACCGCTATCGTCTTCGCCCCCATGCGCTTGGCCATGAAGCGTTCGAGATCCGGGTTGATCGTCCTGTCCTCGGTGGAAACGGCATACCAGCTCGGCTTCGAACGCCAGGCCGCCTGCGTCGTCTTGCCCGTCAGCAACGCCTTCTGGAACGGTTCCTGCACGGCATAGAGCACCTTTGCCTTGGCTTCCGGCAGGTCGCCGGCAAAGTCCCGCAGGAAGGCGGCCTCGCTGAGGCGTCCCTCATCGCCGTCGAAGACGATGCCGGCAGATGCCGGTGGCGTTGGGAAGGTCTTGGCGAGTGCGGTGTAATCCTCGCCCGCATCCGGGGCGCGCGCGGCGACATAGACGAGTGCCGAAACATCAGGGTGCACGCCGGCCTCGGTGACCATCATGCCGGAAAACGAATGCCCGACCAGAACCGTCGGGCCATCCTGCCGGTCGAGCACCCGCTTCACGGCAGCGACCGCCTCGGGCAGCGTCGTCAGCGGGTTCTGCACCGCCGTGGCATTGAGCCCGGCCGCCTGCAGGCGCGCGATCACCTCGGTCCAGCACGAGCCGTCGGCGAAGAGCCCGTGTGCCAGCACGATGTTACGTGCCTTCACCGGCACCGATGTCGCGGCCATGCCGCGGGTAGCAAGCAGAGAAGCGGCGGCGCCGGCAACAAGGGCAGCCGAGAAAGTCCGTCTGTTCATCATCATGATCTGGTTCCTTGTGCGTCCAGGAATTGAAGGATCGAAAGCATGTGCTCGGGACCGAAGACCCGAAGCCAAGTCAAAATCGGTTGGTCTGTGATGCCATGTCGGCACGGTTTGCTTTGCCCGGCGCGAGGCGTTGGCCTTCGCCGCGTTGCGGCTCCCGTCGTATTCAAATCGGTATTTGAAGCGGCTTCGTGTATGCAGAAGCCTGCTTGCTGGAGATTTATGTATTCCCATCCGATACAAAGTCAATTATTGAATACGTAACACCTCCGTGATGCCATAAGTGTATACGCTGAGCGGGCATCAACCGCACTTGCATACACGATCGATCGAGCCGTCGATGTTGAAACAGATCGGAGATAACGGAATGGCGAATGGTTTCGAAACCGAGGATGACGGCGATGATCGTGGGTTGCTCTCCGACCGCATTCGCAACGCCCTGACCGACGAGATCGCCACCGGCACGCTGGCGGCGGGCGCAGCGTTGGACGAACAGCAGCTTGCCGATCGTTTTGGCGCCTCCCGCACGCCGGTTCGTGAAGCGCTGCGTCAGCTGGCGGCGGGCGGCCTCGTCGAGCTTCGCGCCCGGCGCGGCGGCGTCGTCGCCCGTATGACGCCGGAACGCATCATGGAAATGTTCGAGACGGTGGCCGAGATCGAGGCCGTATGCGTCAGGCTCGCCGCCTACCGCATGACGCCGCTGGAGCGCAGCCATCTGATCGAACTGCACGACCTCTCAGAGCCGATCGTCGAAGCCGGAAATTTCGATGCCTATGACAGCCTCAACCGCCAATTCCATGAAGCCATCTATCACGCCACCCACAATAGCTTCCTTGCCGAACAGGCAATCGCCGTGCGTAACCGCCTGAATGCCTTCCGGCGCACGCAGTTGCGCCAGGGCGAACGGCTCCGCCGATCCCGGGACGAACACGAGGCAATCATGCAGGCGATCGCCGAAGGCGACGGTGAGATGGCATCCCGGCGCATGCGCGCCCACATGCTGAACGCCGCCACCTCGCTCAGCCGTTTCATCGAAACCAACAAGCCGGGGGGAGTTTGACGTTCTTACGGCACGGGGCAGCGATATTTATAGGCAATCAACGTCGTCATCAGCTCGTCGCCGGTGGCCTCGCGAATGCCGGGATTCTCTTCGAGGAATGTACACAACGTATTGCCGATTGCTTCCGCGGTCGTTCCAACCGGCACACAGACGTTTACCCCAACGGAGTTGGCGAAATACGCCGAGTTCACCATTGCTTTCGGCGCAGGAACGACTTCGGTGAAAATACGGCGGGCCAAATACTCGTCCCGGTTCCACTTGTCCAACCAACCCGCGACATATCCGACGACAAACTGCCGGGAGCCGCCGCAGTCAGAATAGAGCAGGTCACCGCTGGAAAATCCGGCAGGAATCTTTGCTGAAACCGTTGCCAACAGGGTGGCGATCAGAATGCCCGACATCACATCTCCAAAGCTCGCGATGGCGGAGTTTTGATCGGGAAAGTGTCGGAAATTAGCTTCAAACGTGTCATCTTTTTTGCTGCAACTAAAAACAAAATGGCCGCTGATCTCACCTCAGCCTCCATCGAACCGACTGACCTCAAGCCCGCTGCCGACCGGCAGCAGCACGCTTGACATCCCTGGCTTGGCACGGACAGCCTCGCCGTAGCGTTTGAGATCATCGCCCCCCGGGCGCAGCATGTTGTCGGCGACAATGATCGCGCCCGGATTGAGCTTGGGGTAGAAGGCTTCGAGGCAGGGAACGTAGAGATCCTTCCCGAGATCCACCAGAACGAAGTCGATGCCCTGGGAAAGCTCGCCGATCATCAGGACCGCATCCCCCACCTTGAATTCCACATGCTCTGCGAGCCCTGCCTTGACGGCCATGTCGCATGCGTAGGCCGACTTGTAGCCGTGCATTTCCATGGTGATCAGCCGGCCGCCCGAGGCGCGCGCGGCTTCCGCCAGCCAAATCCCGGAATAGCCGAAGGAGGTGCCGAGTTCGAGAATGGTCGGGCTCTTGAGGCTCTTGGCGAGAATATTGATGAACTGCCCGGTCGCGGGCCCGACCGCGCGCAGCCGCTGATCCTGTCCTCCATCGCGCCCCCCGTGAGGCAGCTCGCGCGGGCTGTTATGCTCCGTCTCGATCATCGCGTGATAGATGTCGAGCACGTCCTGGATTCTGCTGTCCATCGTCTTCTCCATAACCGCTGATCGGCCGATCATTGCCCAACCGGAACGGCACCGGAAAGTTAAACTTTGGCAATCATCGCCCTTGTTGACCACCTTGCGGTTGCACATGCCGCCGCCGTCGGCTACATCATGCCGTCAATGGTCGGGTCACCCGGCCACGTAAGCGTTAACGTCACTCAACGCGTATGATCGAACGGCTTTGCGGCTTCGATCTGCGCGACTGTGTCCTGCGGATCGAGCTTCAGAAGCCCCGGAAGGACACATGGATAACAATCAATTCAAAGATCAAGCTTCATCGATCCCTGGCATAGAGCGGATTCGCCACGACACGCGGCGGCGCTTGCTGACAGTCGAAAGCGTCGTCGATATCACTCCGAGCATGCGCCGGGTCGTATTGGCAGGTGACGATCTCGCCGATTTCATCAGTCTCGGTGCTGACGACCACATCAAGATCTTCATTCCCACTGCCGGCGGTGGAAAAGAGCGCCGTGACTACACGCCGCGCCGCTATGACAATGCCGAGCGGAGATTGACCATCGACTTTGCCTTGCATGAGGCAGGTCCGGTGACGCAATGGGCGATCGACGCCGGCCCAGGCGACGAACTCGAGATCGGCGGACCTAGAGGCTCCGCCGTAGTGTCGAAGACTGTCAAACGATGGCTGCTGATCGGCGACGAAACAGCACTGCCGGCGATCGGCCGCCGGATCGAGGAAAGCGGCGCCGGAACCGTTATCACCACAATCGCAGCCGTCACCGGCCCGTTGGAAGAGCAGACCTTCGAGACATCAGCCGAGCTGCACCTCAACTGGGCGCACCGGCCTCTCTCTCAGGCAACCGATGCCGCAGCGCTGCTGAAACTCTTGAGTGCGGTCGATATCAAACCGGAAACCTTCATCTGGGTCGCGGCGGAAGCCTCGGTGACACGCGATATCCGCGCCTACCTGCTGGAACGAGGTTGCCCGCTCGGCTGGATCAAGGCTTCCGGCTACTGGGTGTTCGGCAAGGCCGATACGACGGAGAAATTCGGCTAGTGCATGATGCCGAAAAGTGTGAGCGGTTTTCGGGCGACATCATGCTCTAACTCTTTAATTTAGAACAGGATTCAGATTTTAGGCCGACCCGGCCTAAAATCATCCTGTTCTAAGGTCAATCCACACTGCGACAGGCGGAATGGCGTCCGCTACTATAGCACCGGGCGGCGCCAGCCACCGACTTGTTGAACGAGATCGACCACGCGGCGGGCAGAGCCTAATGCGAGTGTCCAACCCAGCATGCCGTGACCGGCATTGATGTAGAGACCTTTGATGTGTCGGGAACCGGCGATAACGGGCCTGGAGGTCGGTGTCATAGGCCTCTCGCCCGACCATCTCATCAGTTCGTTCGATCGCTCGAAAAGGTCGGGCAGCACTGCAGACGCGGCCAGCTTGAGCGTGTCGAAACGTCTGGCATCAAAACCGGCCCCTGGACGCTCGATATCTGCCAGTCCGGCGACACGAAAACGGTCGCCAATTGCCGCAAAGGCAAGCTTTCGTTTGACGTCTGTCAGGCTGATACTTGGTGCAAGGCCAGTTCTTGGAACGGTGAACGAATAGCCTCTGATGGGGCGTATGTCGCGAGCCTCGGGCAAATCGGATATAAGGGAACGGATCTGCGGTCCTGCCGCAACGATGGCCGCGTCGATGCGAAGCTCATCGCGGTCTTCAAACCTCAATCCTGTCAGCACGCCTCCCATTTGGACGAAGCTCGAGACCCTCTTGCCGAAGAGCACCGAGACCTGCCGGCGCTCGATCATCCAGGCGGTGAGCTGGCGGCAAAATCCGGCCGCATCGCCAAGGGCATCACCGGGAGTGTAAACGGCCCCGGCAATCTCTCCCTGATATGCGGCGAGCGCAGGCTCGACGTCTTCCGCCTCCACCCGCGTCAGCAGGCGCTGTTCGAAGCCGAGAGCATTCTTGCGCGCGACACTGGAATCGGCGGCAGCAAAACTTTGCCGGTCGGCATAGAGGTGCAGTTTTCCGGCGACACGATAGTCGAATTCGATGTCGGTTTCCTTAAGCAGGATTGCGAGCTCGTGACGGGATTGCTCGGCAAGGCGCAGGATCTCCTGCGTATTGCTCCACCAACGTCTGAACGGTGTATTGGCAAGGAATTTCAGCCCCCAGCAGAGAAAGTCCCGATCGAGTTGCCAGTGGATTCGGAAGGCTGGATCGCGGCCCATCGCAATCGCTGGCAGATGCTTCAGCAGGGCTGGTGATGCCATTGCGTCACCGTAGGCCCAGGACAGCTGCGCGGCGTTGCCGGCGCTCGCCCCCATGCCAGGCTCGCTTGCCGCATCGATAAGTGTCACATCATGCCCCGCCCGGGCCAGAAGATAGGCCGACGATACCCCTATGACGCCGGCGCCGATCACCGCAACGCGTGCCATCTCAAGCCTCGTCGCCGACGACGGCCGTCAACTCGACTTCAACAGGAACCCCGCGCGGCAGGGATGTTACGCCGATTGCGATGCGGGCATGCGCCCATCGATCCGGGAAGAGCTCTCGGAGCAATTCGGAAGCTCCATCGATGACGGCGCCGTGGCGCTCGAAAGCAGCATCCGCCGCGACATAGCCCGCGAGCCGGACGAAGCCCAGGATGTTGTCAAAGCCGCCCGCAGCCCCTTCCAGCTGTGCAAGCGCATTGAGAAGCGCCCAGCGCGCGCATTCTCGCCCCTCTTCGATGGAGACGCATGCTCCGAGATGTCCCGTCCGCAGCACCACACCGTCCTGCAATGGCACCTGACCTGAAACGGTGATGATACTGCCGGTCAGCACAGCACCCGAAAATGCGCCTGGCGGCGAGGATGCTTCAGGCAGAGCAAGCTCAAGCTGTGCCAGCCGTTCGCGCACACGATTGCTTCCAGCCGATGAAGCACTGCGTGCCTTACGGACTGCTGCTTCTGCGCTGCGGTCGACGAAGGCCCTCATGATATTCCTGTCGAGTTCGCTCAGCCGGTATTCGGGGTGCCACTGGATGCCGAGGCAAAAGCCGTCCGTGTCCCCTTCGAATGCTTCGATGGTTCCGTCCGGCGCCCGCGCGGCGACACGGAAGCGTCCTTGGCCGGCCAAAGCATGCCGGTGCAGGCTGTTGACGCGTGCCGGCCCCTTCCCCACCCAATCGATCAGCACGCTGTCTTGCTCGATCGTGATCTCGTGCGCCAAAACGTCGGGGATATGTTGCGGGATGTGGGATACGGCGGCGGCCGGCAGCTTTTGAAATTCGCCCCCAAGGTATTCACCGATCAGTTGCATGCCGTGGCATATGCCGAGAAGCGGCTTGCCCGTTTTCAAGACCTGTTCGACCAGCTGAATTTCGAACTGTCTGCGCGCGCCTGTCACCTCGGTCCCCGGCCGCGCACCGGTGAGAACGATCCCATCGGCGAGTGCCAACGCCGATGCCAGGTTCCGCGTGTTGTAAGGCAGGATCAAAGGAATTCCCCCTGCCTCGGCTATGGCATCCGCATAGTTGGCGCGCACCACATACTCCGTCTCGGTCGGCGCATCGGGCGCCTCGCTGACGTCGGGCGTCATGAGGATCACCGGCCAACGAGGTTCATGCGATTGCGTTGCATGCCGACGTGCGTTGCCCGTGGCAACGGTCGTTTCAGTGGTCATGGTCTTGGCCTTGTGATGACGAGTTAGCGGGCGGCCGGAAGGGCTAGCCGGCGCGAGAGGACCGAGAACGGCCAGGCTATCGCGAAATAGCAGAGGCCGACGGCAATGTAGATTTGCAAGGGCAGGAAATACTCCGTCGCCATGGACCGCCCGGTGAGGACCAGTTCGTCGACGGTAATCAGCGAAGCGAGCGAAGAATCCTTGAGCAGCGAGACGAAGGTGACGATCATCGGCGCCAGGATGACACGCGCGACCTGCGGCAGGATGATCCAGACGAAGCTCTGGGCCGGAGTGAAGCCCGCGGCCAGCGCTGCCTCGCTCTGCCCCGCCGGTATAGCCTTCAGACCGGCGCGGAAAAGCTCGGCGACCTGGGCCGCGAAACACAAAGCCAGGCCGGCGATCGCCGCACCGAAAGCATCGAAGACGACCCCGATGCCCGGCAAGCCGAAATAAAGCAGAAACAGAACCGCCAATAGCGGCACGCCCCGCACCATCGTCACATAAAGAGCCGCAAAATGCCGCAGCGCTGCGAAACCGGATTTCTGGCAGAGCGAAAGCAGCAGGCCGAAAACGAATGCCAGGGCAAAGGCACAAACGGAAAGCAGCGCCGTATTCACCATCGCCCGCAGCAGCAGAGGCAGCCATTCGGCACCATAATCGCCATAGGGCGCCAGGAAAGCACTCATCCTTTCAATCTCCCGTAACGTCTTTCGAGGAACTGCGTTGCCTGCATCAATGGCAGGCTCAGCAACAGGTAGAGTGCCGCCGCCGTCGCATAGATCATTGTTGTCTGGAAGGACGACGTCACCATTGAACGGGCGAAGAACATGATTTCAGGCGCCGCAATGGCCGAGACGACGGACGTGTCCTTGAGAAGTTGCACCGCGTAGTTTCCGAGCCCCGGAAGCGCTATCCGCATGGCCTGCGGCGTCAGAATCTCAAAGATGGTCTGGAGTGGGGTCAGCCCTGCAGCAAGAGCCGCCTCCGCCTGCCCGCTCGGCAGCGCGGCGAAACCGGCGCGAAAGATTGCACAGGTGATCGCCGCCCCGATGAGCCCGAGGCCCAGGATGGCCGCCGTGATTGACGTCAATTTCACGCCGAGGCTGGCAAGCCCGAAGTAGAGGATGAACAGATGCGTCAAGGCCGGCACATTGCAGAGAATCTCGCAGCAGGCATCGATCGCGAGATTGATGAACTTGATCCCGACAAATTGTCTGAGCAGAGCGAGAAGGAACCCGAAGGCGGCTGCGAACACGAGCGAGGCGATCGTGACGAAAACGGTTACGCCAAGCCCGGCGACGAGCCCTTGGACGACCGAGAAGAATACGGAAAATCCAATCATCACACGCCTAGTGCCGGATCTTGTTGAGAAACGCTTGCGTGCGCGCCTCGCGGGGAGCGGCTATGACCTGGCGTGCCGGGCCGGATTCCACGATCGTGCCGCCGTCAAGAAACAGGACGCGATCGGCAATGTCGCGCGCAAACGCGATCTCGTGCGTGACGATCAGCATCGTGCGCCCTTCGGCTGCCAACTCCTCCATCACTTTCAGAACCTCCTGGACCAGTTCGGGATCGAGTGCGGATGTCGGTTCGTCGAACAGCATGAGCTTTGGCTTCTGGGCAAGCGCTCGCGCAATCGCGACACGCTGCTGCTGGCCGCCGGACAGCTCGAGCGGTGAGGCGTCGGCGCGGTGCGTCATATGGACTTTGGCCAGCATTTCCAAAGCCAGTTCGCGTGCCTCGGCGGCAGGCAGACCGCGCACCTTGCGCGCCGCGATCGCGACGTTTTCCGTCACCGACAGATGCGGCCAGAGATTGAAGAGCTGGAAGACCATGCCCATCTCGGCGCGCTGCGGTGCAAGTTGCCGATCGCTCATGATACGGCCGTTGCGCGCACCGATCCGCTCGCCATCGAGGTGGATCTCGCCGGCACTGGGCTTTTCGAGAAAATTCATGCAGCGCAGACAGGTGGATTTCCCAGACCCGGATGGGCCGATCAGGGCAATCTTCTCACCTGGCGCGACATCGAAATCGATGCCTTTGAGAACTTCGATAGGACCATAGCTCTTGCGCAGGCCCGCAACGCTCAGAAGCGCATTCATCGCCGTTTCCTTATGCGATTAGAGGGTGGACGAAAAGCCGCCGATTGCAGCTTCCGTCCGCACGCTCGTTCAGCCGCCAGCTGCGCAGGACGGCAGCTTGTAATCTGCGGGGCGATCGACGCCGGCGCGGAAATTTTGACCCACAGGCTTGAACCAGACATCCGAGGACAATCCGTAGCGGGCGCCGATTTCCTTCATCTCGCAAGTCTTCCACATGTCGGCGATGATGGCGTCCATCTTCTGGCGCAGATCGTCGTTCTTCTGGTTGAGGCCATAGACGACCTGGCCGAGACCGGTCAGCAGCGGAAAATCCGGACTGTTATCGGTGAAGGCGAGGAAGTGCATATTCCAATCGGGGTTCTGCTTGATGGCGTAGGAGATCACCGGCGGATCGCCGATGACAGCGTCGATGCGCCCGGCGATAAGATCGCGCACGGCCGCGTCGGACGTGTCGTAGAGCGAGAGTTGGAGATCCTTGACGCTCTTCAATTCCGGGACGAACGAAAAGCCGGTGATCGTGCCGATCTTCTTGCCTTCCAGATCAGAAAGCTTGTCCCAGCTCGTCTTCGTCGATTGCATGATGCCGTTCTTGAAGTAGTGGATCGGCTCGGACAGCGTCATGATCTTCGTGCGCTTTTCGGTCCAGCCCATGGTGCCGAGCATGACGTCGACGCGGCCTGACTGAACGGAGGCGATCGTACCCGACCATTCCATGAGCGCAGGCTGAATCTTGAGGCCGAGCTTGTCGGCAATGCGCTGCATGATTTCACCGTCATAGCCTACCAGCTTCCCGTCCTGCCAGCCGGAGCCGGGCATGTCGCCGGTGAAGGCAACCGTAAGCTTGCCCTGCTCGGCAAGTTCGAAAGCATTGGCGATAGATGAAAGGGACATGAAGCTGCCTGCCAGCAGAGCGCACGTCACCATCCTTCTCGAAAGAGAAAGTGCCATTGTTCTGATCCTTGATTTGTTGGTTCCCCGGTCCGGTGGTTTCTGTCCCCGGATGTCGCGTTCGACGAGAGGAAACTTGACACTGAAGGCTGCTACTGAATTTTATAAATCGGACATTTTCTTTGAAAAAAGGACATGATGACTCTATCATCGCCACACACCATGATCACATCCGAGGAACCGTCCGAAATATCTGCCAACGAGCCGGACTATGTGCGCTGGCTCGATGATCTTTGGGCCGAGCGGCTTCTGGTCGCACGCGACCGAAAGGCCGATCTCTCCGTCGGCATTCTCCTCTGGCCGACATTCCCGATGATGTCGCTGACGGGTATCGTCGAGCCTCTCAGGCATGCGGCGGACTTTGCCGACAATTCCCGTCCATTGCATTGTCGCTGGTCGATCATGGGGGCTCCGGGCCATGCGGCGGTCGCCAGCTGCGGCATCCGGGTTCACGCCGATGCGCCCTACATTAACCCGACCGACTTCGACTACGTCGTGGTTATCGGTGGCCTCCTGCCACATCTGCGCGCCGCACCCAGCAAGCATCGCGACTATCTCAGGGTGGCGGCATCGGCGGGTGTCCCGGTCATTGGCGTTTGCACGGGCGCCTTCGTCTTGGCGCAGGAGGGCCTGCTTGCCGGGCGCAAGGCGTGCGTCCATCCCTTTCACGCGGAGGATTTCCGCATTGCCTTCCCGCGTCTTGCCTTCTCCACGCGCGATGACTTCCTGATCGAAAACGGCCGCATTACCGTGCCTGGCGGCGTATCGATCCTGTCGCTGATGACGGAGCTCATCCGCACGCATTGCGGGCCGGATCGGGCGGCCAAAGCCGTGCACCAGCTTTCGCTCACGGAGCAGAAGCACATGAGCGCCTTCGATCACGGCCGCGCCACAACATTTCGCCGCACGGAAGATTCGCGTATTCAGCGAGCCGTCGTTCTCATCGAGAGTCGGAAAGGCCGCGATGTCTCACCGGAACAGGTGGCCTCTCTGGTCGGCCTGTCACCACGTCAGTTCGCGCGTCTGTTCCAGGACAATATCGGCATGACTCCGAAGCGTTTTATCGTTGAAACGAGATTGCGCTATGGCCGGTTTCTGGTCGAAAACAGCACACTGCCCATGACGGCGATCGCCTTTGAAATCGGGTTCTCCGACTCCGCCCATTTCGCGACCGCTTTTCGCAAGAAGTATGGGAAGCCTCCCAGGAGTTTCCGCTGATCTTTGTCGAGTCACCACAAACGGCGGGATCGAAAACCGACTTCGACACTATTGCGATTTAATCGGATGCGATTTATATAGATCTTATTGTCAGAAAGCTTGGACAGGATGGACCGATGCCGACATCTAAAGCAGCTAAGGGGCCGAATATGCCCACCTCTCCGCAGGCGGGCAAGGGCGGCCGCAAGCTTTCCAATTTCCTCTGCTTCGCGGTCTATTCGGCCAATCTTGCCTTCGGCCGCGCCTATAAGCCGATCCTGGATCAGCTTGGCCTGACCTACACCCAATATATCGTCATCGTCGCCCTTTCCGAAGAGGACGATCAGACGGTCGGGGCGTTGGGAGAAAAGATGTTTCTCGAATCCAATACGCTGACGCCCATCCTCAAGAAGCTGGAATCGGTTGGCTACATCACGCGTCGTCGCGATCCCGCAGACGAGCGGCAGGTGCGGGTGAGCCTGACGCCGGCAGGGCGCACTCTTCTTGACGGCGATCCCGTCGCTCCCATGATTGCCGCCACCGGGCTCGGCGACGACTTTCCCGTCGTGCAAAAATCGGTGACGCGGCTGCGCGACAACCTCCTGCGATCGACGCAACCCGAGCCGGAAAAATCGTGATCCCGGCATCATGACATAACGGAGAAGACGAGATGCCCGAGATCGCGATGGGCGCCTTGATTCAGAATGGGACCGTTCTCCTGGCCAGACGCAGTTCCAGGCGCAAGGTGCACCGGGATCGCTGGAGCCTGCCGGGCGGCCATATCGAAGACGGCGAAGACGCCGAGACGGCATTGCGCCGGGAATTGATGGAAGAAATAGGCGTGATGCCGCAGCGCTGGCAGTTTGCGGGAAAGTTCGCATCGGAGGGCCTGCCTGAGGCATCCGCCACCTTCCATGTCTATCGCATCGATCAGTGGCATGGCTATCCGCAGCTGGTCGATGACGAACACACCGAGCTTAGATGGTTTAGCCTCGCCGCGATAGAAGGTGAAGCCGAGCTGGCGCCGCCTCAGCTCGGCGAAATGCTCGCAAACCTTGTCAGCCGGGAAACGGGGAAGCCCGCTTAGATCTCTTGGCGGCGATGATCCCGCGCCGGCTGGGTCCTGAGCGACGGCGCATGATGCCGGACGACATCGCCAAGCGCGCCTTCCTCCATCTTCTCGGCGGCGCTGGCATAGCCGCCGCCCATTCCATCGAGGAAATGCAGGTGCGAATCCGGCCTGTCCGATGGCACAAGACAGGTCATCAGCGCATGCGACTGGCGGTGCAGTCCGAAGTTGATCTCACCGCGCGCCCTCGCCGGAACGAGGATCGCTTCGACCTTGTCGATCTGTTCGCGCGTACAGTCCAGCGTCAAACGCAAACCATCATCGAACTTGCGGAAATCCGAATTGGCGGCGACCTCCGACCAGCCTTTCGCATCGACCTGCTTCCCGCTGTCTCCATCGGTGGGAATGCCACCGGGAAGCGGATGAGATTGGCGCGGCGCGGCATCGAAAACCGCAAGAACGCGTTTTGCCATGGCGGCAAAGACCTCGGGACTGAGATGATCGCGAGGCTCGACCAGCAGCGACAGTATCTCGCCCCGCTGGCTTGGGAACGGGGTCCAGTCACAGCTGAGACCGGTCAGGTCGGGCTTCGTCGCGTAGCGGCCCGGCTTGACCAGATACCGGCCGTTCTTGATCTGCTGCTCCGCCCATTTGAGCCCGCCCCCTGTAAACATCGCATAGGTCGCGTTCTCGGAGGCGGCATAACGGGCAATTCTGACGTCGCGCCCACTGGTGCGGATTTCGCGTACGGTCAGCAGCCCGATACGAAGGGTTAGATCGAGATCGGCTCTTGCAAAGCCTGCGACCTGCCGCAATGCCGATGTCGCCGCCATGATGCCCTGCGGCGGCAAGGCGAATGCTGCCCCGTCTCCGCGAAACACGAAGGGGAAATCGAACGATCCCCAGGCATTGCCGAGGGCGGCGATAACAGATGCGCCGGCATAGTTGACGTCTTCATAGCGCCCCGACCGGATCGCCGTGGTCGAGTTGACGACATCAGTGATGCCGACCAGCCAGTCATCGGGCAACGGCTCATAGACATCAGGGTCGAGCACATGTGAAAACTCGTCAAAGGCCTGGTGCGACTGGCCGTGGCTATTGATCATCGCTTGCTCTCCAGATCGGCAAGGTTTCCCGTGCCTGCTACCTCAGAAAGAGGTCTGCCGGCCGACCGGCAGGCCCTCCGCATCAAATCCTCCGGCGATGAGGTCTGCCCTCGCCCGCTCAGACAAGCTTGGTCTCGACGTCGATATTGCCGTGTGTCGCCTTGGAATAAGGGCAGATGCCATGGGCTGCCTCGATCAGTTCCTGCGCGATGTCGCGATCAATGCCGGACAGGCTGACATTGAGCCGCGCCCTCAGGAAGAAGGAGCCGTTGTCGGCGTTGAGAGTAATTTCCGCATCGACCTCGGGACCATCAGGCAGCGTGATCTTTCTCTGGGCAGCGGCAAGTTCGATGGCGCCGATGTAGCAGGCCGACCAGGCGATGCCGAACAGGTTTTCGGCGGCCGGATGCGGCTGCGGCAGTTTGATGTCGATCGTGCCGTCGCTGCTGCGCGCAGAGCCGTCGCGGCCGCCGGAGATGTGGGTTTTGCCGGTAAAGAGAAGCTTCTCGGTCATGGTGATATCCTTTCGGTTTAAGTTTTATTCGCATCCGATTAAATCGGCTGCGCTTTAATACGTCCGGCCAAAACCGATGTCAACACCATTCCGATTTAATCGGATGCGATTTGTTTCTATAGGCGGAAACACGCCATATCCGGGCACCCCTCAGCGGCAGCTATGCGAACAAGCAGGCCCGCTGCGCAAGGTCACGTCTTGTCCGGGAATGGGGCCATCTATAGGCTCTGCCGACAAATTAGAGGCGGGGCGCATCCTGCGAAGAAACCCAGAGAGATGATATGTCCTCGATAACAGCAGACAATGCCGGGCAGTATGGCGACAGCCGGAAGCTCGCTGCCCGGGCTCGACTGCATCGCCAATACACCATCGCCGAGACGGCCTGGTTTCCATGGGTTGCAGCGCAATTGTCCCTGAAACCGGGCGATCGTGTCCTCGACGTCGGCTGCGGACCGGCATGGTTCTGGGCGGCAACGGCAGGCCTGCTGCCGGCGGACCTCGACCTGACGCTTGCCGACCTTTCACCCGGCATGGTCGACGAGGCAGTGGCGCGTTGCGGCGCACTGCCATTCGGCTCCGTCCGGGGCTGCCAGGCCGACGCCGCCGCGCTCCCCTTCGAAGATGGCGCCTTCGATGCGGTGGTCGCGATGCATATGCTCTATCACCTGCCAGACCCAGCCGCGGGTATCGCGGATATGTCGAGAGTGCTGAGGCCGGGCGGCTTACTTGCGGTCACAACCAACGGTGCCGGCAATATGCGGGAGATCTACGCGCTGACGACCGTATTCGGCAGTGCCCCTTCCGATCCCGCTGCCGAAGCCTTCGGATATGACGCTGCCGAACGATCGATGCGGTCGCAGTTTGGAAACGTGACCATGTCGCAGCATCCGGCAAGCCTGCGGATCACCGAGCCCGAGGATGTCTTCCTGGCGCTCACCTCCTATCCGCCCGGCGATGGCGCCGGCGAAACTCAACTCATCAGCTTCCGTCAAGCCATTGCCGATGCGTTCAGCCAACGCAGCGGCGTGCTTGAGGTCCGCAAAGAGACTGCGCTGTTCCTGAGCAGAAAGACGGCCTGATCGGTGTCTCGGGGTGTTCAGACCTTCTCTTTCTTCCTGATTTTTTCCTTCGGTTCGACCGGTGCATCGGGCGTCGGCGCCAACAGCTTGCGCAGTGACGAGATCTTGTCCTTCACCAGTGGCCGGAAACGCGTGGCGCGATAGGGCATGTCGGCCGCTCCGTAACCTTCCGGCCCGTCATCATTGCCGCGGTTGATCTCCACGAGCTTCACCCCGATGAAGGTGCCGTCGATATAATGGGTATATTCACCCACCCAGCGGATCGTATAGATCTCGCCCTTGCGGATCAGCTGGTCGATGCTGACATGCTTGAAGGTGTCGTTGATGCAGACGACCTTCTGGCCGACATGGAAATCATAGCTCATGGATCAAACTCTTAGGCGCATATCCGCTGCGCCGATCTATAGCGCGCCCGGCCGCGCGGATGAACCCTTTTTTGACGTTCGGGCTTGATTGCGTCGGCTACAGCTCCCGGCCTAATCGCAATAGGCCTTGCCGCTCTTGCGGGAGCGAAGATCGAAGTGGAAGTGGTTCCAATGCTCCGGGTTGCTGCCGGGGCCGAGCACGGTGTTGAAATAGCGGCAGCTGTCGCTGCGCACCGCCTTCAAAAGCCGCCCCTCGCGCAGCGAGAACAGGCCCTTCTTGCGCACGTCGATCTCATGGCCGTTCTTCAGCACGAACTTGCCGACGTCGATGGCGTTGCCACGGGCGTGTTCCGACATCGGATTGTATTTCTGCCGGCTATTGTTCATGCGTCGGCAGGAATATCCGCCGAGCGGCTGGATCGTCTTGATGCCGGACCAGTAACGGTAGCGAGCGGACGGTGCCAGCTCGTTCTTCACCCATTTGGCGAAAGCGAGCGTCACCTGGCAGTTCAGCGTCACGGCCGGGCGCACGCCGATATTGCCGGAAAGCCCCTTCAGCGACACCGGATAAGGCACCTGGCAGGCCGGCCCGTTCGAGATCGGCGGCTTGTCGTCGAAGAGGACGCCCATGCGCTTCAGCTCACGCCGGCAGGCAAGCTCGGAGGACGGCATGACGCTGGGATCGACGGGTGCTGCCGGTTCGCTCATCATCGGATTGTTCGGCCGCAGCATCGCGACCTCTTCGCTCTCGTCCTCTTCGGGAATACGGGTCGGCGCCACCACAGGGCTGCCGTCGTTCCAGGCGGGCGCCCGGCTCATCTGTGCCTCGGCCGCCGGCTGCGGCATTGGCTGCTGCGCGGGCTGGCGCATGGGCTGGTTGAGCTGCGTTGGATTATCGGTACCGATGCCGTCGACAACCGGCTCGGTGGCGTTGCCCTCGGCGATCTGCTGCTGTTGTTCCTGCGCCAGCCCGACGACCGGCTCCGCCCCGAGATCGTCATCCATGTTGACGCCGCCGGACGGGATCGCAAGCGCCTGCGTGCCGCCCCAGTTGCCGCTCGTTTGGCCTGCCGCCAGTGCCTCGTCGCTGTCGATCATCGGCAGCTTGCCCCGCCGCGCCTGTGGCGCGGCTTGGGAGGCATGGCCGGTGCCGGCAAGGTTTGGCGTATCGAGATAATCGACGGAGCCCTGGCCATTGCCGACGGGCGCGCTGGAAACCGGATAGGAGGCCTGGCTCTCCACCGGCGCCATGCGCACGGCAGGCGCCATGCGCGCTGCCCCCCGCGACGGCGAGATCGAACTGACCCTGGTGCCGTTGTCGACATTGGCCGGCGGCACCAGCCCGTCACTGATCGAACAGGTCGTCAGCGCCACTGAGAGCAGCATGGGCAAAAGGGATCGCCGAGGAAAGGAAACAAACGCCATACTCTTATCGCTTCCGCAGGCTGGCTGGGCAGTGACCGAAAAAACTCACTCCAATTTTAATTAAAAACGGTGAATGAAAACTTACCGGCACAATCTGAACGCGACGGAAAGGAAAAAGGCCGGTTTCCCGGCCTTTCATTTCTACGTTTCTTCACGCTGCCCGTGTGTATCGGGTCACCGGCGGCGGCTCCCCGCGCAGGCGGAAATTCGAAAGCAGCGTCTTCAGCTGAGTGCTCTCGTCGGCGAGCGTGCGGCTTGCCGCCGTCGTCTCCTCGACCATCGCGGCATTCTGCTGGGTCATCTGGTCCATGTGATTGACGGAACCGTTGATCTCGTTTAACCCTGTCGACTGCTCGCGCGCCGCCGTCGCGATCGAGGCGACGTGATCGTTGACCTGGTTGACCAGTGCCTCGATTTCCAGCAGCGCCTCGCCCGTCGAACGCACCAGCGCCACCCCGCCCTGGACCTCCGTTGCGGACCGGCTGATCAGTTCCTTGATCTCCTTGGCCGCATTGGCGGAACGCTGGGCAAGTTCGCGCACTTCCTGGGCGACGACCGCAAAGCCGCGGCCCGCCTCGCCCGCCCGCGCAGCCTCGACGCCGGCATTCAGCGCCAGAAGGTTCGTCTGGAAGGCGATTTCGTCGATGACCGAGATGATCTGGCCGATGCGGTTGGACGAATCCTCAATCCGGCCCATCGCTGTCACCGCGTTGCGGACGATCTCGCCGGATTTTCCGGCACTCGCCTTGGTCTCGGCCACCATCTCGCGTGCCTCGTTCGCCCGTTCGGATGCCGTCTTGACCGTCGCGGTGATCTCGTCGAGCGCTGCCGCCGTTTCTTCGAGTGCGGCTGCCTGCTGCTCCGTCCGCTTCGACAGATTGCCGGTCGCCTCGCTGATGTCGGAAGCGCTGTCGTTGACGACGCGGCTCGATTCGGCGATCGCATGGATGACGCCGTTCAGCGCGTCGACGGCGGCGTTGAAATCGCCCCTCAGCTTGGCGTAATCCTCTCCGATATCGCCGATCGCAACCGTCAAGTCACCGCCCGCAAGCTTCTCCAGGCCGACGCCAAGCGCCTGCATCGCGCGGTTCTGCCGTTCGGAGGCGGAACGCAGGCTTGCCTCGTTGCCGCGGCGCTCTTCCTCGATCTGCTGCTGTCTTTCGTCTTCCCGCCCGCGCAGCGCGCTGCGCTCGTCGACGGAATCGCGCAGCACCAGCAGCGCCTTGGCCATCTGGCCGATCTCGTCGCGACGGTCGCTGCCGGCGATCTCCACCGATGCTTCTTCGGCCGCAATCGCGTTCATCGCCGCCTTCAGCCGGACGATCGGCGCTGTCACGCTGCGCACGATGGCATAGGCAATGGCAATCGTGGCGGCGGCGCCAAGCAGGCAGAGCAGTGCGGCCCACATCGCGTTCTGGCGATAGAGCGCGGCAAGGTCATCCGCATAGACACCGGTGCCGACGATCCAGCCCCAGGGCTCGAAGCCGGCGACATAGGAATATTTCAGCACCGGCTCATCGGCACCCGGCTTCGGCCAGTAATAATCGACGAAACCCTTGCCGTCCTTCTTCACCTTGTTGACGAACTCGATGAACAGGAACTTGCCGTTCGGATCCTTCATCTGCGAGATATCGGTGCCATCAAGCGCCGGCTTGATCGGGTGCATCACCATTTTGGGATGCATGTCGTTGATCCAGAAGTAACCGTCGGCGCCGTAGCGCATAGCGCCGATCACATCCTTGGCCGCCGCCTGCGCCTGCTCGCGGGTCATCGTGCCCGCCTGCTCCATCTTGTAATATTTGTCGAAGATGCCGAGCGCCGTCGCATCCAACTGCGCCAGCCCCGCCTTCCGCTCCGCTTCCAGCTCGGAATAGGAATAGTTCAGAAAGAAGACCATCGTCGCCGCGAGCACGGCAAGCGTGAATGCGACGAGGCAGTAAAGTCGGGTGGAAATCTTGACGTTGCGCATGAGGTTCCCGGCGATTCTTATGTTTGAGATCGATCGCATTCTGAATTGCCGGAATTACTGGAGCGTAAAGCTTAATTAGAAGACAATTAAATAACGTAAGGTCAGATGAAAGCTGTAAAATTCAACCATTTGAAATCAAATGAGATTTCAACCGGCAACGGCAGCAACATTTTTCTCATCGGCCGTCTCTAGCGCTTGGTCTTGCCGTCTTTTACAGCCCTCGGCCTTTGCACTAGGGTGCTCTCCAGTGAATCGCCGGCCCATGGCCCGCACCAGATGGAGAAGACTTGATGACCGATGCCGCCAAGCCGAGAGGCGAATTGACGCTGAGGACGCTTGCCATGCCCGGAGACGCCAACCCGGCCGGCGATATCTTCGGCGGCTGGGTTATGGCGCAGATGGACCTTGCCTCCGGCATCCGCGCGGCAGAGCGCGCCAAGGGCCGCGTCGTCACCGCCGCCGTCAAGGAGATGGCCTTCGAGCTGCCGGTCAAGATCGGTGATACGCTTTCCGTCTATACCGATATCGACCGTGTCGGCCGCACCTCGATCACGCTCTGCGTCGAAGCGTGGGCGCACCGCGCACGTTACGCCAAGATGGAAAAGGTCACAGCTGGCACCTTCATCATGGTGGCGCTCGACGAAGAGGGCAAAACGAAGCAGGTCCCCGAGGAGTGACAGCCTAAGGATCGACAGCATGGAAACGGTCAGCTCGCCGGAGGTCTTCCTTCACATCAAGGTGGTGATGGGCATGGTCATCAGCCTTTCACTTGCGAGAGTGCTCACCGGCCTTGCCGGCATCGTCCAGCATCCCGCCAAGGCCAAGGTCTATCCCATCCATCTCGGCTGGGCGCTGTCGATGTTCCTGTTCATCATCCATATCTGGTGGTGGGAATATCGCCTGCAGGCGGTGCCGGCGATCGGCTTCGGCATCTATCTCTTCCTCATCTGCTTCTGCAGCCTGTTCTTCCTGCTCTGCGCCCTACTCTTTCCGGCCTCGCTCGACGAATATGGCGGCTACGAGGAATATTTCATCTCGCGGCGCAAATGGTTCTTCGGCATCCTCGGCCTCACCTACGCCGTCGATATTCTCGACACGGCGATCAAGGGCCATGAGCGCATCCTCTCGCTCGGCTGGGAATACCCAGCTCGCAACATCATCTACATCCTCCTCTGCGCCATCGCTGCCTGGACCCCCAACCGCCGCTTCCACACAGCCTTCATCATCGCCAACCTGATCTACCAGATCAGCTTCATCTTCCGGCTTTATGATGTGTTGGGGTGAGACGCGGTTCCGCGAAGCGGGAGCAATCGATCCAGTGAATCGATTGCAACGTCGAACGCCCTGAGCCAGGCGAAGGGCCGGGTAGCGGCAAGCTCCCTGGCTAGCCAAGAGACGACCTTATTCTTGCCCTTCGCTTACGCTTCGTGCATTCGCTCACCCCCTCAAAAACTGCGATCCCTTGTCGAACCCCAGCCCCGGGAAGATCTTCCCCGTCAAATCATCCGCAGACACATCGAACTGCCGGTAGAGCATCGCCGCGGCAAGCTCGCGCACGTCGGCGGTCGGCATCAGGTCGCGGTCGTCGAGCAGCTGGCCGTCGCCGATGCCCGGCCAACGGCCGAGGATGCGGCCGCCGTTGATGGCGCCGCCTGATAGCAGCGCGCAGCCGCCGGTGCCGTGGTCGGTGCCGGCTGAACCGTTCTGACGCACGGTGCGGCCGAATTCGGTCATGGCAAGCACCACGGTCTTCGACCAGATCTCGGGCCCGAGTGTCGCCTTCAGCGTATTGATCGCCTGGGCGAGGTCCTGCACTGGCCGCTTGAACTGGCCGGCCTGGCCGATATGCGTGTCCCAGCCTGATATCGAGAAGCTGGCGATGCGATAATCGCCCTTCAGCATGTTGGCCGCGAGCGCCGCCACATCGGCGATCTTTGCGCCGCGCTGACCCTCCGGCTCGACCATCATCGAGGCGCTGTTGGCCCGTGTCGCCTCGGCCATCGCCTCTGCGAACGGCGGATCGCCGGCATAGAGCCGCGCCAGGAACTGCATCTCGTCGCGCGCCGGCGCCAGATTGGAATCCGACGCCCAGACGTCGACATTGTTCGGTCCGGAGAGGATCAGCTCCGTCGAGGTGTTGATGTCGATTGCCTTGCGCGCATCCGAGCGCGGAATGACGGCGAGCGCCCGGTTCAGCCATCCGGTCTTTTCCTCGGCGACATATTCGCCGCCGGATTCCAGCATGTCCTGCCCGTCGAAATGGCTGCGCTGGTCGCGATAAGGCGTCGACACCGCATTCACGAAGGCGAGCTCGCGGCTCTTCCAGAGCGGCAGCATCTCGGCGGCCGCCGGATTGAGGCCGAAATGCCCGTCGAGATCGACAAGCCCGGTATCGGGCGTCAGCGCCAATGTCGGCCTGAGCGCCGCAAAGCCGGCATCGCCATAGGGCTGCACCAGATCCAGCCCGTCCATCGCGCCGCGCAGCACGATGGTGACGAAACGGTTGTCCCCCGGCATCGCCGCGAAAGTGACAGGCGTAAAGATGGGGGCGGCGGCGAGACAGCAGGCCGACGTCAGGAAGCCGCGGCGGGAAAGCGAGATCTGGTTCATGACAGAGGCTCCTATCGGCGATTGAATTCGGGCGATGCCAGCACCAGCGTCAGCCCGCTGACCTTGTTCGGCGCCTGCGACACCACGCGGATCGTCTCGTCGCGGGCGGCATCGGCAAGCGTCGATTTCAGGAATTCGCGCGGATCCTCGTCCCGGCCGAACTGCGCTGCGGCCCGCCTTGCCCAGGCCAGCCGCTCGGCGAGCTGGCTGCCGGTGATCCAGGCGGAGAAGCCTTCCTCGAAACCGGCCGGGCTCGGCGGCAGCCAGGTCGGTTGCCCCATGCGCCTGAGTGCCCCCTGCCCCAGCGCCCGCGCTGTCCGGAAGGCTTTGAGGCGCTTCTCCCTCGCCTCGCCGGCGGGATCCGTCGGCATTGGCGATCCTGCCATGCCAGGCGTGTTCGCCGCCATGTCGCCCTCGTCCGTACCCTGCTGGTTCGCCGCCAGGAAACTGCCGACGACGCCGTTGACCGGTCCCGCATTCAACGCCCTCAGTCCGGCGACGACATAGTCGAAGGGCTGGCGCGCCTTGGCGCCCTCGTCGCGCCAGGCGGCGGGATGATCGAGCATGGCTGTGTAGACGGCAGTCAGATCGCCATCCGTCTTCTTCCAGGCCTCGGCCATATCGGACACCATGCCCTCGTCAGGCTGGTCGGCGATGAAATGCACCGCGAGCTTGCGGCTGATATGCGCCGCTGTCTTTGGGTGGACGGCGAGATCGTCGAGCATGTCGAGATAATCGTCGCGCGAACGCCGGCGCCCGCCATAGCTGACGCCGAGCACCTCATGTGCGCCGGGCTCCGAAATATTCGGCCGGAAGGCGATGTCCATCTCCTTGCGGTCGATGGTGAGCCCCGTCAGCACCATGGCTGCCGCGGTCACATCCGCCTGGCTATAGCCGCTGCCGGCGCCGAGCGTGTGCAGCTCCAGCAGCTCGCGGCCGAGATTTTCGTTCAGCCCCTTGTTGCGCTTCATGCCGCCGGCCGAATCCGGCCCGAGCGAATCCGCCTGGTCGAGATAGATCAGCATGGCCGGATGGGCGGTGGCATTGCGCAAGAGATCGCCGAACCTGCCTGATATGAACGGCCGGATCGCCTCGGCCTCGTAGAGCGGCACGATGAGACGCATCGGCAGGCTCTTGTTGGCGCTGGTGGAGAAGTGATCGGTCCAGAAGGTCGAAAGCCTCTCGTAGAAGCCGTACGGCGATAGCACCGCCTGCATCAGCCGCAGGTTCGCATCATGTTGAAACTGCTGCTGCGCCTGGCGCTGGACCGCTTTGCGTATCTCGCGCTGCGTTGTATCGTCGGTCACCGTCTTGGCGTCCTGCCGGATCTGCTTCAACTGCGCCTGCAGGCTGAGAATTGCCTGGTGGCGCATGTCGGGCCCGCCGAGGGGAAAATCCGGCGTTTCCGCCACGCCCTCGGCGATTTTGGCGATCAGCTCATCCTTGCTCTGCGGCGGCGCCTCGCCCGGCCGCAAGCCATAACCGAAGCGGATCGCCGCCATCGTCGGGAAAGAGAGGCTCATGGCCGGTCACCTCCTGATCACTGCTAAGCAATCCCAGCAAAAGTGCGTCGCGGTTTTGCGTCCGGAATTGCGCAAACAAAAAGTCAGAGCATTTAGTGACTCGAAAAAAACGGAAATGCTTGAGGTGACAGGCTGCCAGCCGATTGCGACGCCAATCTGTAGGAAATGTGACGATATCTAGACATGGACGATTTGTAATCTATTGAAAAGGCTAAAGTTTATGCACGGAAGATGAAAGATGCACCAATTGCAATCAGGGCGAAACCGATCGCATGGTTCCAGGTCAGGTTCTCGCCGAGCCAGAAGATCGAAAAGCCGGCAAAGACGATCAGCGTGATCACCTCCTGCATCGTCTTCAGCTGCGCCGTCGTATAGACCGCCGACCCGATGCGGTTCGCCGGCACCGCCAAGCAATATTCGAAGAAGGCGATGCCCCAGCTGACGATGATGGCGAGGAAAATCGCGCTGCTCTTGTGCTTGAGATGCCCATACCAGGCAAAGGTCATGAAGATGTTGGAGGCAAACAGCATGACGACAGGCCAGACGGCCGCAGGGGAAAAGGACATGGGGTAACTCGGGCTGTGAAGGGAGGAACCGATCCGGCAGGGAGATACCGGCAGCCCTTACCTAGCACGCCGCCATTCGGCGGCAAGCCCTGCGACGCCCGAGATCGGTCGCGATAGCCTCACACCGCCGAGGCGATGCGGATACCAGGCAGGTCGCGCGGCGGTTCGCCTTCCAGCATCACCCTGTTGCGGCCGGCCCCCTTTGCCGCATAGAGCGCGATATCGGCGCGGCCGATCTGTTCGTGCAAGGACCGGTCGCCCTGGCGGTGCTCCGCAACGCCGAAGCTTGCCGTGATCGCCTGGTCGGCGCCGAGCGCGCTGCGGTCGGTGGCTGCAAAGTCCAGCCGAATGGCGTTGGCGATGGCCGCCGCCTGCGCGATCCCCACGTCAGGCAGGAAGGCGACGAACTCCTCGCCGCCGAAGCGCGCCGCAAAAGCACCCTTGGGCAGCCGCGCCGAAAGCTGCTCGGCAAGGCAGCGGATGACCAGGTCGCCGCAAGCATGGCCGAACCTGTCGTTCACCCGCTTGAAATCGTCGATGTCGCAGATGATGACGGCGCCGGTCGCAGCCTTCGCTCCGGTCGCCCGATCGGCAACCACCCGGTCGAAGCCGCGCCTGTTGAGAAGGCCCGTCAGCGGATCGTGATCGGCGGCGTCGCGATAACGCGCGATGAGGTCGAGCGCGACCGCGCCGAGCGCCGAAAGCCCGAAGAGCAGCGACAGGATCGACGCGGTCGCCTGCATCATGAAATCATAATTCGACGAGAGGAACCCTTCGGCCGTGCCGCCATAGGAGGGCATCACGAAGACCAGCATGATATTGCGCCCGACCGTATCGAGCACGATCAGCCCGGCGATGACAAGCAGTAGCCTGTCGGCAAGATGACGGGCGTGCCTGATGCTCAGGGCAACTGCGAAGGCGAGCAGCACGGAACAGGAGAGATCGTTGATGACGAGCTCGGCCGGCAGGTTCCCCGCGACAAGGGCCGCATAGCTGGTCACCGCGACGGAGAGACCGCAGAAGACCAGCCGTCCCCGCACGAAACCCGGCCGCCCGAAGCGGAAGAGCAGCGCGCCGCTATAGAAGTAGAAGGCTGAAACGAACAGCGCGTCGGCGATCGGCGACAGGATGGAATCCGAAACGAGGTCTGAAAGCAGCGGCATCGAGAAGGCCGCCACGCCGAGGAAATAGGCCGCCGCCCAATAACCGGCGTCGCGCAAACCCTGCCGCCTGACCACCAAAAAGGTGCAGCCGAAAATCAGCATGATTGCTGGCAAGAGGAAGGCGAAATTATCCGTCGAACCCATACGCTCCTCGCTGCGAGACGCAAGACATGACCCACGCGAGGAATAGGCCAAGTGTTTAGTCCCGGGACTAAACACTTAAGACAACGACCTTAAAAAAAAGAAACCGGCGGGGTACAGAAATTGCACCGGAATTTAGCATTCAAGGCCAGATGGCGCGGCAGGACGCAAGGAAAGGCCGGCGACGTCAGCCGCCGGCCTTCATAGCCGCAGGCAGCGCTAGATTCGCATCGCGCCATGCGGTTCCTCGGCCTCCTCCGAGCCGAAGCGGACATCCTTTTTCTCGTAGCCGAAGCCGGCAAGGGCCGCGACGATGAGAGCTACGACTGCCGCGACGATCAGGAGCGCATAGGCATAGTCGCCGTCCCAGCGAGCGGCAAACCCGGCCTGCAGCGTCGCATTGCCCGAGGCGAGCAGGTTGCCGAGCTGATAGGCAAAGCCGGGGAATGTGCCGCGCACCTCGTCCGGCGACAGCTCGTTCAGATGCACCGGCACGATGCCCCAGGCGCCCTGGACGAAGAACTGCATCAGGAAGGCGCCGATGGCGAGCAGCACCGGCCCGGGCGCATAGGCCCAGAGCGGCGCGACGGGCACGGCGATCAGCGCGGCGATGACGATTGCCTTCTTCCGGCCGATCCGCTGCGACAGTGCGCCGAAGAACAGCCCGCCGCAGATCGCCCCGATATTGTAGACGACGGCGATGGCGCCGACCGTATAGCTCGAATAGTTGCGCTGGGTCTCGAGGAAGGTCGGGTAGATATCCTGCGTGCCATGGCTGAAGAAGTTGAACGCCGTCATCAGGAGGACCGCCCAGATGAACAACGGAATGTTTTCGCGCAAGACCGTCAGGAACGGCCGGCGCCCCTCGGCCTGCCGCTTCAGGAAGGCCGGACTTTCCTCGACGTTGCGCCTGATGTAGAGCACCAGCAGAGCCGGCACGGCGCCGACAAAGAACATGCCGCGCCAGCCGATGACGGGAAAAAGCAGGAAGAACACGATCGAGGCGATCAGATAGCCCGAGGGATAGCCGGCCTGCAGGATGCCGGAAACGATGCCGCGGCTCTGCTCCGGCACCGTCTCCATGACCAGCGAGGCGCCGACGCCCCATTCGCCGCCCATGGCGATGCCGTAGAGCGCCCTGAGCACAAGGAACATGGTGAGCCCGGTGGAAAAGCCGGTCAGAAATTCGAATATCGAATAGAGCAGCACATCGGCCATCAGCGTGATGCGCCGCCCGTAGCGGTCGGCGGCAAGCCCGAAGACCAGCGCGCCGAGCGCCCGCATGGCAAGCGTCAGGAAGATCGCCACCGAGACGGCGGGAACGTCGGTATGGAATTCCTCGGCGATATATTTGAGAACGAAGACGAGAATGAAGAAATCGAAAGCGTCGAGCGTCCAGCCGAGATAGCTGGCGATGACAGTGTTGCGCTGCTGCGGCGTCAGCCGGCGCAGGCTTTCCAAAGCGGACATCTGATATTCCTCCGTCCGAAAGCGGCGGCGAGGCGGGCAATTCCGGATGCCGTCGGAAGGGGTGCCCGAAACGGGCGAGTGATGCTGTTGCGGCAGCGTTTGCAGTCGGAGTCAGCGGGCAACAACGTCAGCAATGGTGCCCGTGTTCCATCACAATTGCCGTGATCCGCACGCCCCTCAGCGCCACCATTGAAGGAATGGCACTTTCCCCGGCGCCATAATCTTGGCGCGGCATCCTTCAACGCCCCTCATCCTGAGGCGCGTAGCCCACGGGGCGAAGCCTCGAAGGACACGTCGCAACGCCGCTCCTCGCGTCCATTTGACGCCGGCGCGCCGCCCCGCCCTTCGAGGCCCCTTCGGGCGCCGCAGGATGAGGCTCTCTTGGGCGTGGCGCAAACTCGCTGTCTATCAACCGTAGGCGGCATCACACACCGCTATCCACCGCCCGGCACCCTGCCCCGGCACGCCCATGCCACCGATGCGAACGACCGCGGCCCATCCGACTCGCCGGCCTCGTAAGCGGCCCTGACGGCGGCATCGACCGCTTTTCGCTTCGCCGGATCTAGCCCCGCGACATATTTGCCGAGCGGTCCCTCGCCGGCGGCGATCGGCTCCCAGTAGTCCGCGAAGGAGAGGTATTCCATCCGGATCAGCAGCGAGGTTTCCTCGACATCGGCAAAGCCCTGCGCGATGAAGCTCTCCTTCATTTCCCCCGGCCGCATCATCGGCTGGAAACAATATTTGCGGCGCAGGGGCAGCGCGCCCTCATCAAGCATCACCACCGTATCCCACATCATCCGCATGCCGGACATGCCGCCATAATGATCCCAGACGGCTGCTGCGACTGTGCCGCCCGGGCGCACCACACGGCGCATCTCGGATACCGCCTTTCCCGCTTCCGGCACGAAATGCAGCACGAGCAGCGACATCGCCCTGTCGAAGCGGTTATCCTCGAAGGGAAGCGCGCAGGCATCGGCCTGCCGGATCGATACGCGCGGATCGGTGTTGCGCCGCGTTGCCGCCTCGACGAAGACCGGCGAATAGTCGACGGCTGCGATCTCCTGCAGGCCCGGCGTTTCCGCCAGCGTGAACGCCAGACTACCGGTGCCGCAGCCGACATCGAGCACGCGATCGCCGTCTGCAAGACCGACGAAATCGATCAGCATCGGCGCGAGCTTCCTGCTCCACCGCCCCATCAGCCGTTCGTAACCATCCGCACTTTCGACATTGAAACTCGACGGCATCGAAGCCTCCCCTCAAGAACGCTGGTCTGCCGCCAAACAATAAGGTGTCACGGCGACGGTCGCAAGCGGAACAGCCGTGCCAGGCTTAGTCTACATCGTCATCCGTCCGACCGCACAGACGAGAGCGTGCAGTCGGCGGCGGGTGGCCATCGGCCACCCGCGTCTCGAATTGCCCCCCGCTGACGTCAGAGCCGAGCCTCCAGCACCATGTTGAACGGGGTCTCCGTTGCACGCCGCACCTTCGAAAAGCCACCCGCCTTGAGCACCTCAGTCAGCTTTGCCTGGCCGGCCTGCGCGCCGAGGGCGGCACCCACTTCCTGGCCGAGCGAGGCCGGGACGCAGGTGTTGGCCGAGGCGGCATAGAAGACGCGGCCGACGGGGTTGAGGTTTTCGGCCAGGCTGTCGCCCGCCATCGGCTCGACCAGCATCAGCGTGCCTTCCGGCTTCAAGGCCCTGGCGATATGTCTGACGGCGCCGACCGGATCTCCCATGTCGTGCAACGCGTCGAAGATGGTGACGAGGTCGAAGCCCGCCCCTTCGAAATCCTGCGCCCGGGCGGTTTCGAACCGGACATTGCTCATGCCCTTTGCGTGGCGGCTCGCATGCTCGATCGAATGGGCGTGGAAGTCGAGGCCTGTAAACTGCGACTTCGGAAACGCCCTGGCCATCAGCAGGGTCGACGAGCCGAAGCCACAGCCTATATCGGCGACCTGCGCGCCGCGCTCCAGCTTCTCGACGACACCTTCCAGCGACGGAAGCCAGCTCTCGACGAGATTGGCCTTGTAGCCCGGCCGGAAGAAGCGATCGGTGCCGCAGAACATGCAGTTGCACCTATCCGTCCACGACACGCCGCCGCCATGGCGGAAGGCATGGGTGAGCTTGGCGCGATCGGCATAGATGGCGTCGAGGGCGACAAAGCCGCCGATCATGTTGACCGGGCTGTCCTCGACGGCAAAGACCGCCGCCTGTTCAGGCGAAAGCGTAAACCTGCCGGTCGCTGCGTCATAGTCGACAAATCCCGACGCTGCCTGGGCGGCGAGCCATTCCCTCACGTAGCGCTCTTTTGTGTCGGTCGCTTCGGCAAGTTCGATCGATGAGATCGCTCCCCTCTCCGCCATCTTGCGATAAAGACCCAACTCCTCGCCGATGATGACAAGGGCGGAGTTCTGCGCCGCCCCGAGCTCATTGACCATGACGCCGAGCAGCGTCTGCAACTTCTCGATATTCAGTTCCATTGATGCGATACCCTCTCCATCAGGCAGCGACATGCCACCCGTTTCGAAGCGCCTTTTACGTGTTGCTAATGGTTGGCAGCAGAGGCAGGATGGCCGCTATGAAGCCGATAGAGCCACATTCCGCCAATGTGAAGCGCCCCTTGCGGGTTAGCATCGTCGCATTTCCGGAGTGCGACCCCTCGATCATGTACGGCATCTTCGACACGCTGTGGATCGCAGGCGCCAACTGGAAGAGCAGCTCGAACGAGCCGACGAGCGAGGTGATGTTCGCGCCGCGCCTGGTCGCCGCCGAGCCCGGCCCGCTGAGGCTGATAACAGGCGTGACGATCATGCCGCAGGAAACGATCGATGACATCGAAGAGACTGACTACGTCCTCGTTCCGAACGTGCTTGTCGACACGCCAGAAACCATCAGGGCACTCGACCGGCGGCTGCTGAACTGGATTGTCGAGATGCACCAGCGCGGCGCGCGCCTGCTGGCCGCCTGCGGCGGCTCGATCGTGCTGGCCGAGGCGGGGCTGCTGGAAGGGCAGTCGGCAACGACGCACTGGATGTATGCGCCGCTGTTTCGCAGCCAGTTTCCGAATGTGGAGCTTAAGGAAGAGCGCATCCTGGTCCAGGCCGGCGCTGGTCATTCTATCGTCTGCGCCGGCGGCGCATCCTCCTGGCAGGACCTGACGCTCTTTCTCATCGCCCGGCATGCCGGAACGGCGGAAGCCATCCGCATATCGAAGATCTTCCTCTATCAATGGCATCGCGATGGCCAGCTGCCCTACGCCTCGATGATCGCCAATGCCGATCACGGCGACGCCGTGGTGAAGAAATGCCAGGAATATGCCCCCCTGCACTACCAGTCGGCGGATATCGTCGCCGAGCTGCTCAGGCTTTCCGGGCTGCCGAAGCGGTCCTTCGACCGCCGCTTCAGGAAGGCGACGGGTTATTCGCCGCTCGAATATGTCCAGTGGCTCCGGGTCGAGGAAGCCAAGCAGATGCTCGAGATGGAGGATGGACCGATCGAGGAGATCGCGCTCGAAGTCGGCTATTCCGACCTCGCCTCGTTCCGCCGCCTATTCCGCAAGCTGGCAGGCCTGACGCCCGGCGAATATCGCCGCCGCTTCCGGCTGCCCGCCAATGTCGAGGCGGCGCTACAGGCAGTGGCGCCGACGGCGCGTGCCTGAGCACGATGCCTCGCTCGACGACATCGGGAAGCGGACTCGACCGGCCACCTCCACAGAATGTCACCACTCGGTGACCTCGCTGCGACTCATCCGGTCTTGTCGAGCACTCCAGTTGAAGCCCTTCGCTCATTCGGTATAGCTGTGCCGCCTTTGGTTAACTGGCCATCAGACGGCTGAACGCCACGGGAACCGGCGGCAGCGAGGATTTCGCGATCGTCTCGCGGTAGCTCTCCCGCCCCTCACACCTCTTTCAGCACCACCTTGCTGTCAAGGCTTCCGATCAAGGTCGCGCTGGCCTGGTTGAGGCCCGCGACCTCCACGCCAATGCCGTGCGCTCCGAACCGATGCACGACCTTGTCGAGTGCGGCAACGGCGGTGATGTCCCAGAAATGCGCTTCGGACACGTCGATCAGCACGGACTTGCCGACCGCGTCCTGAACGTCGAAGGCTTCGACGAAGACGTCCGCGGAGGCAAAGAACACCTGGCCGGACACGCGATAGATCAGCCGCCCGGCGGCTTGGTCGGGCGCCACGTCGACGCGCAGCAGGCGGGCGACCTTGAAGGTAAAGAACACGCCGCTGAGCAGCACGCCGACCGTTACCCCGAGCGCCAGGTTGGCGGTGAAGACGGTGACGAGGACGGTTGCCACCATGACGGCGCTCGACATCCGGGGATGGACGATAACCGCTCTCAGCGACGACCAGTCGAACGTGTCGATCGACACCATGACCATGATCGCCACCAGCGCGGCGACTGGAACCTCGGAGACCCACGGCTTCAGGAGCACCATCAGGATCAGCAGAAACGCGCCGGCAAACAGCGTCGAGAGCCGGCCGCGCCCGCCATATTTCACATTGCTCACCGTCTGGCCGATCATGCCGCAGCCGGCGATGCCGCCGAACAGGCTGGCGGCCGCGTTGGCAAGGCCGAGACCGGTGCATTCGCGGTTCTTCGAACTCGGCGTATCGGTGAGATCGTCGACGACGCTCGCCGTCATCATCGATTCCAGCAGCCCGACCATGGCAATGGCAAGTGCAGGTGCTGCAATGATCCGAAGCGTTTCCAGCGTCAGCGGCACGGCCGGCCAGCCGAACACCGGCAGCGAATCCGGCAGCTTGCCGAGATCGGCGACGGTGAGAACCGGAAGCCCAAGCGCAATCGAGGCGACGGTCAGGATCAGGATGCAGATCAGCGGCGACGGGATTGCGGTGGTGATCCGCGGCGTGAGATAGATGATCGCGAGCCCTGCGGTCAGCACGGCATATTCCATCCAGCCGGCGCCGATGATGTGTGGCATCTGCGCGGCAAAGATCAGGATGGCGAGTGCATTGACGAAGCCGGTGCGGACGGATTTCGACACGAAACGCATCAGCACGCCAAGCCGCAGCAGGCCGAAAGTGATCTGCAGCAGTCCCGCCAACAGCCCGGCCGCAAAGAGATAGGGCAAGCCGTGAGCATGCACCAGCGGTGCCGCGACCAGCGCCACCGATCCGGCGGCGGCCGAAATCATCGCCGCGCGTCCGCCGGTGAACGCAATGACGATGCCGATAACGAAAGAGGCGAACAGACCGACCTCGGGATCGACCCCCGCCACGAATGAAAAGGCGATCACCTCCGGGATGAGAGCGAAGGTCGCTACCGCTCCGGCAAGCATTTCGCGCATGGGATTGGCGGACCAATCACGACGGATGGAGGAAAGCAGCATATAATGGATTCTCGCAAAGCATGGCCGGACCACTCTGTCGAGTGGTCGCGTGATGGCATGCAGGTTTTGCGTTGTCTGGCGGATCGGCGGCCAGAAGAGCCACCCGGGATCTCACCGGGTCCGTGGTGAATGCCTGCGGTATAGACGATCTTTACTGCAGCGCAACATTCAATTGCGAAGGACGAAAGCAAAAACGCACGCGCCGTCCGCCTCTCGCCGGCCGGCTGCTCACCCCTTCGCTTGGGCGCTGAGGAACCGAAGTCCTCACTGCCAGAGGAAGTCCGGCCCCGTGCTCTGTGAGGTAAGCTTCAGCGTCCCGTCCGGCTGGACGACATAGGTCTCGAACACACGGTAACCGAAATCGCCAAGAAAGGTATTCTTGACCACCGTTCCCGGACGATAGGGCGAACGGAGAACCTTTCCACCATAGGTGAGGCTGCCGGGAAGAGGCTGCGGATCCCCTGCGCTGGCGCAGGCCGAGAGAGCGAAGAGAACGGCAATGAGCGCGTGTTTCATCCGGACTTCTCCTCGGGCAGGCAGCAGCGGCCTGACGACGTCGATTTCCTTCTTATAACACGCAGCGCTGCTGCTGTTCACAACGCAGCTTTGCTGCTGTTGAAGTCGTTGCGTCGGGCCTCCGCCCGCGAGAGCGCGCCGGCGATCCTCTCGTCGGTGAAGGGCTTGGAGATCACATCGAGCGCGCCTTCGATACCGTGGCCAACATTTTCGGGACTGCCGGTCACGAAGATGACGTCAACGCCATGGCGGTCGATCAGCCGGCGCGCCAGCTGGGCGCCGCTCAGCCCATCGGAGAGACTGAGATCGACGAGCGCAACATCGCTTCTTTGAGCGTGGGCGAGTGCCTGCTCCACCGTCGAAACCGGCCCGATGGTCTGGTGTCCAGCCTCTTGCGCAATGCGTTCAAGTTCCAGAGCGATAAAATTCTCATCTTCAACGATCATCACCTTCATGGATAAGCCTCCTCATAGACGGCCTGTCAGGCGCACTGCCGGTAGCGGCTACAACGCCAACCGTCCCAGGAATGTTTCCACTTTGAGAAGAATATGTTGGCGATCGACGGGCAGCGCCGCGTTTTCCCGCTACCGATCCTTGTGGAGGAACCAGCCAATAGCGAGGTCGCTCCGGCCTGTGCCGCAGCGGTCGTGACCAGCGACATTACTCCGCCCGGGCAAACAACTCCCGGTCCCGGGCGCGGATGGGGTCGGTCCAGTCGCGTTCGAACCAGGGCGTGCCGCCGGGCTGAGGCGGGCGTTTGAGCTCCAGCGGACGGGCCGTCGCTCGCTTCGGAGGCGACGCGGAAGATGTAGTGGTCGTACATCCGGAGCGCCTCGATCATGTAGCTGGTCGCAACCGTCCGGTCGCGCACGACGACGAGGTTTTCGCCGTTCTCGTCATCGGCGGGGTTCGAGAAATTGTAGGAGCCGAGATAGACGCGCGCCGTCGGTTTGTCGAAGTCGAGCACGACGAATTTATGGTGCATGCGCGTGCCGCGCTGGTTGCCGTCGACGCCTGACAGGCCTGAGGGTTCCGTCAGGAAGGGCGGCGGCACGTTGCCCGTCAACGCGGCCGCCCGCACCACCCTGCGGCGATTGTCCGGCGTCAGCACGTTGAGGCCGAGATTGCCGGCGCGCACCTCGGCATCGGCGATACCCATGACATGCACATGGGGGCGTTCGAGCGCGCGGCCGAGCGCCGGACCGATCGCTCCCCTGGTCATCTGACCGAGGAAAGCCAGCGAGAACAGCACGCTGGAATGGGCGGTATCGATATCGGCGCCGATCTCGTCGAGCCGGCCATTGGCATCGCTGTGTGGCGAGAAAGCGACCTTGGCGTCGACGCCGTCAAGGCCGAGATCGATCCAGCCGGCGGAACTTGGCGAGTCGCGGAAGTCTTCGGCGCGTTTGGCGGTGAAATAACTCTCGAAGGCGGTGAAATAATCCTCGATCGCCTTGTCGCTGTGGACGGCAAGGCTGTTGTTCGACTGCACATAGAGCCCGCGCCAGCTGAGATTGGTCGAGCCGTAAAGCACGGTCGAAATGCCGCCGCCGCGGACCGCGATCGACTTCTGATGCTGCAGGTTGGCCATGTGCTGGCGCTTGACGTTGGCAACACCCGCCGAGGCGATCAGCCGCTCCGCCGCCCTCGTCTCCGGCGAATTCGGGCGGCCGTGGCCCTTGGTGCGGGCGCTGTCGTCGATGATGATCTTGAGCTTCGGCCCCAGCGCTTCCAGCCGGGTGACCACCTCGGGCAGATTGAGGTCATAGGCGATGGCGCGCACCTCGGCGCCGGCCTCGCGCGCTTTGTCGAGCAGATCGAGCGTTTCGGCCCGCGCCTCGAAGCCCATCCAGGCGAGCGCCCGCTCGGCATCGGCATGGGTCGGCACGAAGTCCAGCCCCTGGTCGCCATCCGGTGGCACCAGCGTGATGATGGGTCCGTCGGCGGCAAAATTGCGCACGAAGGCCTGCGACGAGACGAAGCCGCGGGTGAAGGCGACGTTGAGCTTGCCGGGAATGGTCTCGCGCATCAGCGCCAGCTCCGCCTCCTGCGCCTCGCCCGCCGTCAGCGCGCCGGCTGCATCCATGAACTTCGGCGTGACTCGATAGAGAAACTTGCCGGGCAGATCGGCATTGAAGGGAAAATGCACCCAGCGGAATTTCTGGATCGGCGCCTCTGTCGTGCGGATGCCGTCGTCTGGAACCGGCTGGCCGGGAAAGCCGATACGGTTGCGCACGTTCTTGAAGAAGTCAGCACCCGGCTCGCGATACTGGATGGCGAAACCGACGAAATCGATCGGCGGCCGGCCATTCTTCCAATCCATGCCGAGCAGCACCATGCCGTCACCGCGATGGATGGTCAGCGCAAAAGGCGCAGCCGCATTCCTGCCGGTCACACGAAAATCCGTATCCATGCCCGCCTCCCCTGGAAATCGGGCGAAATCTAGCATGGTTCCGTGACAGTAAGGAGATATGTCGCTGAAATTCTGCGCGCAGAAGGTGCAGGGAGGCGAAGCTACGGCGCAAGCGCGTTCTGGGACACTGCCGCGTCGCCCAGCCGTCAATCATTGACCCGATTGTCGACGACCGCCAGTTCGCCAGACTTTCAGACGGACCGCCGTACCCTCCTGCCCCGGCGGGACGGAGGATACGGCCGGACCGAACCTACGGTTTCTCGTTTGCGCTCTCGGCCCTGAACGCCGCCTCGCCGGCGTCGGAGACCTCGACCCATTTCTTGTCGGGCTCGGCGTCCGGCACGTAGCTGTCGTGCCAGTTCCACCACTTGTAGGTCGGGGTCTGCGGATAGCCCTCGGGCGAATCCTCCCAGACTTCCTGGCGGCCGAGCGGCGTGATGTCGAGGTAGTTCCAGGTGCCGCCCATCTGCTCGTCGCCGCGGTTGTTGATGAAATAGGTGCGGAAGATGCGCTCGCCGTCGCGGTAGAAGACATTGGTGCCGTGCCACTCGTCGACGCCGAAGTCCTTGTCAAAACTGTCGGTGATCGTCACCCACGGCATCGTCCAGCCCATCCGCGCCTTCAGCCGTGCAATGTCGGCCTGCGGGGCGCGGGAGGCGAAGACCAGCGTCGTGTCGCGGGCGTTGAGATGGGCGACATGGGCAACCTGATCGGCCACCATCGAGCAGCCGCGGCAGGCATGTTCGGGCCAGCCGAACACGCCGGGCTCATAGAAGGCGCGGTAGAGGATGAGCTGGTGTCTGCCCTCGAACAGGTCGAGCAGGCTGACCTTGCCCTGAGGGCCCTCAAACGCATAGGCCTTCTCCACCGCCATCCACGGCATGCGCCGGCGCTCGGCGGCCAGCGCGTCGCGGGCACGCGTCTCAGCCTTCTCCTTCACGAGCAGTTGCGCGCGGGCCGCTTCCCAGGCTTGCGGCGACACGACCGGCGGTTTGTGCATGGCTTGTCCGCTTTTTCCATTCTCGGCTGAAGCAGTCATGGCTTTCAATCTCCTCATTGGGGTGATTTCGCGGGGCTTGGAAGCCCCGTTCATCGCGCATTGGTTTGAGATAGTTTCGCATCGGAAATCGAACAGGGGGAGTAACAAGTGTGACCGTATTCCCTGAAACCGCCGGTCGCAGCCGTAGCGCGCAAGTGGGGTTGGCCGGAAGCGTGTCCATTAGCGCAATCTTGTTTACGAATTGCACACGTGCTAAAACGCAACAAAACGGCGCATACGAACCCTGATCAAACCGAGATCGTGCCCGTGAATATATTTATCGCGACTGTTGCTACGCTTGTCATTGGCGTCCTGCCGGCATGGGCAGGTCCTTTGCATCAGGCGGCCAAGGACGGCGATATCGCCCGCGTCACACAGTTGCTGGACCAGGGCTCCGATCTGTCGGAGCTCGATGAGGCGGGCGAGCCGGCGTTGATTATCGCGTCATTGGCGGGCCATGCCGATGTCGTCGTTCTTTTGCTGGATCGCGGCGCCGACATCGAAATTCGCAACAAGGGTGGGCTGACGGCGCTGCATGCAGCAGCCTATGCAGGAAATCTGGAGGTGGTGAAACGGCTTGTCGCCGAGGGAGCTGATGTCAACGACAGGAAGAATTTCTATCAGATGTCGCCGCTGCACGGCGCCGCCGAAGAGGGCCGCACCGACGTGGTCGCTTTTCTGCTGACGAAGAGCGCGGATGTCGAAGCGACGGAAAGAAACGGGTACACGCCTCTCACTCAAGCCGGGTGGCGGGCGCATTGGGATACGGCCAAATTACTCATGGAAGCCGGTGCTGTTTGCCAGAAAGCCGAGCTTGTGGGCGAACCGCTCTACAAGGAATGCACCAAACGGCAATAGCATTTCGCTGGAGTAACGGACCGCGTCCGGGAACGGAGCTTGTTATGTCTTATCATGTGCAAAAATGCGGAACGCGGATGGGCGTGGCTGTTGGCGCTGCGGTGATGTTGCTTTCCTTCCTTCAGCCTGCGGGGGCCGAGGAACTCGTCAATACCGGCTATTTTGGCGATGTCGCGATCAAGGGCTACGACCCGGTCGCCTATTTCACTGAAAACCAGGCCGTCGAAGGATCCGAGACATATTCCCACCACTGGCTTGGCGCGACTTGGTATTTCGCCAGCGCTAAAAATCGCGACCTCTTTAAGGGCGATCCATCCAAATATGCGCCGCAATATGGCGGCTATTGCGCCGACGGCGTGTCTTTCGGGACGGTGACCACCAATATCGATCCGAAAGCCTGGCGGATCATCGATGGCAAACTGTACCTGAGCTATGATCCCGGGGCAGCCGAAGGCATGGAGAAAAATCCGACCAAGGTGACCGACTCGAAGAAGCATTGGTCCGAAGTTCAGCAGACGCTGATTTCGGAGAAGATGCATACCGTCTGGCAGCAACCGGATACGAAATGAAGCGGCAACGCCCACCCGTCAGGGTGTGGGTGAAAAGAAGGTCAAGGCGCGCGGCGTGACATGGACGTATGGCCTGTCGCGCTGTTCACCTGACGTGTTGCGGTAAACATATCCGCACACCATCCTGTCTAGGAAATAGCCGTCGAATTTTTCGCAGAGACTGTCGCCTCGCACCTCGACGATACCGGTGATGTTGGTATTCGCGCTGCGATAGGCAGTGTTTCCAGCCTTGTCGAAATATTGGGTGAAATCCGTGCCATTCTTGTGCTTGCCGGTCCAGCTCTTGCCATCGACAAGATTGCGCAGGTCTGCCTCGCCCAGCCTGTCGGCCTGACTGCCTGTAAAACCGAAGGGCCATTCGGGAATGCCGGCCTTTCGCAATGCGGCCAGATGGCGCTGCAGATCGCCGTCCCGCCAGTAATCATAGAGATAGCCGTAATAGGTGAGATTGCTTTCTGGGAAGAGCTCCAGCAGCTTTGCCGTCTCCGCTGCAGCCTTGGTCTCATTGCCCTGGTCGGCATAGGCGGCCGCCAGGTATTCGCGTGCCGGCTCGACCTTCGGCAGGCTGTCGAGCGTCGGCTCTATCAGCGAGATCGCGCGCTGATCATCGCCCGCGGTATAAAAGACGATCCCCGCCAGCAGTTGAAAGCTCGACGCCGGCGAAGGGTCGAGTCGCAAAGCCTTTTCCATCTCCGTGATCGCCTGCCCGCTGCTTCCGGTATGGACCAGAATGAGAGCGAGGTTGGCGGCGGCCTCAGCATCGTTCGGCTCCATCGCAACCGCCATGTTGGCGGAATTTTTGGCCTCCGTCTCGCGTCCATCCACCCATTGCAGCAGGGCAAGCACCGTGTGCGCCCTGGCATTGTTGGGATCGAGCTTCAGGGCTTGCCCAGCGGCGTCATAGGCGATCTTGCGGGCGACGGCGGCCGACCAGAGGTAATTATAGTCGTTGCGCCAGACATCGACGGCCACGCGCGCGATTCCCGCATGGGCATTGGCAAAGCCCGGATCGAGATCGATCGCTTTCTGGTAGAAGGACAGCGTCCGACGATAGGTGTCGACATCCCTCAAGATGAAGCCCTCCTGCTCGGCCCGCATGTAATAATCATAGGCTTCGAGATTTTCGGTCGGGATTCGGGCCAGTTGGTCGCGCTCGCGGGCGCTGAGCTTGACCGACAGGGCCAAGATGATCTTGCCGATCACATCGTCCTGCACCGCAAAGAGGTCGGCATACTGGCGGTCGTAGCGCTCGGCCCAGAGCGACAGGCCGGTGACCGCATCGATCAGTTTGACATTGATCCGCAGACGCGGCCCGGCGCGCTGCAAGGTTCCTTCGAGCACATATTTGACGCCGAGTTCGGCGGCCACGTCCTGGATCTTGCCGACGGAGTCCCGGATGGCGAAGACCGAGTGGCGGGCGATGACGAAAAGACCCGATACTTTGGACAACTCGGTGATCAGATCGTCCGTCAACCCCTCTGCGAGATGGTCGTGCTCGGTGTTGCCGCTGACATTGATGAAGGGCAGAACCGCGACAGAGGGCCTGTCCGGCAGAGGATAGGCGAAACGTTCGCCAGGCCCCGGTGGTTTTGCCGGCATCCATGGCTGCCACCAGAGTGCTGCGCCCGCAAGCGCGAGGAAGACGGCCGCTGCGATGCCCGCGACGAGCCGGCGTCTCGGTAGGCGCCTGCGGGTCTTGAGGGTTTTGCCGGCGGCAGTCGGGTCAAGCAGGACGCGATAGACCCGGATCGGTTCGGTGATGCTCTTCAATCGCTGTTCGCCGAGCGAAGCGAAACCGACCGGGACTTTCGATTTCACCTGGTCGTATGTCGTGCCCGATATGGCGATACCGCCCGGTTCGGCCAGCGCCTGTATTCGATCGGCGATATTGACGCCGTCGCCCTGGATGTCTTCGCCCTCGACGATGATATCGCCGAGATTGATGCCGATCCGGAACTCGAGCCGATGCTCCGGCAGCGCCGCGGCACTCTGCGTGGCTTTCAGCTGCTGAACCTCCACCGCGCAGCGCAAGGCATCGACGACACTCTGAAATTCGACCAGCAGACCATCGCCCATGGTTTTGACCAGCCGGCCGTGGTGACGCTCGATCGCCGGCTCGAAGACATCGTTCTGGTCCGCCTGAAAGCGCGCACGGGTGCCCTCTTCGTCGATCTGGCTCAATCGACTGTAACCGACGACATCAGCGATCAGGATTGCTGCAAGACGGCGCTCCATCCCCGGTCTTTCCTGGAGAGCGAATGTATTACTAACAATATTCTACAGTATGTCCCACCGCGATGCTATCGCCGTACCGCGCGATATTCAACTTAGTGGCGACGTGTCCCAGAAGAATGGGGCCTGGACGAAATAGTTCGAGCCATCGTCACCCTCGACGGTCGGCAGAGTTGCCAAAAGCAGGCAAGTATCGGAAGCTCATTTTTTTGCTATCAGGCGATGGATTGCGAGATATGACGACAGCCTCCTCTACGGAGCCAACCAGGCACGGCAGCGCCCGGATCTGCCGCGGCTGCTGGGACCAGATGCACATGCCGATCCCGATCGGCGGCCCGCTCGCCTTGCCCTTCCGCGCCTTCGGCATCACCCGCAGCAAGATGAACCCCGATATCTGCACGATCTGCGAGCGCTCTTTCCAATATGTCAAGAAGCAGCGCCAGATCACCGTCGACGCCACCATCCTGTTTGCCGATATCAGGGGCTTCACGGATCTGTCGGAGCGCATCGAGGCTGTACAGCTGAGCGAGATCGTCAGCCTGTTTCAGGATCGCTGCGCGCAGGCGATCTGGGCACATGACGGCATCGTCAACAAGCAGATGGGCGACGGCCTGATGGCGATCTTCAATTTTCCGATCGTCAGAAAGGATCACGCCGGCGCCGCGATCCTGGCCGCGCAGGAGATCCAGCGAAACTGCGCCACAGCACTGAACGGCCTGACGCTCGAGGCATTGCCCGGCCGCACCCTCGGCGTCGGCGTCGGCATCCATTCCGGTGAGGTCCAGATCGGCGAATTCTCGAGCTTCCGCAGCGATTTCACCGCCATCGGCGGCGTCGTCAATCAGGCCGCAAGGCTCGAATCCCAGGCCGCCGCCGGCGAGATCCTGATCTCCTCCGAAACGGCGGCGAAGGCTGCCGATCTCGCCGCAGGCGCCGAAACCCGCATGCTTGTGCTCAAGGGCATCGAGCAGCCGGTGCAGGCACGGGTGCTGGCCAAGCCCTGAGCTGCCAGCCGCGCTGCCAACCTCTTCCAAGCGTCTATACTGTCCTCAACGTGGCAGCCGCCGTTTCTCACGCTGTGATTGCCGAACGCGTCAGATTGCAAGCCAATTAATCTTCCGGCAACGAACATTGCTTATCTCTATGCCATTCAAATCGTTGGGGTATCTCAGTTTTTCTCTCTTTCACTGGCTGGTCGTCTTGATCCCGCTAACAGTGCCATTGTTCTTCATTTTCAGAAAACCACCCGCCGGCCCGAACCGCTTCGGCGGCCTGCCGCAGGCAATGGGTTTCGGCCAAGCGATCAGCAGCTACTTCAAGAAATATGTGGATTTCACCGGCAGAGCCAGCCGATCGGAATTCTGGTTTTCGGCGGTCTTTGTCGCTCTCGTCAGCATCGCTTTGTACCTTGTTGATCGAACCGCAACATTGAACTGGATCTGGTCGCTGGCGACGTTTCTTCCCTCAATCGCCATGGCCGCTCGGCGTTTTCACGACATCAACCGAAGCGGATGGCACCAGCTTCTTGGGATTCTGTTTCCCATTGGGACGATTGCCGTCATCGTGTGGTATTGCAGAGCGCCGGCTGCGGATCACTCCAGTGCGTCCGTCTTTTGAGAATGGTGTGCCGGCGAGCGTGGGAATGGTTCTCACGGTTTGAGCAGGACCACGTCCGGAAGGTGATCGCGAGGCTGCCAGGCGCCTCGCCTCTCTCTCAGTATTTCATCTTACGCAATTCAGGAAAATCATAGTAACGCAGCCGTTCGTCGTGGCAGCGATGGTCGTTCTTTTTCAGGTACAATATCATGTTGTATTGCAAGCCCAGGCCTAAATAGGACCAGTTCGGGTTGGCACGTTCCGTCGTGCGCGTACAATAAGCATATATCTGCTTCTCCGGATTAAGCAGAACCACGCTGGAAATCTCGGCCTTTACGAAGTTCCCCGGTTTGATGGTTCCCCGCAGAGCCTCGACGTACTCGCGTCGAACCGCGCTGGAAGGCGGCCGCTGGGAATCTAGAACGGACTGCGGCGCCGGAGTCTGGCAGCCAACCAGTGCCAGCAGGACAGCGCAAACAAGGAATTTGATTTTCATTCAGATGAATCTCCAAAGAATCAGAGCGCCGTAACGTGGCGTATTTCCTACAAACATAGCGGGAATAATATTTGCAATACATGAAAAGAACATGTTGACGCCGCGTGACGCGTGGATATAGCCGGCGTCGCTCCAGCTATACCGCAGGGTTCAAGGCGGAGGCTTCTGCGCCGTCTTCATCATCATTGATCGTAACGCCGGCTTCCAGCGCGGCCAGGATGAAAGCCTGCCGCACCGTCTCGGCCGGCATCCGCCCGGCAAGCCAGGCGCGGCAGAAATCGATCGCTCTCTGCTGGTGGACGCCGCCATTGACTGGCCAGTCGGAGACGAGTGCATAAAGCGCATCCTGCGGTGAGCGCAGAACCAGCCGCTCGCCGGTATCAAGGTCGATCGAGATGGGGGTTTCCCAGAAGGCAGAATGGTCGCTAATGGCAGTTGCACCTGAAGCTTAAGTCACAGGAAACTAACTGCGGAGGGCCGATTTCGGTTCCGATACGGGGGTGCGGACAATCGCTGCGGGCGCCGAATAGATATTGAAAGCGGGATCGCCGGCCAATGCTCACTTTTGGTCGGCCCGATTTCGATGGTTGCTGCCCCCGGCTGTCAGCCGGGCAGCTTGCAGCCCTTGCTCATTCCAGCGGACTGCATGGCCGAAACCTTGCCTTTGGACGCAGCAATTTCGCCTTCCTTGTCTCCCCCGGCGACGCTGCCGATGGGGACGCCGACGAGGAAGACACCGAAAGCATCGCCGTTCGCTGCGCTGATCTGCTGCTTGGACAGGTCGTCGAGCTTGGCCTTCTCTTTCTTATGTTCCACTGCGAGCGCCTCGCAACTGAGGTTCGTATAGGCGGCCATCGGAATATCGACCTGGACGATGGCGTCAGGACGTTTGGCGCAGCCGGCCACTGCCGCGGCCACCGCGAATGCAATGATTATTTTGTTCATGAAAGGTCCCCAATTCCCGTAGCAGCTTTAACATCGCCGCGCGCATTGCGGGAGGCTGCCCAGCCTTCAACCACAGACTTTTATTCGACTGGGGATGCATTTGGGGTTACCGATGGCTGCAAGGAGCAGCGCCGAGCGCGTGCTTCGAGGCTCCGCCCTCTCGGGCTGCGCACCTCAGCATGAGGGAGGTTGGAGGATGCCGCAGCCGCTCGCTGGCGCGAAGGAGGCCGCCAGCGCCCAAGAGAGCCTCACCCTGAGGTGCCCCGCAGGGGCCTCGAAGGGCGGGGCGGGCACGCCGGCCCCAGCCCCACAAGGTTCGGAATTATTAAGCCAATCCGAACGATTCATTCGTTTCCCTTTTGTACTCTTTCCCTCTTCACTTTCGCGGTGACTCTCTCCATATTCCGCCCATGGCCAAATCTCCGAAGAAATCCCCCGCCCCGAATGGCTTCGAGGAAGCCCCTCAATCGTCTTTTGAGGGAGCCCCCCTCTCAGGCTCGGTTGCCGATTGGGTGAAGCAGCTGGAGGCCGATGCCGAAGCCTCGGGCGTCGAGACCCAGCGCCAGATCGCCTCCAAGGCCGGCAAACATCGCAAGAAGGTGGAAATCGCCGCCAGGACGAAAACCAGCGACGGCGGCGTCAGCGCGTCGAAATCGGCGCGCGGCACCTCCATGGGCGGTTCGACCGACCCGAAGACGCGCGCCGCCGCCGGCCTCAATCCGGTCTCCGGCATGGATACGACGCTGGAGGAAGCCTCGTCGCTGCAGGCCGGCACCGCGGTCACCGCGACGGTCGAGGCGCTGTCGGCACTGATCGAGAGCGGCAATCCGCTGCACAAGAACGGCAAGATCTGGACGCCGCACCGCCCTGCCCGGCCCGACAAATCCGAAGGCGGCATCGCCATCCGCATGCAGTCGGATTATGAGCCGGCCGGCGACCAGCCGACCGCTATCCGCGATCTCGTCGAAGGACTGGAAAATGGCGACCGCAGCCAGGTGCTGCTCGGCGTCACCGGCTCCGGCAAGACCTTCACCATGGCCAAGGTGATCGAGGCGACGCAGCGCCCGGCCGTCATCCTGGCGCCGAACAAGACGCTGGCCGCCCAGCTCTATTCCGAATTCAAGAATTTCTTCCCCGACAATGCGGTGGAATATTTCGTTTCCTACTACGATTATTACCAGCCGGAAGCCTATGTGCCGCGCTCCGACACCTATATCGAGAAGGAAAGCTCGATCAACGAGCAGATCGACCGCATGCGCCACTCGGCGACGCGCTCACTGCTCGAACGCGACGACTGCATCATCGTCGCCTCGGTCTCCTGCATCTACGGTATCGGCTCGGTCGAGACCTATACGGCGATGACCTTCCAGATGTCGGTCGGCGACCGGCTCGACCAGCGCCAGCTGCTGGCCGACCTCGTCGCGCAGCAATACAAGCGCCGCGACATGGATTTCACACGCGGATCCTTCCGGGTGCGCGGCGACACGATCGAGCTCTTCCCCGCCCACTTGGAGGATGCCGCCTGGCGCATCTCGATGTTCGGCGACGAGATCGACGCCATCACCGAATTCGACCCGCTCACCGGCCAGAAGGTCGGCGACCTGAAATCGGTGAAGATCTACGCCAATTCGCACTATGTCACCCCGCGCCCGACGCTGAACGGCGCCATCAAGTCGATCAAGGAGGAGCTCCGGCTCCGCCTCGCCGAGCTGGAAAAGGCCGGCCGCCTGCTGGAAGCCCAGCGCCTGGAGCAGCGCACCCGCTACGATATCGAAATGCTCGAAGCCACAGGCTCCTGCCAGGGCATCGAGAACTATTCGCGTTATCTCACCGGCCGCGACCCCGGCGATCCGCCGCCGACTTTGTTCGAATATATCCCCGACAACGCCCTCGTCTTCATCGACGAAAGCCATGTCACCGTGCCACAAATCGGCGGCATGTACCGGGGCGACTTCAGGCGCAAGGCGACGCTGGCCGAATACGGCTTCCGTCTGCCCTCCTGCATGGACAACCGGCCGCTGCGCTTCGAGGAATGGGACGCCATGCGCCCCGACACCATCGCGGTTTCGGCCACCCCCGGCGGCTGGGAGATGGAACAATCAGGCGGCGTCTTCGCCGAACAGGTGATCCGCCCGACCGGCCTGATCGACCCACCAGTCGAGGTCCGCTCGGCCCGCAGCCAGGTCGACGATGTGCTCGGTGAGATCCGCGAGACATCGGCCAAGGGCTACCGCACCCTCTGCACCGTGCTGACCAAGCGCATGGCCGAAGACCTGACCGAATATCTGCATGAGCAGGGCGTGCGCGTCCGCTACATGCACTCCGACATCGACACGCTGGAGCGTATCGAAATCCTCCGCGATCTCCGCCTCGGCGCCTTCGACGTGCTGGTCGGCATCAACCTTTTGCGCGAAGGCCTCGACATTCCCGAATGCGGCTTCGTCGCCATCCTCGACGCCGACAAGGAAGGTTTCCTGCGCTCGGAGACCTCACTGATCCAGACGATCGGCCGCGCCGCGCGTAACGTCGACGGCAAGGTCATCCTCTATGCCGACCAGGTCACCGGCTCGATGAAGCGGGCGATGGAGGAAACCAGCCGCCGCCGCGAAAAGCAGATGGTCTATAACCAGGAACACGGCATCACGCCGGAATCGGTCAAGGCCAGGATTTCCGACATTCTCGACTCCGTCTACGAACGCGACCACGTCCGCGCCGATATCTCGGGCGTTTCGGGCAAGGGCTTCGCCGATGGCGGCAACCTCGTCGGCAACAATCTGCAGACCCACCTCAACGCGCTCGAAAAGAGCATGCGCGACGCCGCCGCCGACCTCGACTTCGAAAAAGCCGCCCGTCTCCGCGACGAAATCAAACGCCTCAAGGCTGCCGAGCTGGCCGTCATGGACGATCCGATGGCGCGCGAGGAGTCGAAGGCGATGGAAGGCGTCAGACGGAACGCCAAAGCGACCCGCGAGTCCCTTCTCCCAGCCGGGGGTCCGGAGGACGGGTCGAGACAAGCGGCTCGACCCCGGTCGGTGCCCGGCAGGGCGGATGAGGGGGCCACCCCCTCCTACTTCTCAAGACCCAGCCTCGACGACATGGGCCCAGGCACCGACACCACTACCCCCCTCTTCCGCAAACCCGCTCTGGATGAGATGGGCCGCGACATCGCCGAACCCACGAAGAAGACCCTCTTCCGCAAAAACGACCTCGATGAAATGACGGTCGGCCGAACCGAAAAGCCGGTCACCGGCGCACTGCCGGAAAAGCCGGATGCAGCCAAAAGCACGAAGCGGTTTTCACCGCTGCTGGGTGAGGAACGGTCCGGCGAAAGCTGGAGCAATCGATCCAGTGAATCGATTGCAGAGACGAACGCCCGCAGCGCAAACGAAGGGCCGGCACGCCAGCCGGAGCGCGACGACGTGCGGCCGGTCGTGCGCGGGAAGACGGGTGTGGGGAGCTATGAGGACCCTGGTGAGCAAAAGCGCAAGGGGCGGACGAAGGGGAAGACGGGGCGGCCGGGGCGTTGAGCTGATTTACGCGCGCCAAGGCTCTATCGAATTAGGCTCGTCGTGGTCTCAAGGCCGTAAAGTTATAAACCCATTTATTTCCCGTTCGCTAAATCTCGCAGATGCTGTCAAAGGATAACGCACCCCCAGCGTTGCTTCTCTTCTTAAGTTCTATTGATTTTCGCAAGAATAATGCAATTATTAAGCGACCTCGATTGAGCGGGATGCAACCATGACAAAAATCCATATAGTTGGCTCGGAACCGCGTAATTCTACAAATTTTGAGGAAATGAAACTTGCGTGTGCGGCAATTGGAAAAGAAATTGCCTCACGCGGTTTCGGCGTTGTGATCGGTTCGCTCAGGCCGCATACCGCTGATTATCACGTCATCCAAGGAATGTCCGAAGTTGATTGCATAAGCGAAGTCACCTTCTTTCGCAAAGCGGATGAACCGCCCGTTGAAGAGACGGAACTTCCCAAGGGCAAGTTTAAGCTGGTCGAACGGAGATATCAGGGCAATCGACATCTTACCGCCCTTTTGGAGAGTCAGGCGATAGTAGTGATTGGTGGACAGAGCGGAACCTCAACGGCAGGGTTCGCCGCGTTCTCCTTAAAGCGTCCCGTGCTTGCAGTGCCGCAATTTGGTGGTGCTGCGAAGGAAATATGGGATGCCGTAAGTTCACGTTATGGGCAGGTGCTTACTCATGCAGAATTGGATACACTATCTGCCAAATGGGGAGATTCATCCGCCTCATGCGTGGTGAATGCAGCTATTAAACTCTCAAAAAACAACCCATTTGATGATCGAGTTCAGCACCCGCAAATCTACCTGTCTGCATTCACGTTGATTTTGATTGCAGCCTGGATGGTTCTTTTCAACCATGGCTCCCAGGTGATCGGCAATGTAAATTACGCATTATTCTTTTTAATGATTGGAATATCCTCGGTTATCGGCACAATAACCAGAACCTTAATCAAGGTTTATTTTGATGTCGTTGAAGTTTTCTCTTCAAAAAAAATCCTGAGCGATTTTGTGTTAGGCATAATAGTCGGCTTTGGTTTCTTCTTAATATTGCAAGCCTCTGGAATATTATTGACCGGTGATAAACTCAATTTTAATGCGCAGACTTTCCAGAGGCTTTCTGTTTTTATGAGTTTGGTGACATTCGCTTCGGCGTTCCTGCTAGAGCGCTCAATCGAACGATTTCGCGAACGTATGGAAAAATACGCCGATTTGGATGTTGAAACTCCCAGGAAATAATTTGCGAACCTCGGCAAGCCAGACCCTATCAGCCAATTGAAGAAGGAATGGGAAAAAACGGGGTAGCATTCGGCTTTTCCGCGCCAAATGCCACCGCCAATGCGGCATTTGGCAGAAGCGTAATTTCGTGGTAAATTGACGAAAAGATTACTGTGAAGCCGCGTCTTTACGCCGAGGTAGACCTTGAAGAATACAGTAGTGAGAGCCCTCGCCGATGACGGAATTGATGATCTAAATCGGGCAGCTAGAAGAGCTCTCCGAACAGTCAGCCGTCGCTTCCAAAACGTCGAACACGGCGTTATTCAAACAAACATCTCAGCAATCGATAGCCTTTTGGAAGGCGGTATAAATCGGGGTGAGATCGTATTCCTCACCGGGGACGAAGACGCTAAGAAAATACTACTTTCCCTAGATATTGGTTACAATATTGCTGCCGCTTACCAGGCGTCAGTATCGACAGATGGCTCCACTTTCGCCGACCGCGGCGGAGTTGTAGGTTATTATTCAACGAAGATGTCTGCCGAAAATATTGCTACGGCCATTATCTCCGATCAAACAAATATAAGCACAGATGATATTAAGAATGGAAATATCACTGAAAATGAGTTTCAGGTTCTCGTCGAATGCAGCATGACGATGCAGAAAATCCCCCTCTACATTGACGACAAAAAGGAGGATAATTTAGAAGAATTACTTTCAAAGTTTCGAATAATTCAAGAAAATCGTGGCTTGGATGTAATAATAATAGACAATTTCGACGAATTTTATAGGAATGGCCAGCAAGACAAAATATCAAATCTGTCCAATGAGTTAATTGATTTCGCGACCGAACTCGACTTAGCTGTGATTTGCCTAGCCGAACATAGAAGATATTTAATTGAGACTTTAATATCTCCCACTGTACGCTTTATTCATTGCGGGAGTGCTTCTTTTGACAGCGTAACCTACAACGGAATTTCTCTTACACGTTTGGACAAGAACAGCGAGTTTGGCGCCGAGCTTGATCATAAGGATGAGAAGCAAGATATCAAAAAACTGCCCAATAGAGACTTTCTCGCTCGAGCTGTAGCGCTGCCTACCTCCCCCGTGGACGACGCAGCAGTAACCTCGACGATTCAAGACATCGTCAACTTTCTTGGTGGTCCAGTCAAAATAGGAAGGAGCGTCAATAGCTCAGCAGATCTCGCCAGGCTTGTGCAAGACGGCTTGCCTGTCACGATTCTAGAAAAATTTACGATCATTGGATTAACGCCAAGCGAACTTGAGACCATAGTCGCTCCCAAGCGCACTTTGGCAAGACGCCGAACGATAGGTCGCCTCACACCGTCTGAGGGGGACGCGACAGTACGTCTAGCAAAGATAGTATTGCTTGCTATATCGGTATTGGGCACCTCGAACTTAGCTCTCGGTTGGCTCCGACAACCCCAAGACAAAAGATTAGGCGGCCGAGCACCTATGAATCTGCTAGTTACAGAGGTCGGTGCAACGGCGGTAGAGGACTTACTCTTAAGAGCAGCATTTGGATTTAATGCATGATCCAGGCTCATCTTTTTCGTATCACCAAAGAAATGTACGCTCAAAGCTTGATTGAGCTTGTATCCGGAGCTGGGGGCTTGCGAGTTGCCGGCCGCTGGCATGCAAAAGGCTCAAGAGTGACATACTTTGCCAGCAGCAGAGCGCTTGGCCTGCTTGAGCACTTAGTTCACCTGAACATTCATCCAAATGAAACAACCTTGCCGCTGGTGGCAGCACATATAGAGATGCCCGCGCGTTTCCTCAGCCCGGAATATACGCGTGAAATAACGTCAACCGAGTTGTACGAACTCGACCCGCACTGGAGGATGCCTGATAGCCAAACATGTCTTAAAATTGGCGCCACTTGGTATAAAGACGCCGCGCATTTATTTCTGAAGGTGCCTTCAGCGGTATTGCCGGAAGAATCCAATTTAGTCCTTAATTCATCTCATACAGCTATTGGCGAGCTAATCGCTGACGCATCGTTTAGCGTTACAAGCATTTCCATAGACCCGAGAATAACGGCCATTCTTGATTCAAATCAGATAGCTAAAAGGGGAGGCTTATGAAGCCATACAGCGGCTGATTCCATGTCCTACCGGATCGACGACAACCCGCCGCTGACGCCGGCCATCGTGCTGACGGATGAATTCTGGGCGATGGTGGACAAGAATTTCCCGGATGGCGCCTTCCTGATCCTGCGCCAGCGTGACGAGGTCGCCGTGATCGACCGAAAAGCGCCCTCCGCGCTGAATACGGCCAGGCAGCTGATCGACATGGCGAAACACTGCGGCGTCGATTTTCTCTCCGACAGGATTTTCGAAAGACGCGACGGTCGGCTCGTCACCGTGACGGAATGAGCCTGCGTCCGCCCTTGATCCGGAAGACCTCATGCCCGCTGAAGGAAAGGAACCATCCATGGTGGACCTGCGCATCGACCCTTTCCCGTCCGCCGCCGAACTGAACGCGCTCTTTTCCGCTGCCTGGGACAGCCCGCACAACCGAGATTTCACCCCCATCCTCTCCCGCAGCCTCGCTCATATCGGCGCCTATCAGGACGACCGGCTCGTCGGCTTCGTCAATGTCGCCTGGGATGGCGGCATCCATGCCTTCATCCTCGATACCTCGGTCCATCCCGAGATGCAGAGGCAGGGGATCGCCACGCGGCTGGTCAGGGAAGCGACGCGGGTTGCGCGGGAGCGCGGTGCCGAGTGGCTGCATGTCGATTTCGAACCGCACCTGACCGGCTTCTACCGCGCCTGCGGCTTCAGACCCACGGAAGCAGGCCTCATCAAGCTCGTGTGACACCTCCCGCGTGGAAAGCCGGACAAGTCGAAGCCAGCACCAACCTGCGATAGCGACGGGATGGTCGCGCGGCGCGGCACCGCCGAAGAACTCACTGAAAACACAATTTTCGCGAGAGCATCCCACCCGAAAATGAAAGATAATACTATTTACGAAACCAAAGTATGACTTTAAGTTCCCAAATTAAAATCCGTTTCCCCAGTATTTCATCCTTAGTTTTTCATTAAAAAAGCAATGAAAAGACACAATTTTGCATTGAAAAGTTAATCGAGGATTGGCATAGATCCCCGAGGGGTTGTCGTCCGCTGAGCAATAAAACAGTTCTTTCGGGGATGTCTCATATTGCCGAGTACAATGCATCTTTTGGGGAAAGATATATATGGCCTTGAATATTCTGGACACGAACGGCGCCACAGTTACCAAGACCGGCGCTGAGTTCGAAGCTTACGATGTTATCCGCCATTCCGCCGCTAATCCTCTCTCCGCCGTCGCCCTCACCGTCTCAGATTCCAGCGTGGCAGACCTCGCCGACGAGTTGGGCTCGGTTTCCGCGAGCGTCAGGGGCTCGAGCGGCCCCAATACGATCACGACGGGCGCCGGCAACGACACCATAGTGAGTGGTGGTGGCGCAGACACGCTGAGCGGCGGCGCCGGTAACGACTTGCTCAATGGTGAAGCAGGCAATGACACGCTGAATGGCGGCGACGGCAATGACGAGATTTACGGCGGCGTCGGCAATGACGTCCTCAAGGGCGGCGCGGGTAATGACACGATTAGCGACGGAGATTATTTTTCCGATGTCGCTGAAACCTTCAATATCGATGCCGGCGATGGCAACGACAAAGTGATTTTGTTCACCGGCTCTTTCGCCAAGATATCGGGAACGATAGACGGCGGGGCCGGCACCGACACGCTGCAAGCCAATGATCTGACAGGCCTGACGATCAAGAACGTCGAGATTCTCCAGCCTGCGACATCCAGCGTGACCGCATCGACGGCACAATTCGAATCCTTCGATAAAATCATCGGTACCGGCTCCGATTCTTCCGTGCAGCTGGTCTTGACAGACGGCGCCCATGTCGATCTTTCCGACGAGTTGGCAGGCAAGCTAAACTACATCTTTGGCGGCCCTAACGTTTCCGGCATCGACGTCACGACCGGGAGCGCTCGCGACCTTCTCACCGGAACTGCCGGCAACGACATCTTCGACGCCGGCGACGGTAACGACTACATCAACGGCAATGGTGGAAATGACCGGTTGATCGGTGGCAAGGGCGACGACGTAATCGTCGATGGTGATGTTTCGAGTCTTTCATCAGAAGTCTTCAACATCGATGCCGGCGACGGAAACGATATCGTAACCCTCCAGACACAGTCTCAGGGGCTTTCCGGCACGATCGATGGCGGTACCGGCATTGATACACTGCGCGTATCCAGGCTAGCCGGGCTGACGATCAAGAATTTCGAAATTCTTGAAACGAATGAGTATGGCTTTACCGGTTCATCCGCGCAGTTAGAAAGCTTTGACAAAATCTCGGGAACGAAGGACGCTTTCGGCTCCTCCATCGCCATCTTGAGATTGACGGACAAGGCCCATGTCGATCTTTCCGACGAGCTTGGAAACAGTCGGGCTAGTATATTTGGCACGGTCTCCGGTATTGACGTCAAGACTGGCGGCGGTGACGACATATTTACGGGAACCGACGGCAACGATATTTTCGATGGTAGCGGCGGCAACGACACGATCAACGGCAATGCCGGCAACGACAAATTGACCGGCGGCGATGGCAACGATCAGATCTTCGGCGGCGTCGGAAATGACGTCATCAAAGGCGGCGCGGGCGACGATAAAATCACCGATGGCGATAATATGTCCACCGCCCCTGAGGCCTTCGATATTGATGCCGGCGATGGCAATGATGCCATCAACTTGCAGTCACACTCTTCCGCGCTTTCCGGAGTAATCGATGGCGGCGCCGGCACGGACACGCTGCAGGTCATCAAACCTACTTTAGGCCCTGGGCAGGAATCCATCGGGCTTGCCGGTTTCACGATCAAGAACGTCGAAATCCTCGAAACGGCAGGAGCCGAGGTTCTCGCTTCGGCCGCCCAATTCGAAAGCTTCGACAAGATCGTCAAATACGACAAGCCGGGCTACGAGAATGATGTCCTGGCGCTGACATTGACGGACAGCGCCCATGCCGACCTCTCCGACGAGCTAGCAAACCGCCACGTCGACATCTTCGGCACCGCCTTCGGCATCGACGTCAAGACCGGCGGCGGCGACGACTACTTCTTCGGGACCGACGGCAACGACAGGTTCGAAGGCGGCGCCGGCAACGACGTGCTTTTGGGCGGTGCGGGCATCGATACGGCGGTCTTCTCAGGCAATTTCGCCAAATACACCTTCGCATTGAACAATGGCAGCCACATCCTGACGAGCGCCCTGGAGGGCAAGGATACGCTGACCGATGTTGAATTCGCCCTTTTTGCCGACGGCGTCTACGATTTCGCCAAGGGAAAGTTCACGCCCGACGGCAGCAACATCGCGCCCACCAATATACAGCTCTCGAAAACTTCCCTGTTGGAGAGCACACCGATCTGGACCACGGTCGGCCTGCTCAGCGCCAAGGACGCCGATGGCGACGCGCTAACCTTTACGCTGATCGACGGAGCCAACGACCACTTCCGGATCAATGGCAACCGCATCGTCACCTCGAAGGCGCTGGACTACGAGACCGCCAAATCACACACGATCAAGGTCGCTATTTCGGATGGCAAGGTCACGGTCGAAAAGGACATCACCATCAACGTGCTCGACGTCAACGAGGCCCCCGTGAACAAGGCGCCGACCAATCTCGCCTTCTCGCGCAGCTCGGTCTCGGAGAACGTCGCGATCGGCACCTCGGTCGGCCTGCTCACGGCAAAGGATCCGGAAGGCGACACGGTGAAATGGCGGCTGACGGACGATGCCGACGGCATCTTCAAGCTCGTCGGCAACAAGATCCAGACCAAGGCGGCGATCGACTACGAAAGCGCCCATAGCCTGACCTTCACCGCCGAAGCCTATGACGCGGCCGGAAACGTCACCAGCCACGATTTCACGCTCGCTGTGAAGGACGTCTTCGAGACGTCATTTGCGCTGTCGCATGAGGCATTGATCTAGCCGCGACAGAATTGCCGGGCACCGAGGTGGGACTTGCAGTCGTGCAAGCCCCACCGATGGGCGGCCGCGCGAAATCAGGCACGCATCAGTCAAACCGCTCGTCGATATGCTCCACCTGAGCGGAAATCACATTGTCGATAACGACATGCGACAGCAGCGTCGGGCCGACGGCCCATAACTCACGCATGTGGTCCGTATCCTCGTGCCGGCGATGCGCTTCCTCGCTGGTGAAGGCCTCGGCCAGCAGGATCTTGTCGGGATGCTCGGGCATCGGTACCAGCTCGATATAGAGACAATCCGGGTCGAGCCGGCTCTGATCGAGATGGTTCTGCGCCGCGGCCAGATAGGCATGGCGCTTTCCAGGCTTGGTCATGAAGAATCCGACGATGCATTTCATCTCACCCTCCCCAGCTTGATTGGAAGTCTCGCCCGGGCGCCTGCCACAAGCAAGCGCGAAGCCTTTCATAAGCAGCGATGGCCGAGCCAAACCCTGATACCCCTCCAAAAATGCCGCTCCACCTCAGCGCCTGATTCCGCTATGATTCACCGCTTATCCGAGGAGAGCCCGCATGCGCCTGCCCACATTCATCCTCGCCCTCGCCGTGTCGGCGGTCGCAGCCTTGCCCGCATCGGCACAGACCTACAAGACGCCGAAGGCGCTGCTCAAGGCACTCTATAGCTACGACACCGACAACAGCGACGCCGAGGCGCCCTCACCCTATTCGACCTTCTTCTCCGACCACCTGAACGAACTCCACCAGACCGATCTCGACAACACGCCGGAGGGCGATGTCGGCGCGATCGACTTCGATCCCGTCATCGCAGGTCAGGACGGCGCGGCCAGCGACGTCAGGATCGGCCAACCGATCCTGCTGGATGACAAGGCCGAGGTGGAGGTGGAGTTCGAAAACGGCGAAGAGGTGACGCTCTTCTACACCCTGGTACGCGAACACGGCGGCTGGAAGGTCGACGACATCGCTAATCAGAAGGGTGATAATCCGTGGAGCCTCGGCGCGTTGCTGGGTGACGCGCAGTAGGCGGGAAGCCTTTGGGGGTCTCGCCTACGACGAGGATGGAGCGGACAATTGCACTAGCTGTAGAATAAAAGCCGCAGGCGCCAAAGAGAGCCCTCATGGTGAGGAGGCCCAAGGGGCCGTCTCGAACCACGAGGGCGGGCGTGGAAGCTCCTGCATTCCACAAAGCCCCCTATGCAAAATCTAAGGTTATGGCGCCGGTGGCCGCCCCCGTCCTTCGAGGCTTCAGCCTCCGGCTTCCGCACCTCAGGATGAGGGCGGAGCAAAGACGGCGCGAGGAACACCGGAGAGCAGACTTTGCGATCCTCATCACAATGAATGAGACTGATCGGTGTGCCTGCCGCCCCAACCACTTCCTACATATCCCTGTCCGGCTATCGAATCCGCCGCTCATCCCGTTTCGGCACAAAATCCCGATATGGCACAGCCGTGCAAGAATTCGTTAACCTGTGGTCAAGTATCTGAATCTTCGGCATTTCCCGACATCGATGCGGGCATGCCACAATAATCCCGCTTGCTTTTTGCCCGAAATGCTGGCACGAATTGACTTACTCGGGCATTTGCATGCCGGTGACTGGACTGATGTGGTAATCCCTTCCGTTTGGAAGGCGGCGCGGGACTACCCGCCTACGTAGACGTTCTTTCCCCGTACGTGACTTCTCCGACTGACCCTTCGTCCCAATCGATCGGGGCGAAAGCTAAAGCCGTCCGCTTCCTCTCGGGGGCGCGGATACTACACAGACTAAGGGAAAAGGACGATCCCAATGGCCACCAAGGGCACCGTAAAATTCTTCAACCAGGACAAGGGTTTTGGTTTCATCACGCCGGACGGCGGCGCAAAGGACGTTTTCGTCCATATCTCTGCGCTGCAGGCTTCTGGCATCCAGTCGCTGCGCGAAGGCCAGCAGGTTACTTTCGACACCGAGCCGGATCGCATGGGCAAGGGCCCGAAGGCTGTCAACATCTCGGCTTCGTAAGTCAGACAATCGCTTCGGCGGCAGAAACGGCGCTCCGCAAGGAGCGCCGTTTCTGTTTGTGGTGATCGGCGGTCATTTGTCGATCGTATTGGCAAGTGTTATATGCGCGCTTGATGGATGCCCGCCCCATACGGCGGTGACGGTGCCGTGCTTGCACCGGTAACAAGGAATAATGGAACGTCGATGACGCAGAAGAGGCCGATTTTTGCGGTCGCCCCAATGATCGACTGGACGGATCGGCATTGCCGCTATTTCCACCGGCAGATCAGCCGCGAGGCGCTGCTCTATACCGAGATGGTGGTGGCCGATGCGATCATCCACGGCCCGCGCGACCGGCTGCTCGGTCATGACGCCGCCGAGCATCCGCTGGCGCTGCAGCTCGGCGGATCGGACCCGGCAAAGCTTGCCGAGGCGGTGAAGATCGCCGAGCCCTACGGCTATGACGAGATCAACCTCAATATCGGCTGCCCTTCCGATCGCGTGCAGTCGGGCACCTTCGGCGCCTGCCTGATGCTGACGCCGGAGACGGTGGCGGAATGCATCGCGGCGATGAAAAGGGTTGCAACCGTGCCGGTGACGGTGAAATGCCGGATCGGCGTCGACGAGCAGGAACCGGAACAGGCGCTGCCCGAGCTGATCACCCGCGTTCTAGACGCCGGCGCCGACGCGATCTGGATCCATGCGCGCAAGGCCTGGCTGAAGGGCCTGAGCCCCAAAGAAAACCGCGAGATCCCGCCGCTCGACTACGAGATCGTCTACCGGATGAAACAGCGCTGGCCCGACGTCTTCATCGGCATCAACGGCGGCATCCGCACGCTCGACGAAGCCGCCGTCCATCTCGACCATGTCGATGGCGTCATGCTCGGCCGCGCCGCCTATCAGAATGCGGCGATCCTTGCCGACATCGACCAGCGCTTCTTCGGCGCCCCTGCGAGCGAGCCGGACTGGGAGACGCTGCGTGACCGGATGATGGCCTATGCCGAACGCCACATCGCCAGCGGCGGCCGGCTGCAGCACGTGGCCCGCCATATGGTCGGCCTCTTCACCGGCCTGCCCGGTGCCCGCCGCTACCGCCAGATCCTCTCGACCGATGCCGCGAAAAACGGCGCTGGGCCGGAGGTGCTGGCGGCAGCCTTTGCGGCGGTGGATTTTTCGGGGACCGAGCAGCAAGCGGTCAGCGCCTGACGTACGTGACGTCTCGTCATGGCGTCGAAGTGCGGCGTCAGGAACGCGCCGTCGGCAGCAAGATCTTCTTCTCGATCCGGCCCGCCACCGAAAACACCAAAATCTCCGTATCCCTGCCGATCCTGCTGCCATCCATCAATCGGACGATATCATCGACGCCGCCGACCGGGCTGCCGTCGATGGCGAGGATATAATCGCCCTCCTGCAGCCCTCCCTTCGCCGCCGGCCCATCGGCTTCGACGCGGCGGATGCGCACGGAAGTCGTCTGCACCGTGCCCGCCGCAAGGGCCACCCGGCGCGGCAGCACGATCGTGTCGCCTGATATGCCGATGAAGGCACGCCTGACCTGCCCATAGCGGAGAATTTCCGAAACCACGAAATTGGCCGTATTCGACGCGACGGCGAAGGCGATGCTCTGCGCACCCTGGATGACGGCGGTGTTGACGCCGATGACCTCCCCGCCCGATGACACCAGTGGCCCGCCCGAGTTGCCGGGATTGAGCGCCGCATCGGTCTGGATCACGTCTTCCATCAGCCGGCCGCTGGCCGCCCGCATCGACCGGCCGAGCGCCGAGACGATGCCGGCGGTAACCGTCCATTCGAAGCCGAGCGGGTTTCCGATCGCGATCGCGATATGGCCCCTGCGCAGGCGTTGAGAATCTCCGAGCTTCGCCCAGGCGCCGGTGCTTGTATTGGCGCGAATGAGGGCAATGTCGGTATCGACGTCGCGACCCAACACCCGGCCCTCGGTGACGAAGCCGTCAGGCGTGGTGATGCGGACGACCTTGGCGTCGTCGACGACGTGATTGTTGGTGATGATCAGGCCGTCAGGCGAGACGGCGAAGCCAGACCCGTGCCCCTGCCGGCCTCCCACCCTCTCGATCCGGCTGACTGCCGGCCCGACGATGTCGATTGCTGCTGCGATCGATTGCGAATAGGCATCGATCAGCGCCCCATCATTCTGAGGCGCTATGTCCTTATCCATGTAACCCATTATTTGATCCTCAGGCGGCAATAACGGCCGTCCCGCCGCCGGCAAAGCCGTCGCGGTTGCGACGGTCCGCCATGGCGCTGTTGTATGAGGATTAGATGGTTGGGCGATGAACCGCGTTCAAGTGAGCGCCGGCAGCGGCATGCACGCGGCGGCAGAACGGGAGCCCACCTACCCCGGACAGATATATTGAACTACCCGGACGGATATATTGAACGAATATCAAAAAAATGGCTCATTACAGACGTTCGCCGCGCCCCTGACGGACTAGCCTGAGATGGCCAACAGCCGAGATACCGTGGATTAAAAGAATGTTCGCAGTGCAAAGCAGCCATGCGAAATGGGCGGGTTCACACCCATCCTCGCGGAAACATACAAACTTCTGTCATGTCAACAGAATAGAAAGAAGCATTCAATAAGCACATCAACATATTCGGGTTGATCAGGCGCGACCTTCTTGCCCCTGGCCTCCGGCCCAACGGCGCTCGTGGCCTTGTCAATTCTGCAGGCAACAGCGCAAACTTCTGACCGCATCAATCCAACCAACCCCAACCAACGGAGCCAAAAGATGAGCACGGTTACCACCAAGGACGGCGTCGAAATCTTCTACAAGGATTGGGGGCCGAAGAGCGCCCAGCCGATCATGTTTCATCACGGCTGGCCGCTATGCTCCGACGACTGGGATGCCCAGATGCTGTTCTTCCTCGAGAAGGGCTACCGGGTCGTCGCCCATGACCGGCGTGGCCATGGCCGCTCGACCCAGGTGGGCGACGGTCACGATATGGATCACTACGCCGCCGATGCCGCAGCCGTTGTCGAGCATCTCGACCTCAGGAATACTGTCCATGTCGGCCACTCCACCGGCGGCGGCGAAGCGACCCATTATGTCGCCCGCCATGGCCAACCACAGGGCCGCGTCGCCAAGCTGGTGATCATCGGCGCCGTGCCGCCGATCATGGTAAAATCCGAAGCCAATCCCGGTGGCCTGCCGATCGAAGTCTTCGATGGCTTGCGCAAGCAGCTCGCCGCCAATCGCGCGCAGTTCTATTACGATCTGCCGGCCGGTCCGTTCTACAGCTTCAACCGGCCGGGCGCGAAGGTCCTGGAACCGGTCATCAACAATTGGTGGCGCCAGGGCATGATCGGCGGCGCCAAAGCGCATTACGACGGCATCAAGGCCTTTTCGGAAACCGACTTCACCGAAGACCTGAAGATCATCACCGTGCCGACTTTCGTCATGCATGGCGACGACGACCAGATCGTGCCGATCGCCGACTCTGCCCTGCTCTCGTCCAAGCTCCTGCAGAACGCCACGCTGAAGGTCTACGAGAAATTCCCGCATGGCATGTGCACCACTCATGCCGACATCATAAACCCCGACATCCTCGCCTTCATCAAGGGCTGATCCGTGATGTTGCCGGGCGCCGACGAGGCGCCCGGTTGCTGTTATGGCTGTGACTCCATACGTAGGCACGCCGGCCATGTCGATCGATTGACGGCCAGTGACTCATTTTCCCATGAAACCGTTTTCGCCGATTTGCGTTTAGCGGCCATGAAAAGAGAACGTGAACCCTCATCAAAGGCTTACCGGCAGGATCGTTTCGAAAACACCGAGCGAGCCGCCAAGGAAACCATCGAGGCGGAGCAGCGGGCCCGCCGCGAAAAAACCAAGCGGCTGAAAGAGCTGCGCCTGGCGCAACAAAGCGGCCAGGATCCCGCAACCAAGTAGATCTCACGCTCACACCATCCGTCCGGCCGACGCCTTGATCGGTCTCATCTCGTGCCGCCGCCCTCGCCCGCATCTTCTCGCGCGGCCAAAATTGTTTTTTGAATTTCGGACCTTCGCCCATCTTGCAGAGCAAAGATCGCGAAATTATCTTTTTTTTCACGAAAGCGATTCACGGCATCCAAAAAGGGCAGATTGCGATGTCAGACAAGCTGTTTAGCACACGTGACGAACCGCTCGCCTCGGAAGACCTCGATGTGTGCAGGCGTGTCCATGAATCTCTCTGTAGCGGTCTAAAGATCGACAGAGCAGGCAAGGAGGCCGACCGTCTTGGCGCCCTCATCATCGAGCTTTACCGCCAAGGTGTGCATGACGAAAGCCAGCTCCGACTGCTGGCCGGCGGAAGGTGAGCCTGATAACGCGCCTTCAGGTTCAAAAGGCCTTTCACCATTCCGTTCGCTCGCCAATGCTTTAGCCATGGACCTGTTGACAGCCCGCACCAGCGCCGTCCGGTGAGGGCCAGCAGGTTGTTGGCGTAGGCGGCGAGTTCGAGGGGGCCGACATACATACGCAACGGCCGGCAACGAAGCCGGGTCTGGAGCCGCGGGCAGTTGCACGGCGGCAGTGGCCTGATCCAGCGCCATGTCGCCGACGACAAGCAGCATTGCCCCGTCGTCGAAGGAGCAATGAATTCGGCAAATCCCAAGGTTCCTCAAGGAGGATTACGGGTTCGTTGTCGTCTCGGTGCTTGTGGCAGAGGTCTCGGTTTGGTCAATACTTTGGGCGGCTTCAGTGGTGTCCGCTGTGACTTCCATTCCAGTCTCAGAGGTTTCCTCAGCCGCGACCGGGTCTGTCGTCGCGCTCCCGTCGGCCGTCTCGCCGGTCGCTGTCTCGGTCTCTGCTGCCGGGGTTTCCGGTGTCGGGGCGGCTACCGCCAAGGCGTCTCTCATCTGGTCGATCGTTCCGATAGCTGTTCCGACACCGAGCGTCTCCTGTGCCCAGCCCAAAGCCTCCGGCGTGACCGTGCCTGTCTTGGTTGCGGCGGCCAGCGCCGCAGTCAGGGCGGCATCGCCCAATACCGGATCGTCGGCCGGTGGCGCCACCCCGTTGGTGAGTTCATATTGAGCGTACGCCGTGCTGAACGCGGCAATCGCGGCCATCCGAGGATCAGCCGTTTTCATGAGAGCATGGAAGTTGCGCTTCAGCGAATTGAGACCGGCAAGCTCTGCTGCTGGCTTCTTTGCAGGTTTTGTCGCCGGCGCTTTGGCGATGGTCGTCTTTTTGGACGTGCCCTTCGTACTGACAGTCTGCTTGGCCGATTTCGTCTTGGCGGCCTTGCCCGTGCTTCCGGTCCGGCCACTTTCTGTCTTCCCCCTCGAGCTGGCGCTGCCCTTTCCGCCGCCGCTATTGCTGCTACCGCCTCCATGACCTCCGCCGCTGTTTCCGCCGCCGTGGCCACCACCGCCACCGCCACCGTTGCCACCACCATTGCCACCACCGTTGCCGCCTTTCGCGAAAGCAGGCGAGAAATCGGTGAAGGTGATGTTGAGAGGTGCAATCGCGAAGCTCGTCGAGAGACAGAGAACACCGAGAATTCTGGAGAGGCGCATGCTAATCCTTCCGACATGCACAGGAGTGCCGTTACATCTCGGTCATTGATGCGGCCCATCCATAAAGATCTAATTGACTATCTACTTTCAATTTGAACTTGTTGCTGAATTTCCCGAAATGAACCATTCCCCTTCCCCTGCGTTATCCCCTCGATACATCCGTTTACCCAAGGTGAGTGAAATGAACAGATTCGCCATCATTGCCCTGTCGATAGCGACGGCCTTCTCCGGAATGCCGGCCTCGGCAGGCCCGGCGTTCATGCCGAGCCCGGTGCAATCGGCGCAACCGGCGCCGCAAAGCGCCGATGCCCGCATCATGACCGTTGGCTGCAATAACTTCACGAACTGCCCGGGTCAGTTCAGCAATAATCGCAGGTGGTATCGCAACCGCCACTATCGCAACCGAGACTACTACCGCGACCGAGACTACTACCGAGACGACCGCTATGGCTGGGATCGTCGCTACGATCGCCGGTATCGCCGCCACGACAACACCGGCGCCATCATCGGCGGTCTGGCCGCCGGCGCCATCATCGGCGGCATCCTCGCTTCGCAGCCGCGCGCACGTGCCTATAGTTCGCATGCGGACTATTGCTACAGCCGATATCGGTCCTATCGCGCCTCCGACAATACCTACCAGCCGAACTACGGCCCACGCCGCCAGTGCCGTTAACCGGTCCACCATTTAGCAACAAGCCTCGCAACAAGATGCGGGGCTTTTTGATGCCTGTGCCGAACCAACTCGCCCGCTTCCCTCCGACAGACCCGATCAGATCAAGCTGTATTTCTGGCTGCGGCCTGGCGTCGTCGTCTGACGTGAAGCGCGACGGATTTCTAGACGGACGGAGCACAAGCCTTGCCCGCCTTTGCTCCGTCCGTCCCCTCAGCCTGGGGCGGGCTGAGTGCTGATCGCGACGGCTTGTCGGGCGCCGCCACCGGATTCTCTCAATAGGTCGCGGCCGGTTTTGGCTTCTTCTCGGTCCATTGCGGCGGCGCGCCGTATTTGGCGGCCACGGCGCCCATCAGTCCGGGCGGGCGGCCGAAGGCGTCGCAGGCGGCGTATTTCGGTTTGCCGCCGAGCCAGGATTTCATCCGCTGCCCCGAGGGCAGCGAGACATCCAGTCCCTTCGGCTCCTTGCCTTTGATCAGCATGCGGGAAAACTCGCTGCTGAATTTCGAAGCCAGGCTATAGGCGTCGCCGACTTCGGAAACGCGGGGATTGTTCTGCAGCGAGTTTGCACCACGCGACCAGACGATCGCCGCCCGCTGTACGCCACCGCTGTCGACTGCCTCCGCCTCGACCGCCAATCCGCCGAGGCCAGCCGGCAGGCGGGGCACGCTGACCGGCAGCATGAAACCGGTGCCGACGGTCACCACGGTCGAAACACCCGCCATCGCCTTGTTGGTCGGCACGATGTCGGTGACGACGGAGCGGATTGTCAGATCTGCCGGCTGGCCGGCAGAGACCAGCTGGTATTTGTCGCTGAGCGAAATGCAGAGTGCCCGGTCTAGAGCATTCGCCACCATCACGCGATCGGCGTCCGACTTGACGCGGGTCGCGGCGTTGAAGGCGAAGGTCGTCGGCACGATGCTCAGCGTCTTTGCCGGGCTAAGGCGCGTCCCATCGACATAAACGCGCGATTTCGACAGCTTGCCCTTCGGCGCGCCGAGATTGCCATAGGAAGAAAGCGTGCCGGCCTCCTTTAGCGGCACCGAGCTGCACCCGGCCGCGGCCATGACGAGCGCCACCGGCAGAGCGAGGCACAAACTTCTCGACGCCACGGGGAAGGAAAATGGGAATGGATTGCTGCGCACGCTGTCTGGCCTCCGTCGCCGATGAACTCGGGCGAAAGTGGCGGTCGAGAATTGCCGCAACATTACAGTTCGCTTCCCAGAGCCTTTGCTGATCAGAATTAGGGTGGATGCTGCCAAGCAAACCTGACCTATGCGAGTTCGATCACCACCCGCGTCCCGACAGCGCTGCTCTCGATGCTGACCTCGCCGCCATGGTTTGCGGCGACCTGCTTGACGAGGCTGAGGCCGAGACCGGCGCCCCTGCTCTTCGGGGTGACGCGATAAAATGGCTCGAACACCAGCTCCCGATGTTCGGCCGGAATACCCGGCCCTTCGTCGGCGACCGTGATCCGCCCGCCGCCGGAACGTGAGCCCGACACAGAAACCGTGATCATGCCCTTGTTGCCGCCGTGATCGATGGCGTTGCGCACGAGGTTGCTCACTGCCCGCGGCAGCGCCGAAGGGCTGCCCTTGCGTTTCAGGCTCTTGACCTCGCTCTGAAACGAAATCTGATAGCCGGCGGCAATCGCCAGCGGCGCCAGATCGGCAACCGTCATTCGGGCGATCTCGACGAGATCAACCATTTCGTCGAGATCGGCCGCCTGGTCATTGCGCTCGAAATCGAGCAGCTGCTCGGCCGCTTGCGCGAGCCGCGCCACGTCGTCAAGCAGCCGCTGCCGCTCGCGCCCGTCGGGCATGCCGTCGATCCGTGTCTGCATGATAGCGATCGGCGTCCGAAGCTCATGCGCCGCGTCGAGCAGGAAACGCTGGCGTTTCTTAAACTCGTTCTCAAGCCGCTCAAGCGTTCCGTTAAAAGCAATCACCAATGGTGCGATTTCCGTGGGAATACCATCCACCGGCAATCGGGCTCCTTGCCGGCGGGGTTCGATTTCCGATGCCTTGCTCGCTATATCCTTCACGCCGGCCAAAGCGCGCGCTACGACGCGGGGGATCGTTAGAAAAACCCCGGGCAAAGCGATGGCCAAAAGTGGTGTGTAAATGAGGTAGGTTTTGCCGAGTATTGCCAGAAATGCGGAGCTTCTGCTGGCGTTTCCGCCGTACATAACTCTGTACTCGCCTTCTGCCGTGTCGACACGGTCGATGGAGGCGACCTCGGTCGTACCAGACGCCCCTCGTATGTCGGCGTCTTTGATAAGGTAAACGTACCGGGCTAGGTCGGCATAGGGCGCCGGTATTACGCCGTAGGAGGCCGTTTCTCCACTGGGTGTTGCGACGAAAAACCAGAGCCTGTTGTTCTCAGCCTTAAACGACCTGAGACGCGGGCTATCAGCTATGGCGATCCTGCCCTGCGAGTCACGCGTAAGAGCTTCCTCGAGGACTGCAGTCAGCTGAACCTGCATTCCTTCATTGGGTGAGAGGATGCTGGTGGCGTAAATGCAAAGCCCGATGATCACCGTCGCAACAACAGCCACGAAAACGATACTGAGCTGCCAGCTGAGCGTCCACCAGAGTGAAAGGTTCGACTTGGTCGCCTCGCGCATCATTCTTCCTTCATGAGATAGCCGACGCCGCGGATATTATGAATTGCGACGCCGGCGCCGGCATCGATCAGCCGCTTGCGCAGCCGCGAAATATGCGCGTCGAGCGCGTTCGACTGGATTTCCTCTTCGTAATTATAAACCGCCGCCTCCAGCGTCGAGCGCAGCACGGTCTTCTCCCTGCGCCGGGCAAGGGCTGCAAGCACCAGAAGTTCGCGCCGGGGCAGATCGAGCGGCACGGCATCGACGGTGACGCTGAGATGCAGCGGGTCGATCACCATCCGCCCGGCCGTGATCTTGAGTTCAGCCAGTTCAGGCGATCGCCGCAGCACGGCCCTGAGCCGCGCCATCAGCTCCTCGACCAGGAACGGCTTTCCGAGATAGTCGTCGGCCCCGAGGTCGAGGCCCTCGATCCGCTCCTTCGGTTCGTTCAGCGCCGTCATCACGATGATCGGCGTATCCTTCCCCGTCCGCCTGAGCTCGGGAATGAAGCTCAGCCCCTCCCCGTCGGGCAGGCGCCGGTCGAGCAGGATCGCATCATAGAGGTTCTGCCGCGTCAGCTCGACCGCATCGACCAGATGCACCGTGTGGTCGGTAACGATCCCATGTTTGCCGAGTGCGACCGACAGCGCCGCGGCCAACTCCCTCTCATCCTCTATCAGCAGTATCCGCATCGCCCGTCCATTACCTCGCTCTCCCCTCTGTCCGCCACAAGGGTTGCGGCAGCATTGCGGAGCTTGCAAGGCGGCCGGTCATGCTGCTGCAATTGTTGAGGTCCAGCACAAGAATATTCGCGGCAGCTGGAGATCAAGATGATCCGACATATCCTTCGTCTCCTGACGAGACACTTCCTCTCCGCTTTCATCCTCGCCGCGCTGCTCGCAGCCCCGCTCGTCATTCTGCACACGCTTCACGAAAAGACGGCATTCGAGAACGTCCTGCTGATGGACGTCCGATGATGCAGCGAGCGGACCCTCAGGCGGTCTTACTGTCTGCCGTGCAATAGGCCGAGAATGCCTGAAGATAGGCCTGCACCTTGGAACGGTTCTCCGCTGCCTCAATGGTGTTGAACACCTCGGCCGGCTCCAGCTTCATCAAAGGAAGCCTGAGGAAAATATCGCCCGCGAACCGGTCGGTGATGGTCGCAAGAACGGTGCGAAGACCCGTCAGCATGTCGTCGCCGCGATGGGATGCGTGCAGCAGGGCGATCGGCTTATGGACGATCTCATCTCCCGATACGAGCCAGTCGATCGCATTCTTAAGGCCGCCGGGGATGGATCGGACATATTCCGGGCTGGCAATGATCACCCCATCGCTCTGAGCGATCGCATCGATGAAATTCCGCACTGCCTCCGGCAGATGCTCTCCCTCGAGATCGGGCGAGAATACCGGCAACCGCCCCACGCCGTCGAAGATCGAAATCTCGATCTCATTTGGCGCTACGGCGCGAACAGCCTGCAGCATGGCGGTATTGGTGGAATTGCGCCGGGCGCTGCCGGATATCGCGAGAATCTTCATGATCCTAACAGGAAATGATTGATCATGGCTGTCAACGCAAAAGGCTACGCTAGACCGATTGAGTAACGCCCCAAAAAGCGACTTTTGCTTGAACTGGCCGAGCCTCGCGTTAGCCTGGATGCTGCTGCCGAATCGGCTGGAATTACCCCTTGAGGAAATACACATGTCGGCTTTGATCGAGGCGCGGGGCGTCAGCAAACGCTTCCGGCAGCACAAGCGATTTCCGGGCCTGCTGGGCGCCTTGAAGACGCTGGTGACCAACGAATATACGGAAGTTCTGGCCGTTTCCGACATCGGTTTCGACATCGCGGCCGGCGAAGCCGTTGGCTATCTCGGCCCGAATGGCGCCGGCAAATCGACAATGATCAAGATGATGACCGGCATCCTGGTGCCGAGCGACGGCACGCTCTCGGTCCTCGGCCGGACACCACATCTGCGGCGGATGGACAATGCCCGCGAGATCGGCGTCGTTTTCGGCCAGCGCAGCCAGCTGTGGTGGGACCTGCCGCTGGTCGACAGCTTTACCCTGCATCAGCGCATCTACGACATTCCCACCGCCCGCTATGCGGATAATCTCCGACGCTTCAGCGAGTTGCTTGATTTGACGCCCTTTCTCGACCGCGCGGTGCGCCAGCTCAGCCTCGGTCAGCGCATGCGCGCCGAGATCGTGATGTCGCTGCTGCACGACCCCAATATCCTCTTTCTGGACGAGCCGACCATCGGGCTTGATGTGGTCGCCAAGGACGCCGTGCGACGTTTTCTCGCCGAGATCAACCGTGAGCGCGGCGTCACCATCATCCTCACCACCCATGACCTGCAGGACATCGAGACCATCTGCCCGCGGCTGATCATGGTCGATCATAGCAGGCTCATCTTCGACGGCGAGTTGAAGAGCCTGCGCGCGGCATTGGGTTCGGCCCGGCGGCTGACACTTGAATTTGCCAGCGACCCTGGACCGCTGCCGTTGCGCACCGCGGCACTCGTCAGCGATGAGGGCCTGCGCAAGAACTATCTCATCGAGCGTGAAGACGTATCGCTGGTCGCAATCCTGTCGGAGGTCGGCAGCGGGCGCGGCCTCAAGGATGTGGCGCTGCACGAGCCCGACATCGAAGAGGTTATCCGCACCTTCTACCAGCGGCGCAATGCCAAGGCTCTGGCATCATGAGCGCCTATTTCGCCTTCGCCCGCAGCTCCTTCCATTCGCAGCTCGCCTACCGCAACGAAGTATGGGCCAATATCTTCGGCAAACTCGTGCAGGTCTTTGCGCGTGTCGCCATCTGGCAGGCGGCCTATGCCGGCATCGGCGGCATCGTGGTCGATGGCGTGTCCCTGCAGCAGATGGTGACCTATGCCCTGCTCGGCGGCGCCGTGATGGGCGCGACCCGCCCTGAAAGGATCATCGGCGAAATCGGCCGGTCGCTCAAGACAGGCGATATCGCAGTCTGGCTGCTCAAGCCCTTGTCCTATCCGCTCTATCTTTTCGCCAACGAATGCGGCAGCTTTGGTTACCGCCTGATGACCCAGGTCATTCCGACCATCGCCTTTACCGCGTTGTTTTACGGCATGCTGCCGCCGGCGACCCTGTTCGATGGCTTGATGTTCATCGCCTTCTGGGCGCTGTCCTTTACGCTGCTGTTCCTGATGTCGGCGCTCTTCGGCCTCGTCGCCTTCTGGCTGATGACGAGCTTCTCGCTGGACTGGATCCTAGGCGCCCTGCTGCAATTGTTCTCAGGGCTACTGATACCGTTCTGGTTCTTCCCCGAACCGCTGGCCACGATTGCCCGCCACCTGCCCTTCGCCTGGGTGGTCTATTATCCCAATGCGGTCTATCTAGGCAGGCTGTCCGCGGCCGATGTCTGGCTGCATCTCGGCCTGGGCCTTGCCTGGGCCGCGCTGTTCCTCGCCGGCGTTCTCTGGCTGTGGCGCTGCGCCTCCACCCGCATCACCGTGCAGGGAGGTTGATCGTGCTTATTCATCACCTTCGCGTCCTGCCGCTGCTGGTGCGGATGCATGTCCGCTCCCAGATGGAATATCGCGGCGCTTTCTGGCTCGACCGTCTTGCGCAGATCCTTTCCTATGGCAGCGTCTTTGCCACCATCGGCATCCTGCTCGCCCGCTTCGATACGCTTGGCGGCTGGACCTGGCCGGAACTGGCGCTGCTGTTCAGCTTCCAGCTGCTGGCTTACTCGCTCGGCGCCGCGATGAGCTTCGTGCAATTGCGCGACCTCGAAGAACTGGTGCGGCTCGGCACTTTCGACACGCTGTTGGTCAAGCCTTTCAGCCCCTGGGCCTATCTGGTTTTTTCCGGCCTCAATATCGGCTATGCCGGCCACGTCATCCTGGCGGTCCCGCTGATGGGCTGGGCCGTTCTGTCCGTCGACTTCGCCTGGTCGGTCTGGTCGGCATCGTTCTTTATTGCCGCGCTCCTCAGCGCGACGCTGCTGACCGCGGCGCTCATCACCATGATCGGCGCCACGGCGCTGATCTGGGTGCGCTCCAACCACCTGTTCTCGATCTTCTTCGGCTTTTGGGAATTGACGCGCTACCCGCTCAACATTTTCCCCGGCAGCATCCAGACCATCCTCATCACGGCGGTCCCGCTCGCCCTCACCAGTTCGGTCCCCGTCGGCGCCCTGCTCGGCAAGCCCATCCCGATCCTCGGGGACTGGGCCGGGCCGGTGGCTCTCCTCGCCGGCCCGATCTGGGTGTTGATATCAATTGCCTACTGGCGATATGCCACCAGCAAGTACCAGGGTGCCGGCGGCTGATCGAGCCGACCGACTTCCTCGATATCAGGATGCCTGCGACAACGATCTCGCGCGGACCTCGAGGAATGCCGCAGTCAGCTTAGCGAGCACCGGCGAAGTGCATGTACCGTTGGCGCCGCCGATCGGGTCGACGATGTGGATCTGCCGGAGATCCTCCATAAATTCGTCCCACAGCGGCGGCCCGCCTTCTTCGAGAAGCTGCGCACGGATGCTCAGCTCCTCGCTCACAGGCAGATGCCGCCGTCCCCAGGCGCCGATCATGGCAAAGACCGGCACGAGCTGGATCGCTGGCTCCGCCAGGCTGTAGATCGCTTTCTGGCTGTGGCTCGGGTCGTCCCGCTTGCTGATGAATCCGAGCGAAAGCAGACGCTTCAGCCTGGCAGCCAGAATGTTGGAGGCAATGCCCTCCTCCGAATGGGTCAGAAGATCGCGGAAATGGCGGCGGTTGCCGAACATGATGTCCCTGATGATGATGAGACTCCACCGATCGCCCAGCACTTCCATCGTCAGATTGATCGGGCAGCCCGAACGCAGTTCAATATCCACGAATTCTCTCCTTAAAACTGGTTGCAATATAGGATCACTTATGCGCCAATGCAACTAGTTTCGATCCGCAATCAGATGGAGGAGAGCAACATGTCCAAGGTCGATTCCTTCACGCCAGCGCATGCCGCAGGATGCCCGCGGCGGCAATGGCGATGATGACATCAAGACGGAAATCCCAATGCAAAAGATCCTGGCAGGTGCCGCTCTGAAGGCTGCCTGCGAAGGGGGTGTAAGTTTTGGGAGTGCCCCGAATACCTCGCCCGCGTGCGCCTGCCTGCAGCCGGCTACCTCTCAACGCCATTTGAAGAGGATATCGAACTGTCGATGCGGACCTGATGACGCCAGGCCGTTGCCCGGCCGAGCGCACGTGCCGGCCGGGCGATGGCCTGTTTCATCGGCACATCTTCACCGCTGTACGGCGCCGTAGCGCAGCCCATCGACCAGCAGGGACACCATACGCCGGGCATGTTCGGACCCTTGGGCGTAGGCGTGCATGCTCAGGCTTGCGGCCGCATTCAAAAGATCCTCGGCCGCGATATCGGTGCGGACCTCGCCGGCGGCAGCGGCGGCGTCGAGAAGCGAGCGAAGGGCCGGCTGCAGCCGCTGCTGGAAGTAGGCGGGCAAGGCATCGAAGGCTGGGTTGCCGGAGTGCAGGGCCGCCGCAAGCCCGCGCTTGGCAGCGATAAAATCCACGAAACGCTGCATCCATCTGGCCAGCGCTTCGCCCGGCGCATGTTCGGCGGCAAGGATCGGCGCAGCGTCAGCGCAGGCGTCGATTTCGCGGCGGAAGACGGCAACGACGAGGTCGGAACGCTCGGGAAAATGCCGGTAAACGGTGCCGATGCCGACGCCGGCCTTCTCCGCGATCTCACGCACCGGGGCATCGACGCCGGAGGTCGCAAACACCGTCAATGCCGCCTGAAGCAGCCCGTCGAGATTGCGCTTGGCGTCGGCGCGCACACGCCTGTCCGCCCTTTCCCCGGGCTTCAGGCCGTCCTCCTGCTCTTTTCTGTCGTCGCTCATCATTCACTCACTTGCAAAACGGAACATTGTTCCGTATATAAACGGAATACGGTTCCGTTTATGCAAGCTAACACAGCATGACGATGTTGGCCACATCGATGCGCACGAAGTCCGCCTCCCCAATAAAGGAACAGACATGCAATACCGCACGCTTGGAAGAACCGGCATCAAGGTCAGCCCCTATTGCCTCGGCGCGATGATGTTTGGCTCTGCCGGCAATCCCGACCACGAGGATTCGATCCGGATCATCCACAAGGCGCTCGATGCCGGCATCAACTTCATCGACACCGCCGATATCTACAGCCGCGGCGAATCCGAGGAGATCGTCGGCAAGGCGCTCAAGGGCCGGCGCGACGAGATCGTGCTCGCCACTAAAGCACATCTGCCGATGGGCGACGACCCGAACCGGCAGGGCAATTCGCGCCGCTGGCTGATCCACGCAGTCGAGGATTCGCTCCGCCACCTGCAGACCGACCATATCGATCTCTACCTGATCCACCGGCCGGCACCCGATACCGACATCGAGGAGACGCTGTCGGCCCTCACCGACCTGATACGGGCGGGCAAGGTGCGCGCCGTGGGATCGTCGACCTTCCCCGTCTCGGAAATTATCGAGGCGCAATGGGTTTCCGAGCGCCGCGGGTTGGCACGTTTCCGCACCGAGCAGCCGCCCTATTCGATCCTCAATCGCGGTATCGAACGCGAGGTTCTGCCCGCCTGCGAGCGTTACGGAATGGGCGCGATGGTGTGGAGCCCGCTGGCGATGGGCATGCTCACCGGCAAATACCGCAAGGGCGCGCCGCAACCCGACAGCGCCCGCGCCAAACGCTTCCCCAGGCAGATGAACGACGAGCGCCGGCTGGACGCGGTCGAACGGCTCATCCCGCTCGCCCAGCAGGCGGGGCTTTCGCTGGCGCACATGGCGATAGCCTTCACCATCGCCCATCCCGCCGTCACCTCGGCGATCATCGGCCCGCGCACGATGGAGCACTTCGACGATCTGCTTGCCGGCGCCGGGGTGAGCCTGACGGACGAAATCCTCGACCGGATCGACGCGATCGTCCCACCCGGCACCGACACCGGCCCGCTGGAGGCGGCCTATAACCCACCTGCGGTAACGCAGCCGAACCTGCGCCGCCGCCCGATAACGGAGCGCTTCGCCGCCTGACCGGCAGGGGTGAGGCCCGGTCCTGCAAAGCAGGAGCGATCGATCCAGTGAATCGATCGCAGGGCCGAACGCCCTGAGCCATGCGAAGGGCTGGGCAACGGCGGTGCCTCGCCCTCCCTCATTCCTGTGCCTGTCACAGGAATCCAGCCACGGCGCGTCGGCGCCGTGAATGACTCTCATCCAAGCAACAAACTCTCTCGCGCCCAAGGACTTGGGCGCACTGGATTCCTGCGACGAGCACAGGAATGACGGAGGAGAAGTGGGACAGCTCAAAGCGAGCGTCACTTAAAGCCGCTTCTCAAAGAACGTGTCCGGGTATGGGTCGTCATTGAAACGCTCGATCTCATTCCAGCCGGTTCCGCGATAAAGCTGTGTTGCCTCGGGCAGCGCGCTATTCGTATCCAGGCGCAGGAGCTTGATGGATAGCTCGCGGGCGATGTTCTCGGCGGCTGTCATAAGGCGCCTTGCGAGCCCAAGGCCGCGCGCGGATGGGGCGACCCAGAGCCGTTTGATCTCCGCGACCTCGCCACCATTACCCTTCAGCCCGACACAGCCGATCGGCAAGCCATCCGACATGGCCACCAGGAACGCGCCGCGCGGACGGATCATATCCTTGGCGTCGGGATCGCGAGAAAGCGATACGTCGAAACCCTTCTCGAAGCGGCGTGCTAGTTCGCCATAGTATTCGCGGAGACAATAGCTGACGTCCTCGTGCCGCGGGTCTTTCTCCTCGATCACGATCTGCTCACGCCTCAGCGAGGAAGCGACGATATCCATGGCGCACAGCAGTTCGTCCGGGCGCCGATGGCGCGTCAGAAACGACTTCGCCTGCGCATTGGAAAGCGCTTCATAAGCCTGAAACTCGCAACGGCCGGTTTCGGTCAACCGGGCAACGCGGCGGCGCGCATCCTGAGGGTTCGGCACCGTCTCGATGAGACCCTCCTCTTCCAGACTGCGCAGCAGACGGCTCATCAGCCCCGAGTCAAGACCGAGATAATCGCGGATCACCGCAACATCCGATTGCCCCCGGCCGATCGAATTGAGGACGCGGGCAGCACCCAGCGGACGGCCGCGTCCGAGGAAAGACGTATCGAGAGCGCCGACTTCGGAGGTGACTGCACGGTTGAAACGACGGACACGAGCGACAGGATCATAAGTCATATTATCTGACTTTAGTCAGATAATTTCTCCTGTCAATTCGGAGCACTCAAAGGAAGGGCATAAATGAGCCGCGAACTTCCCCCGCCATCCGCCTTGCGCAGCAGTATCGCCTCGCCTATGGGAACGACAACGTCCGCAAGGCCTTCCCGTGTTCCGTTTTGCCCTTCACGCCCTGATCGTTCTCATTCTGACGTTGCTGACGCAGATCGGCGGCATCGCCTATCTCGTGGCGCTGGCCGCCTCACGCGCCTCGGGCTTACGGCGATTTCTGGCAAAGCTTGCGATCTTCCTGCTTTGTTATGCCGGCGCCACCTTGCCGCAGGCCTCGCCGCGCCGATCTTCGGGCGAGTTCGCCTCTCCTGCGTCGCCGGCGCGACGGACCGGCTCGTGGTCCGCTCCCCGATCTATTGCCTGCTGAACCGCAACTACGTTACACCCGAGCTGCGCGATCTGGCAAAGGCGCTTGCCGCCCACATGGACAAGGAATTCCCCGGAACCGTCACCGTCGCGCTGGATGCGAATTTCCCTTTCATGAACGGCTTTCCGCTACTGCCGCATCTGTCGCATGCCGACGGGAAAAAGCTCGACTTCGCCTATTATTACAAGAATGAGGACGGTGCCTTCCTGAATGGCGCCACCCGTTCCCCGATCGGCTATTTCGCCTTCGAGCAACCCGCCCCCGGCGACGAACGGCCATGCGAAGGGCGCAATGACTGGCTTACCACCCGCTGGGACTTCGATGCGCTGCAGCCTCTGTTTCCGGCCTATTGGATCGAGGAGCAGCGCACATCGGCCGCGATCGGCTGGTTGACGAGCGAAGGTGTGACGCGCTTCGGCCTGCAGAAGATCTTCATCGAGCCGCATCTGAAGAACGCGCTCGGCATCGCCGATAGCCATATCCGCTTTCAAGGTTGCCGCGCCGCCCGCCACGACGACCATATTCATATCCAGGTCGACTAATGGTCCGCCTCTAAGGAGCGTCGCCGTGCGATATAGATCGCCGTCGTCATGTTCCGTTCAACGCGTCCGCCAAATCGGGATGCGGCAATGGCTTCCAGAGCATCGAGCAGCGCGCCGCGCTCGGCCGGCGGCAGTGTGGTCACGTTGGAATAGGTTGCGTAGAGCCTGCGGACGGCTACCGGATCGAGCGTCAGCGTCCACGAGAGAAATTGCGGCTCGTCGGCAATGAAGCCGGTGGCGGCCAGTTCCCCGACACGAGCGCCAGTGTCCAGCCCGTGAGGCAATCGCTCCGCATCGCCGCTCGACAGGCTCGACGGATGACTCGCGAACAGATGCACCGTTTCGTCGTGGAAGGCATCCGGCCGGCCCGCATCGCCGAAGACGTTCCACCACAGGGCGACGGCTCCATCCCGCCGAAGCAGACGATGGATCTTCTTCAGCGATGCCGTCGGGTCGAGCCAGTGAAACATCGTCGCGGCAGCGACCAGATCGAAGGAGGCCGGGTTGAGATCGACGGTCTCGAAAGGCGCCTCCACGATATCGAGACAGGGATCGCCGATCGAGGTGCGAAGATAATCCGCAAGCCGGCCATCGGGCTCGACGGCAACGAGGCTGCGCGGCCGGTGACCGAGCAGCGCCACCGTCGCCAGCCCCGAACCGGCGCCGATCTCCAATATGTCGATGCCGGCCCTGAGACCGGCGCGCTCGCGCAGGGCCGCCCAGGTCGCCTGCGGATAAGGCGGCCGCGCACTGTGATAATTGGCAGGATCATCGCCAAACGCTGCGGGGCCAAACCGCTGGTCAAGCTTTACCCTTTTCATCGCGGACTCCATTCGGCCGAGCCCTGGTGCACCCGGCATCTCAAGAATGACCGATTTCGGCAAGGAGCCAATCACGAAATGCTTTGAGCTTTCGCTGCTGGCAAATGGTGGCTCGGAGCGCGCGGACGGCTGGCTGCCGGAGAAATTCGGTCCGCCTTATCGGCGGCCGCGACCGCAAGAAGGCAAAGCGGGTGGTCCAGGCCATGTACAGGATGAGGAAGATCATCATCGCCCATCTAGAAGCGGCCTATGCTGGCTAGTTCCTTTGAACTCTCGGCTGGCATTGGCAATTGCACCACGCACAAGCATACTGCTACCCGGCATGCCCGATTGGAATTGAGGGTGATCGATGGAGACTGCGGTCAGGAACCTGTTCGCGCGATATCAGCGGTTCTTCAATCGCGCGCTGAATGGTGATGTGGATTTGGATGCGAGCACGTCGTTCTACGCTTCCGCGTTCATCGCAGCCTCGCCCGCCGGGGTCATGGCCGGAAAAAACGACGATCAACTCGGACGGATCATGGAGCAGGGCTATGAGCGGTATCGGGCGACAGGGACGAAAGAGATGCGGATACGCGATCTCAGGCTCTCCCCGATCGATGAGTGTCATTGCGTGGCTCACCTTGCCTGGACGGCGATCTACTCTCGACAGGACGCACCGGATATCTCGATAGATTTCGATGTCCATTATCTCGTTCAGAAACTGAATGGAGAGCCGAAGATATTTGGTTGGGTTTCCGGCGACGAGCAGGCGCTCTTGAAGGAATACGGAATCGTCTGACACAGCGCGTCCCCAATCGCGCAAAAATAAAAAGTTAGACCATCTCCGCGCCACGGAGAAACCAGAATGATCTAGCCTCCGCGACGACGATACGATCCCTCGCCCGTCAGTGCCCGCCTTCGGTCTTGGCAAGCAGCCTGGCCATCTCTTCGAGCTCTCCGGCCGAAAGGTGCCGCAGTTCCGCCGGCGGGCGATAATGCTCGGTCAACAGCTCGTCCTTGGTGACTGCGCCCTTGTCGGTCAGCTGTACCAGCTTGACGCGGCGGTCGTGTTCCGGCGTTACGCGTTCGGCAAGACCCGCACGCTCCAGCCGGTCGACCAGCCACGTCGCGGTCGAGGCGTCGCACCCCCATTGGCGGGCAAGAGCGCTGATCGGCTCCCCCTCGTCTTGCAAGGTGAACAGAGCCCTGGAATCGTTTGGCGTCAGCCCCCTCGCCTGAAGGCTTTCCAGCCGCTTCGGCGCCGTTTTCGTCAAGAGATCGAACATCATCCGCCACGCCGAGGCGGCGGCTCTGGCATGACGGTCGGAGGCGGAAGGCATCAAATGTCCTCGCAACATACTTGAAAATAGTTTTATTATTCAAATTATCGTATCGATCAAACCTTATCGGCGACTTCCCCGGCAGTCCATTGGGCGTCCACCTTGCCAAGGAGCCATGCCATGCGTTCAGCCGTCGCGATCCTCTTCCTGATCGAAACCTGTCTTTCTGCCATTGCCTCGCTCACCCATGCCGGGTTCATCCTCGAAGGCCACGAACACCGGCGGGCGATGATTGCCGAAGCGGTGATATCAGCCGTACTCATCTCGGCCTGATCTCGCTCGGCCTTGACCGATCGTGGAGCCGAACGGCTGCGATCCTCGCCCAGTCCTTCGCTCTCCTCGGCACCCTCGTCGGCGCCTTTACCATCGCCGTCGGCGTCGGCCCGCAAACCACGCTCGATTACATCACCCATGCCGCGATGATCCTGCTCCTGGTCACAGGCCTCGTCTGGCTGGCAAGGAGCCGGAGTGCCTCCTCTTCTCTCGGATAGGGCACGACGCCTATCTCAACGGCAGTTCGAAACTTCGCTTCAGCGTTTCCATCGGTACGTCGGTCTTGACGCTGAGAACGCTCGGAATGCGCGTCAGGTGATCGGCCTGAAAACGCCAATAGCTGTGCAGATCGGCGGTGACGATCCGAAGGACTGCGTCGCATTCCCCTGTCGTCAGGTAGCATTCCATCACCTCGGGAAACCGCCTGACCGCTTCAGCAAACCGGAGCGTGACCTCGGCGTCCTGGGTCTTGAACCAGACGCGGGCAAAAACCGTCAGCCCCGCCCCGACCTTTGCAGGGTCCAGCACGGCGACGTAGCGATCGATGATCCCGGCCTCTTCCAGCAGCCGGACACGACGCAGGCACGGCGACGGCGACAGGCCTACCTCCTTCGCCAGATCGACGTTCGAAATACGCCCGTCACGCTGAAGCACGCGCAGAATATGGCGGTCGATCGGGTCCAGGACGACTGGCATTTCATAGCTCCGATTGATGCTGCAATGGCATGATATGCCAAACTTTCGCAATTTTGCGGATGTTTCGCAAGATCATTGCGCAGGATCTGGCCTATCGTTCCAGATTGAGAACGGAGATGGCTTGATGAGCAAGATAGAGAAAATTGTACTTTCTTATTCGGGCGGGCTCGATACCTCGATCATCCTCAAATGGTTGCAGGAGACTTACGGATGCGAGGTGATGACGTTCACCGCCGATCTCGGCCAGGGCGAGGAGCTCGAGCCGGCGCGAGCCAAGGCGGAGATGTCAGGGGTCAAGGACATCCGCATCGTCGATCTGCGCGAGGAATTCGTCCGCGACTTCGTCTTTCCGATGCTGCGGGCGAACGCACTCTATGAGGGGCAGTATCTGCTGGGCAGTTCCATCGCACGGCCGCTGATTGCCAAGCATCTGGCCGGCATAGCCCGGGAGGTCGGCGCGGATGCCGTTGCCCATGGTGCGACCGGCAAGGGCAATGATCAGCTCCGGTTCGAGCTGGCCGTCAATGCGCTCGACCCATCGATTAAGGTCATCGCGCCCTGGCGCCAATGGAACATCCGCTCCCGCATGCAGCTTCTGGAATATGCCGAAAAGCATCATATCCCGGTGCCGAGCGACAAGCGCGGCGAGGCGCCATTCTCGATCGACGCCAACCTGCTGCACACCTCGACCGAAGGCAAGATTCTCGAAAATCCGGCGGAGGTCGCACCCGATCATGTCTATCAGCGCACGGTCGATCCGGTCGACGCGCCCGATGCCCCCGAGATCATCACCATCGGTTTCGAAAGGGGCGATCCGGTTTCCGTGAACGGCAAGGCCATGACGCCGGCTGCATTGCTGACCGAGCTCAATGGACTGGGCGGCCGGCATGGTGTCGGGCGGCTCGATCTCGTTGAAAACCGGTTCATCGGCATGAAGTCGAGGGGAATATACGAAACGCCGGGAGGGACAATCCTGCTCGCAGCCCATCGTGGCATTGAATCGATCACGCTCGACCGCGCCGCGGCGCATCTGAAGGACGAGATCATGCCGCGCTACGCTGAGCTGATCTACAACGGCTTCTGGTTCGCGCCCGAGCGGGACATGCTGCAAGCCCTGATCGACCACAGCCAGGCTTTCGTCAGCGGCGAAGTGACGCTCAGGCTCTACAAGGGAAGCGCCTCGGTCATCTCCCGCGCCTCCCCCTGCTCACTCTACTCCGCCGACCTCGTCACCTTTGAAGAAAGCGCCATCGCCTTCGATCATCATGACGCGGAAGGTTTCATCAGGCTCAACGGATTGCGGCTCAGGAGCTGGGCCGCCCGCAACGGCAGATGACCGCCCGATCTTACGTCGGCCAGCGCACCTAACGCTCACGACGCTCCAAGCGCCTTCCCCTCCGCACTTCGACCTGCGGGAACCGGTCGAAACGGGCCGGTTCGGATCCCATAAGCTGCAAGGGTCAATGACCGGATAGGTCAATGCCCACATTGACGGCATCGTCTCTGGCGGCTGGGCGAAGCAGTCAAGGCTTCCATGGAGAAGCCCCAAATCCAATTTCAAACGATTTTTAAAATGGTTGCTCCGAAAGCTAATCGATTTTAATTTTATCGTTAAAATTTTCTTGTTGCAGTGCAAAAGAATTTAGACATTAATTTGTGCGGATGCTCAGTTTATTCGTTGGAGAATTCGCATGACTGTGACATTTCCGCTAACCGAAAAGCGCGACGCCGAGACATTGCTGAAACACTTGACGTCGCACAATCTCAGCGTTCCGGGAAACTGCGTCGTGTCGCTCAAGGCGCACGTCGCCCAGGTCTCATCCTCTCATACGACCGCGCTCGGCACCGCCCGTACCGCTTGGTAGTCTCTGAGACGTCGAATTGCGGCAATCAAACTGGCCTCAGCCGTCATAGACGACAGCAATCTTGTTTCCGGCGGGGCCACGCACGTAAGCGGAATACCAGTTCGGCCCGTAGTGCGGACGTAGACCAGGCGCGCCCTCGTCCGTTCCGCCGTTGGTCATGGCAACGTCATAAAAAGCATCCACCTCGGCGCGGGACTTGGCCATGAAAGCAACCATCGAGCCATTTCCGGCGCTCGCGGGTCTGCCGTTGAACGGCTTGCAAACCCATAGAACGAAACCGTCACCCTTCCCGCCTTCGGAATAGGCGCTCCATCCGGGAAATTCCCGATGTTTGCTCCATCCGATCGTTGCCAAGGTCGCATCATAAAACCCATTCGATTTGGCGGAATCGATTGCACCGACTGTTGCGTAGACACTCATGATCTTCCCTTCCCTGCCACAGGATCTGCGGAACTCATATCGCGCCGATACGAACATACAAGAACGATGAGTTGCGGTTTTCGCGGTAAATCAGCGGATACCAATCACGCTGTGAACCAGCGATACCGGAGCCGGCGACTCCGGCATGCATCGCTGGAGTAGTCATTGATCGCAATGGTCGGTGGGCGTCTCCAATCGCATATCCTATCGATCTTCAGGCCGTTTCTTGTTCCGTCGATGTGATCGGAGAATTTGTTCAGCTTTTTCAACAGATGGAAGTGGCCGCTCTGTTCTGATGATATGAAATGCTCCACAATTGTCATCGGGGCAACCGCAAGACACCGCGTCAACGTGATACCTGGTTTGCCCAGTTCGCTTTTGCAGAGCGTTCGTTCTCTCTTCGCTCTTCCTCGTGTCAATGATTGCACCGCGCTTTAGAAACTTCCCAACCATCGCTTCTGCCTCGTGTTGTCTTGTCAGCCTTATAATACAGCATCGTCGAGCGTCGCAACGAGCCGGAAGCCCCGCATCAAACTATTGCAATCTCACAATTAAACGCTTCATTATCGATATGAAGAGAGTCCTGCACCAATGACCTATCTCAAACACAGCGTGCTCGCCGCCGCCATCATGCTGGCAGCAACGATGACATTCCTGCATCAGGCGCATGCCGAACAATGTGAGCAGGAAAGCTTCGAAGAGGCAAAATACGTCGTCTGCACGCTGGAACCGGGCAAAGCCGACCTGCGATTGTTCTGGAAGAACGCCGATGACGCACCGTATCGCACTTTTTCAAGCCTTGCCGAAGCCGTTCGCGCCGAGGGGCGAACGCTGACATTCGCCGTCAACGCCGGGATGTACCGGGCCAATTTTTCGCCGATGGGACTTTATGTCGAAAACGCCAGGGAATTGCAGCCCGCCAATACGACCAAGGCCGAAAGCTCCGCCGGTCAGGTGCCGAATTTTTATAAGAAGCCGAACGGCGTGTTCTTTCTGGGTGAGGCAGGTGCCGGGATACTCCCGACCGATGAATTTCTGAAGCGTCGGCCCAAGGTGCGGTTCGCCACGCAATCCGGCCCGATGCTTGTCATTGCTAACAAGCTGAACCCGATCTTCATCGTCGGCTCGACAGACCGAACCCGCCGCAACGGTGTCGGCGTCTGCGAGCATGCCGCGGTTCGTTTCGCGATCAGCGAAGACGGCGTGAATTTCCACGATTTCGCACGGCTCTTCCGCGACCATCTGAAATGCCCGGATGCCTTGTTTCTTGATGGCGGACGCGGTGTCGGACTTTACAATCCGGCAATGGGCCGCAACGACCGATCCTGGCACGGCGGCTACGGCCCCATCTTCGGGCTTGTCGAGTAGTGCACTCGCATTTGGCCAAAGGCCCGACAGCAGCAAGTCACCGTTTGCGCAGCGAGACTAGCCCCTCCCCGCGCGCGCCATTTCGGCGCGCATCCAGCTCGAGTCTCCCCAGGTCGAGAGCCAGATCATCAGGTCGGTCAGGGCGCCGACGACGGGCAGGAGCAGGGCGTGGCTGAGGCCCCTTTCTGGCTGCTTTCGGCCATCCTGAGATGCGCCAGTTCCTGTTCCTGGATCGACGCGATGAGGGCATGAAGCTCGGGATCGCGCTTTGCAAGGAAAGCCAACTGGTCTTCGAGATGGCGATGGACCGTGCTTTCGACCGCTTCAGTGCAAATCCAGATCAAGTTGCGCCCGCCTAGCGCCGTCAGAAAGCCTAGGACTGAACCGCCAAGACTCCAGAATGACGTGACACGACAGGGCTTGGCGCTCCTTGCAGGCATCGCCTCGCGAAACAGGCGGCAATGGTCGATCTCGTCCCGACGCATCTCTTCAAGCGCCGGCACGATGTCGGGGAACAGTCGCCGGGCCACCAGGATCTGGGCGCCATAGATCCTGATAGCGCCGAATTCGCCCGCATGGTTGACCTTCAGAATGCGACGGATGGTGACATCGGGGTCGCGCCTGCCCGACCTGCTCGACGGATTGATCATGACCACCCTGCCCCCGGTTCCCTTGCCGGCAATAGGCAGGACGGTCGCCGCCATCGTCAAGGGGTGCGGCGATGGAGAAGGTCCCCGTCGCATGCTTCTAGTCCGCTGATGTTATCCCGGTTTACGTGAGGACCGGCCGCTCAGGCCGCCGGCGAGCCCGGCAAGAGTTCGTCGATCTCTTCGGGAATGAAGCCGCCGGTCTGGCGTTTCCACAAGCGGGCAAATAGGCCGTCTTGCTCGACCAGTTCGTCCGGCCTGCCCTCCTCCACGATGCGCCCGTGGTCGAGCACGACGATCCGGTCCATCCTGGCGATGGTCGACAGCCGGTGGGCGATGGCGATCACCGTCTTTCCCTCCATGACTAGGTTGAGCCTTTTCTGGATGGCGGCTTCGGATTCGCTGTCGAGGGCGGAGGTCGCCTCGTCGAGCACCAGGATCGGCGCATCCTTCAGGAGAACGCGGGCGATGGCCACGCGCTGGCGCTGGCCGCCTGACAGTTTGATGCCGCGGTCGCCGACGAAGGCGTCATAACCCCTGCGGCCTTCACCGTCGGAAAGATCGGCGATGAAGACATCGGCGCTTGCCATCTTCGCCACCGCTTCGATCTCGTCCCTCGTCGCCTCCGGCCGGCCGTAACGGATATTGTCGCCGACCGAACGATGCAGCAGCGCGACGTCCTGCGCGATGACCCCGATGGCACGGCGAAGGCTTGCCTGGGTGACGGCGCGGATATCCTGCCCGTCGACGAAGATCGCGCCGTCCCTGATGTCGTAGAAGCGCAGGAGCAGGTTGGCGAGCGTGGTCTTGCCGGCGCCTGAGAGGCCGACGAGGCCGACCTTTTCGCCGGATCGGACCGTCAGCGACAGATCATCGATGACGGGCTTGCCTGACTTGTAGGCGAAGCGGACGTTTTCGAAACGGATCTCGCCGCTCTCGACCTTGAGGTCTGCCGCATCCGGCCGGTCGGTGATCGCGGGCGGCGTCGTCATGACCGGCATGGCATCCCTGATCGTGCCGATCGCCTGGAAGATCTGCCGGCCCATTTGCAGGAAGGTGAAGGTGTGGCCAGACAGCCGTTGGAGGACATAGACGGCGCCGGTAAATTCGCCGATCGTCACGCCCCCCTCGACGAGGCCGGTAAAGCCGATCGACAGAATGGACAGCCAGTGCAGCACGTTGAGGACGACAACAGTCAGCTCGGCTGTGCGATAAATGCGTTGTTCGCTTTGCTGGGTCTCGATCGACTTGCCGATAATACCGCGGATAGTGCCCGCCTCGCTGTCTTCGGCGGCGAACTGCTTGACCATCTGCATGTTGGTGTAGAGATCGGTGATGGCGCCGGCGATCAGGCTGCGCCGCTTGGCGGAGCGGCGAGCGCGCTCGGTAAAGATCGGTGCCAGCCTGACGGCGAGCAGGACGTTGAGCGTGATCCAGATGACGGTCGGCACGGCGAGCTGCCAGGACAAGGCGCTGAGCAGGATCACGGAGCCCACCATCTGCATCAGGAAGCGCGGAATGGACTGGAAGGCGGAAATGAGCTGCTGTTGGACAGCAGAGGCCACCTGCTGCAGGCGCGAGGTGACCTGGCCGGCATAGAGATCATGGAAGAAGCCGAGATCCTGCCGCTCCACCGCCTTGTGACCCTGCCACTGGATGGCGGCCGGCATGCCGATGCCGAGCGTATGCGAGGTCAGCGTGTTGACGAGGAACGAGGCGATCGGCATGGCCGGAAAGAGCAGCAAGCCGAGGAAGGTCAGCAGCGGCCATTCACTCGCCAGGAAAGCGGATGCACCCTGTTGCGTAACACCGTCGACGATGACCGACAGCCCCCAGACAATGCTTAGATTCATGGCCTCGTTCGCCATGGTGCAAAGCGTCACCACAATCAGCACGCCGCGAAACATCGAGATGAAATGCAGGAGTACCGCCACCGGCCCCTTCGACGGCAGCGGCCGGTAGGGGATATCGAGCGGCCGGATCAGGCTTTCGAAAGGACGATAGATCGCATCTGAAATCGACATGGGCCACTCGGATTAAATCGGGAGGAGGCGTGGACTCAGCTACGCAAGGTCGCAGAAAATCATCTTCATGCTGCAATCTCAATTATAAATTTCAGAAAGCCTGACGAAGCCTGACGTATCGCGAACGCCGGTTAGGAAGCCAGAGAAGCAAGCGGAGCCGGATCGCCCAATTGCGGTCATCGCGCGACTGAGGCAGGATGCCGTCCTTGAATAGCAAGCAGGATCGAACCGACGCTCATGCTGACGGGCTCATGTCATTGCGGCAAGACAAGCTGGACACTCGAAGGTGATCCAGGCTCGATCACCGCCTGCAACTGCACCCTCTGCCGACGCTACGGCACGCTGTGGGCCTATGACTACGAAGGAGAGCGCATCGCTCTCACCGGTGAGACCGCCTCCTACGCCCGCGCCGACAGGGACGAGCCGTCTCTCGAAATCTTGTTCTGCCCATCCTGCGCCTGTGTCTTGAGCTGGCGCGGCCTTCGGATTCGAAAGGATGGCCGCAGGCGCATGGCCGTCAACATGCGGCTTGCGCCGCCGGATCTCGTTCAGCATCTGCCTATCGATCATTTCGACGGCCTGGACACGTTTGAAGACCTTCCATCCAAGGGGCGCTGCGTGCGCGATCTCTGGTTCTGAGCCGACTGCGTAGATCGGCACGCGGCCGGATCGCGCCAGATGCGAGCCTGGTAAAAGATCGTTCTGCTCGAAGCTGCCTCAGCCGCGCCGCGCCGCCTCGATCGTCGCAATGTCGATCTTCCTCATGGTCATCATCGCGTCAAAAGCACGCTTTGCCTGGCCACCGCCTGCCGAGAGCGCTTCGGAGAGGACGCGCGGCGTAATCTGCCAGGACACACCCCACTTGTCCTTGCACCAGCCGCACTCGCTTTCCTGGCCGCCATTGCCGACGATGGCGTTCCAATAGCGATCGGTTTCTTCCTGATCGTCGGTTGCGATCTGAAAGGAGAAGGCTTCGTTGTGTTTGAAAGCAGGGCCGCCGTTCAGGCCGATGCAAGGAATACCCGCAACGGTGAATTCAACAACCAGAACGTCTCCCTGCTTGCCGTCAGGGTAATCTCCCGGTGCCCGAATGACGGCACCCACGGCGCTGTCGGGAAAAGTCGCGGCATAGAAGCGGGCAGCAGCCTCAGCGTCTTTGTCGTACCATACGCAGATCGTGTTCTTTGCCATTGCGCGGTCCTTTCGCTCTCGTTTCGCATTGCCCACTGAAATAAGAGGCAAACCGTTTTTCTCCAGCCCAGTCCGAGCGATTTCACACGGGAAGATTGCGCGGCGCTGCTAAATGGTACTTCGGGACAAGCGGGTATGAAGAAATTGCGGAACCGTGGGTAGGGTTCCGCAAGTGCGTTCAGCATCCCTTGCATTCACTTTTGCCGGAATGCCGCCGACGCGACCCGGCTCTAAAACATATCCCGCCCGTCACTGCGCGGATCGCCGGCCACGCGGTGCGGCTCGTAGAGGCCGCTCAGCGCTTTGCGCCGCCACGGCCGGGCAATATCGCCGTGATTGTCGTCGATATCGGTGAGCGATATCGCGGCCGTTCCATCCGCAGGGCATTGCGCTGCCCACCGACCACCGGGCGCGACGATCCCGGAAGACACGCGATCGGCTAAACCGGGATGTGCGAGTATGGAGAAACTCACCCAATACTTGTTGCTCGCCGCATACCCCTGCACCTCGGCGGCGAAGGAGGTATCATTGGCCGACGTCCCCCCCGTGGACGAAAACAGCACACAGTGGACATCGAGCCGCTCGTATTCGGTGAAAATTTGAGGAAAGTTGCACTCCATGCCGAGCGCACAGCCGAAACGGATGCCATCGACCTCGAAGGTCACGGGGATCGAACCCGGCGTGTACATGAAGGAGATCTTGGTGTTCGACAGCAGCCGCTCGTCGTAGCGCGTCACCAGTTCGCCGCGATCGGAGACGACATAAAGGCTGTTGTGCGGCCGATGCGGCGGCGTCAGCGGATGCACCGAGCCGATGACCGTCCAGAGGCCGAGCTCGCGCGCCAGCTTGCGCGTTGCATCCAGCTCCTCACGCAACACGTCCCATTCGAACCGCCGCCAATCGGACGGCCCGATCTCTCTCGGCCCGATTTCCGACATGATGCGCTTGTTCGGCGATGATGTCGTTCCTTCGGGAAAGTGGATGAGCCGCGCCCCTGCCTCTCGCGCCCGCCGCATCAGCAGGCGCATCTCCTGTCCGCTCTGGCGAAGCTTGTCGGCATCGCGGGGATCGTCTGCATGGGTGGTTTGGGCCACGGCGAGACGCAAACGTCTTGCCTCAGGCTGTGCATCGTTCGCCGACCTGGGAAGAACATGCCTGCGGGCGGCGGTGTAGGATTCACCCGTCTTGGCAGCGCGTGCACGCACCCGTCGCTTGAAATTTCCATTCTCAGTCATATCAGGGCCTCTCACGTTCCGGACATCGTTCCCCAGCAACAGGCCCGAAACATCAGGACCAAGGATCACGACCCGAGACGAAAGTCCCTTTGCCTCCGGTTGAAGACCCTGCTGGAGAAGGTCCTGGGAGGTTCGGCGTTAGGCCACGCCGAAGTAAAGATGCCGAGGCGACGGCGATTCGTCAATTCGGGGAATGGCAGGAACCGGCAGGCGCCGAGACGCCCTGCTTCGGGCGTTCCGCCTTATCCACTCGCCACGGCGGATCGGTGCGGTTCGGTCCGGCGAAATAAAGGACGATGCGATTGCCGCCGGGGTCGAACAGCTCGGCCTCGCGCCAGAGCCAGTTCTTGTCCTCCGGTCCGGTGACGAAACGAACACCAGCCTCGCTGAGACTGCCGACCGTCTCGTCCAGCTTCTCGCACTCGAAATACACCGTGGTGCCGCCACCGCCGCCTTCGCCCTGATGCAGGGAGAAGGTGCTGTCCCCGTCCGGGCATACGAAGCGCGCATAGCGAGGACGGGCGTCGACGACCGGCGTGAGACCGAGAACGCAGTAGAAGTTCCAGCCCGCATCGAGGTCAGGCATCGTAACGGTTACTTGATTCAGGCGCATGACCTATCTCCTCGGCTGAGTTCGCCCAAAACGGTACGGCGGCTTGGCACCACTACATTCATAAAAACAAAGACCTGAAGCCATCAAATGAATCAAATTCTAAGCGAGCAGTTTTAGTGTCATCGACACAAAACTCGTGTCAGACTGCGCAAGCCACGCACACGCCGGCGCACCGATCGAGAGGGCCGAAGCCATGCACAAGTTCACCGTATCAATCACTCGGGAGATCGAGGCCGCCACCGCCGAGGAGGCCGCCTTGCTCCTGTATCAGGAACTATCAAGGGGACCGATCCCCGACCGCTACTCGGTCGTCGACGAGACGAAGGCTGGCACGGAGGTGAAGCTGGATCGGCAAAAGGCCGACGAATTCGCCAGCATCGACCACACCGCCGACCCCGGCAACTGGTAGGCACCAGACGACCAGAGGAGACCGCTGCTTTGCCCCGGGAGCGCAAGTGCGGTAGTGGCAGATCCCATTCGCCGGCGTAATGCCGATGCAAACAGCCGCCCGTTGGAAATATCGCGAGCCAAGGAAAGTCCGTGACCTCACCAATCAAAATAGCCGTCGCCGGCGCGAGCGGCCGCATGGGTCGTGCCATCCTGCCGCTGCTGGCGGCCGATCCGGATTTTGCGTTCGTCGGCGGCATCGGCCGCGAGGGCTCGGCCGGCGCCGGGCTGATCGATCGTTCGGCCGCGATTAAGGCGGCCGACGTGATCCTGGATTTCACGACGGGACGTGCCGCCGCCGAACTTGCCGCCTTATGCGCTTCCGCCGGCGGACCGGCCCTGGTGATCGGGGCGACGGGTTTCGAGCCGGATGAGCTCGAACGGATCGCAAAGGCCGCCCGCGCGATTCCGATCCTGCGCTCTGGCAATTTCTCCATCGGCGTCAACATGCTGGTTGGCCTCGTCGCCCAGGCCGCGCGCGCCCTTCCCGCGAATGGCTGGGATATTGAAATCCTCGAAGCCCATCACAACAGGAAGATCGACGCGCCGTCCGGCACGGCGCTGATGCTCGGCGAAGCCGCCGCCGAGGGCCGCGGCGTTTCCCTCGCATCCGTCGAGCGGCGCGGGCGTGACGGCATCACCGGCGAGCGCCCGCCCGGCGAAATCGGCTTCGCCGTGTTGCGAGCCGGGGGACTCGTTGGAGAACACAGCGTCCTGTTTGCCGCCGCCGAAGAAGTCGTGACGCTCTCGCATTCGGCTCTCGATCGCGGCATGTTCGCCCGCGGCGCGCTTGCCGCCGCCCGCTGGATCGCAGGGCGCGCACCCGGCGAATACGCCATGGGGGATGTGCTGGGTCTGGCGTGAATAAAGGGAAACAGGCTCACGGCAAATCGAGGATTGCCGAGGCGACGACGACCTCGGTTCCAGCCAATCCGACGGAGCAAAACAGGGTCGTATCCCCCGGCGATCCTCGCCCCGCCGCCTTCCCGGCCACGATATCGCCAAGGTCGGTCATGCGGTGCTCATTGCCGGAGCCGGCCAGGAAAAAGGGCGAAGCATAGGCGCGCGCCTGTTCGGGAGAGTCCGTCGCGATCACGGCTGCGACATTGGCGATATCCAGGCCGAGTTCGTATCCCTCATGCGTTTTCGGGCCGACGGTGTTGACGTGCACGCCGGCCTTTAAATCCTTGGCATGAATGACGGGCGTTCGGCTCGTCGTCGCGCAGATGACGACGTCGGCATCATCGACGGCTTCAGAAGCGCTGCCGGCAGGCTCCACTTCAATACCCAAGGCGTGCTGCATCTCAGTTGCAAAGGCGGCGCGATTTTCCTCGTCGCGGCTATAGACGCGGGCGCGGTCCAGTTTTCGAACGGCGGCGGCCGCGGCAAGCTGGGTTCGCGCTTGCGCTCCGCTGCCGAGGATCCCGACGATCTTGGCGTCAGGCGCGCTGAGATGCCGGATAGCGAGCCCTCCGATCGCACCGGTTCTGAGGTTACCGAGACGCTCTCCGAGAATAATGCCCTTGAGCTTCGCGTCGTCGGCCGACCACACCGCGACGATCTGCGAATGCTCCGCCCCGTCGAATGTTTCATAGACCCGAAAGCCCGCGAGCGGTTTCTCGCCGAGGATGCCGCCGACGGTGAAGACGAGATCGCCGCGATCGGGAAACGAGACATGGTGCCGGGGCGGAGAGATCAACCGATTGTCGGCTCTCGCGAGAAAAGCGGTCTCGAGAGCATCGATCGCGATCATCATCAGCGCGCTGCCGACCAGATCCTCGTCTTTCAGAATTTTCGTCACGGCCAAATCTCCAACCCATGCCGGCATGCTGCAACCCCAACCCCACTTGAGGTCAATAGATTGGGCAAGCCGACATGCGCTGAAACATCCGCGTGAGACCTAACCGACCAGACGGCGAGCCATCATGACGTCGTCGATCTCCCTGCCCTCCTCCAGAACCCCGCCGGGAATCCTACCGATCTCGGAGAAGCCTTCCCGCTGATAGAAGCGTATTGCCGCCGGGTTTTCTGCGCTGACGAAGAGTTCCAGTTGCAGGATGCCGATATCGCGCGCGTGATCGGCCACCGCGCCGAGCAGCTTGCCGGCAAGGCCCGTTCCGCGCAGGCTCCTTCTCACGTAAACCATGATGATCGTCGCGCGATGGGCCATCTTGCTCGACCGCTGCCGAACTAGGCCAGTTATGCCGACGGGTTCGTCACCCTGAAAGGCGATAAAAACTGGCTCATTCAGGCGATTGCGCCACTCCTCGAGAGAAAGAGCCTGCCAATCCTCGTAGCGGCTTGCAAAGAGGGACGGTTCGGTGCGAAGCGCTTCCAGACGGATGCGCCGGAAGGCCTCCACTTCGTCTGCCCTGACATGCCTGATCGTCGTGCCACTTCCATCCATCGGGACCTCCTGCGAGATGAGAGGTACTGTCAATACAGATGGCCTCAGCCGATGCAACCGGTGTCAGGAAGCTTCGTAGTCCAGCATATGCTCAAAGTGACGAAGTCGAACGGAAATCCGTCGTCTCAGGCGCCGGTCACTGCGCCGGGCTCCCCAGCCGGCCACCCTTCCGGACGACCGGTTCACCGCTCGGACCGACCACCGATTGATCAGTCGGCCTTGCTGCCGGTTCGCCAGTTGGCCCGTCGACCGGCTGGCCGGTGGATCGGACGATCAGGGGATCGGCTGGCTGGACGGCGGATTGATCGGTTGTTCGCCCCGGCACCGGCTTGCCGGTTGCCCCCGGCACCGGCTTGCCGGTTGCCGCGCTCAACGGCTCACCGGTTGGCCCGGCAACCGGCTCATCTGTTGAGCCGGCCACCGATTGATCGGTTGGCTTGTCGATCGCGAACGGTACAACTTCACGGATGATGAAGAGAAGAGCTATCCCGACCAACGTGCATGTCAGCGCGTAGAGAAGGAAATATTTCAGTGCATATCCCTCGCTGATTGGCAGCACCAACTTGACAATGGTGCAAATGATATTTCCGCATCATTGAACGATACTTGCAACGAAGGCAATCATTTTCAACAAGAGCCGCGAAGTTTCAAAAATGCACAGAACGGGATAAGGTAGTTATTGTAAATATTTAGGAAGCGCCTCCCCCGATGCTCAATTTGTCTTGAGGTCTCGGCAAGCCCAAGGAAGGCCCCGGAACCCAGATCCGAGTTCTGCCAGGCGAAGACAGCCTCGGCGATATGGGCTAGATTGCGTGTGCCAGCAGCCTGCTTTCGAGGGTGAGGCCCTCCAGGATCGGTGGCGGCAGGGGGATCCGCATGACGGCAATTGCATCTCTGTTTCAGGAAGCCGCCCGCCTTGCGGCCGCGTTCCGGCAGGCAGCGCCCGCCCGCCATATGCCCACCCACGACTACGCAGCCTCGCTTGCCTGTTTCGAAGAGCCGCTGCCGGCTGCCGGTTCCGATATGATTGATGTCATCAGGCGTCTCTCGGACGGCGCCGAACCCGGGCTGCATGCGACCACTGGGCCGCGCTTTTTCGGCTGGGTCATCGGCGGCTCCCATCCGGTCGGCGTCGCGGCCGATTTCCTCACCAGCGCCTGGGGCCAGAATGCCGGAAACCATGCCGCCGCCCCGGCCGCGGCCGCCGTCGAGACCGTCGCGGCGAGATGGCTTCTCGATCTCCTGAAGCTGCCGGCCGAAAGCTCGGTCGGCTTCGTCACCGGCGCGACGGTGGCGAACTTCACCTGCCTCGCCGCCGCCCGCGGCGAGGTGCTGCGCCAGGTGGGCTGGGATGCCGACGCAAAGGGCCTGTTCGGGGCGCCTGAGATTACGGTGCTGATCGGCGACGATGCCCACACGACCGTCTTCTCAGCGCTTCAGTTCCTCGGCCTCGGGCATGATCGCGTGCTGCGCCTGCCCGCCGACGCGATGGGACGGATAGACCCGGCCGCGCTGGCGGGCACGCTCGATACTTTCTGTGGACCGGTCATCGCCGTTCTCCAGGCGGGGCAGATCAATACAGGCGCCTTCGACGATTTCGCCACCATCATCCCGCTGTTGAAGGCGAAAGGCGCCTGGGTGCATATCGATGGCGCCTTTGGCCTCTGGGCGCAGGCATCAGCGAAGACCAGCCACCTCAGCCGCGGCATCGAAGCGGCCGACAGCTGGGCGACCGACGGCCACAAGTGGCTGCAGACGCCCTATGATTGCGGCTATGCGATCGTCCGCGACGAGCTCGCCCATCGCCGCGCCATGACGATCGCCGCGAGCTACCTGCCGCTCGCAGGCGAAGGCGAACGCGATCCCTCACTCTACGTGCCCGAGCTTTCGAGACGGGCGCGCGGCTTTGCCACCTGGGCGATGCTGAAACATCTCGGCCGCGACGGCATCGCCGCCCTGATCGACCAGTGCTGCGCCTCAGCGCGGTTGGTGGCCGATCTCCTGTCGCAACAACCGGGCATCGCCATTCTGAACGAGGTGGCGCTGAACCAGCTCGTCATCCGCTTCGGAGCCGACCTGCCGAACGAAGAAGGCGACGCACTGACGCGAAAGACGATCGAAAAGATTCAGGCGGACGGCATCATCTTCGCCGGCGGCGCCAAATGGCGCGGCCGCGACGTGCTGCGCCTCTCCGTCACCAATTTCCAGACGACGTCAGATGAGGCGCAGCTCGCTGCCCAAAGCATCATCGCCGCGTTCAAGAGTGTGAGCCTGGGGTGATGCAGCTCAAGCGGCTTCTATTGCAGCACATCAAGTCCGTGCGTTCGGCGAGAGTAAGGACGGCCATCCCCTCG